>NZ_CBCSIW010000013.1:0-118637 GCF_965139575.1 Comamonas aquatilis | reverse complement strand
GTTCCAGGATTTGCTTGGCCGCTTCAATCCTGAATTCTTCAGGGTAACGTTGACTGCTCATAAGGACTCCTATTGGAACGGAAATAGGAGGCTTTGGACTATCTACAAAACACTGGTCGATTCACAGCCGCGTGCTTGATCGAGCGTGCCATCAGCAGGCCGTCCGTCGCCACGGATTCCATGCACAAACCCCTTGGAGCAATACCTCAAGAGGTATGCGATCGCCCGGTGGGATGCTGACAAGTCTACGGTTGCTCGTAAGGAAGGAGATGGCCGCTCAATGCAAGCTTTCGATTGGCTTGCCCCGGGCCACGTAGGTCTGACGAGAGTCCGATGATGTGACCAAGGAGACGCGCGTGATCAACGCGCTCACTGCTTGGCTGTCGCAACGTTCGATGGCTGCTCACTCAGCAAAAAATCACGGAACGCGCGCGCGGGCGCAGAAAGTGTGCGTCCCTTCAAGTGCGCGATGCCGTAGCGGGACTGCGCGTCCATCGTCAGGGACTTCATCGCCACCAGCAATCGTGCCGCCAGGTCATCGGCCACCATGAAAGGACTGAGCACTGCGACGGCATCCGTTTTGAGCAGCAGTGTCCTCAGCACCGGGAGGCTGTCGCAGACAACTGTCAGCAGCGGCTTCTCGCGACCTGCTCGCGAATCACTCAGCTTGAGGTTGCGCACGATGGCAGTCTCCATCGCCTTGGTCAACCCGGGACCGATCAGCGGATAGTCGAGCACGTCCGACGTGACCAGGCTGGCTCGGTGCGCGAGCGGGTGCCCCGCACGGGCCACCGGCATGTACGGCTGAGGCTTGAGCAACCGGACTTCGAACTCATCGATGGCCTCTACTTCGCTCATGTCGCCGACCATCAACTCAATGTCACGCTGCCGCAGGCGTTCGGGCAGTTCGAGCCAGGGGGCCTGGATGACGTGAGTGCGCAAGCGGGGATGGGCAAGCGTCAGCTTGGCCAGTGCATTACCAATCAGGGTTGTGCCGGCAAACGAGCCGGCTCCGATGCGCAGTTGCCCCACCTCCATGCCGAGTGCCAGTTGCACGTCGCGCTCCAGGTCCCGTGCCGCCAATTCAAGGCCGCCGGCGTGCGCAAGCACCAGTTCTCCGATGGCCGTGGGCGCCACGTCACGGCGCCCACGGTCGAAAAGAAGGGCGCCCAGAGAGGCCTCTACACCCTGGATGCTTCGAGTGAGCGCAGGCTGGGTGATATGCAGTGCTTCGGCTGCCCGGGCGAAGTTACGGTGCTCGGCCAGTGCAAGCACATGTCGCATTTGGCGAAGGTCAATCATGATACCCAGCATGCATTAAAACAATACCAATAATACATTGGACGCATCAAAGCGTACTGCTGAGAATTTGCCTCACACCGCGCCAACCAGGACGGTGATGCTTGCACCGGCCCATACGAAGTCGGGCCAATTCAGGAGACAAAGATGCCAACAGCAACGCTTACAAAGAAGAAGGCGGGCGCGACCTCTGCGCCGCAGACGGCGCTGCGCAGCAGCTTCACCATCGACCCCATCACCCCGATCATCGGAGCCGAGATCGGAAACATCGACTTGGGCGTCGAACTCGACGAAGAGACATTCAAACAACTGCGAGCCACACTGGTGAAGCACAAGGTGCTGGTCTTTCGCGAGCAGGACATCACGCCAGCGGCACAGGTGGCCTTTGCGCGCCGCTTCGGCGTTCTGGAGACGCATCCAGTCTTCCCCAAGCACCCGGAGCATCCGGAACTTGTCGTCCTGGGCGGCGACGCCAGCAAGCCGGCGCAGGAAAACATCTATCACAGCGACTATTCCTGGCGCGAAGAGCCGTCGATGGCCTCCATCCTGCGCTGCATCGAATGCCCCGCGCACGGCGGCGACACGCTGTGGATCAATATGGTCGCCGCCTATGAGCGCCTGCCGGAGAGCATCAAGTCTCGCCTCGCAGGGCTGCGAGCTGTCCACGACCTGATGCCAGCCTTCGGCGGCCGCATGACTGCGGAAAAGCGCGAGGCCACGCGGCGCCAATACCCGATGGTGGAACATCCCGTGGTGCGGACGCACCCCGAGAGCGGCGAAAAGATCCTCTACGTCAACGAGTCCTTCACGACACACTTCGCCAACTTCATGGAGAACGGCGAGATTCGAGTCGGTTTCGACTTCCGCCTGGCCGAGATGGACTTGCTGCAGTACCTGCTGCGCCAGGCCCAGATCCCCGAGTACCAGATGCGGGTGCGCTGGAAGCCCAACACCATCGTGATGTGGGACAACCGCTCGACCCAGCACTACGCGATCCAGGACTACTTCCCTGCCGTGCGCCGCATGCTGCGCGCCACCGTAATCGGTGACCGCACTTTCTGACCCGCCCTCCCAACCATCACCAAAGAGACAAGACATGCAAGACGTATCCCAGTTCTACATCGGCGGCCAGTGGGTCGAGCCTGCAGCGGGTGCCCAAAGCTTTGCCATCGTCAATCCGGCGACAGAAGAGGTCATCGGTCGGCTGGCCATGGGCGGATCGAAGGATGTCGATGCTGCCGTGGCCGCAGCGCGCCAAGCCTTTCCGGCCTGGTCGCAAAGCACGCGAGAAGAGCGCATGGCGCTGCTCGAAAAAGTCATCGCAGGATTCATGGACCGGCTCGAGGAGATGATTCTCGCGATCACCACCGAGATGGGCGCTCCGGCGTGGCTGGCGCGCCAGTACCAGGCGCCCATCGGGCTGGGGCAATTGCAGTCGGTGCTGCAGGCCCTGAAGGAATTCAAGTTCGAAGAAGTGCGGGGCTCGACCCTCGTGGCACGTGAGCCCGTGGGCGTGGTCGCGCTCATCACGCCCTGGAACTGGCCCATCAACCAGATCACGGCCAAGGTGGCGCCCGCCTTGGCGGCCGGCTGCACGCTGGTGCTGAAGCCCTCCGAACTCGCCCCCCTGGATGCCAAGCTCTTTGCCGAGGTGATGCACGAGGCGGGCGCTCCGGCCGGCGTGTTCAATATGGTGTTCGGCGAAGGCCCGGTGGTCGGCGCGGCGCTGTCCTCGCACCCCGATGTGGACATGGTGTCCATCACGGGTTCCACCCGCGCCGGAGTGCAAGTGGCGATCAATGCCGCGCCGACCGTCAAGCGCGTGACGCAGGAGCTGGGCGGCAAATCGGCCAACATCATCCTGGATGACGCGGATCTGGTCGCGGCCGTTTCGGGCGGTGTCGTCAGCTGCATGCTGAACTCCGGGCAGACCTGTACGGCGCCGACACGCATGCTGGTGGCGCGATCGCAATACGCCGCAGCCATCGAGATTGCGCAGGGCACCGTGGCGGCCTTGAGCGTGGGCGATCCAAAGCTCGAAGAGACCAAGCTCGGGCCGCTTTCCAGCGCGGCGCAGTTCGGCAAGGTGCAGCGCATGATCGAGCAAGGCATCGCCGAGGGCGCCCGTGTGGTGGCCGGCGGCCCGGGCCGCCCGGAAGGCCTGACACGCGGCTTTTTCGTCCGCCCGACCGTCTTTGCCGACGTGACGAACGAGATGACCATCGCCCGCGAAGAGATCTTCGGCCCGGTGCTGGTCATGATTCCCTATGACAGCGAAGAGGAGGCCCTCACTATTGCCAACGACAGCGAGTACGGGCTGGCCGGCTATGTGTCGTCCAAGGACATCGCGCGTGCGCGTCGCGTGGCTTCCCGCATGCAGACCGGCACGGTGCACCTCAACGGCGCCATGCCCGATTTCGCCGCGCCCTTCGGCGGCGTGAAGAAGTCCGGCAACGGCCGCGAATACGGCGAGTACGGCCTGGCCGACTTCCTCGAATACAAATCGGTGATGGGCTATGAGAGCTGAAGCCGTGGCGCCCGAAAAGGCCTGGCTGGCGCAATACCCAGGCGATATCCCGCACTCGATCGATCTGCTTCCAGCCCCGTCGCTCAAGCAGCTGTTGGCCGACGCGCTGGCTTGCCACGGCGAGCGCACCGCCGTCGCCGCGGCCGGCAAACGCTATAGCTACCGGGAGCTGGACACCCTGGCCGCCAGCTTCGCCGCGTGGCTGCAGCAGCAAGGCGTAGCCAAGGGCGACCGGGTGGCGCTGATGCTGCCCAACACGCTCGCGTTTGTCGTTGGTGTGCTCGGTGTGCTGCGTGCCGGTGGGACCGTCGTCACCGTCAATCCGATGTACACGCCGCGCGAACTGGCTCACCAGCTGGCCGACAGCGGTGCGCAGACCATCCTGGTCTTCGACGCTTTCGTCTCGACGCTTGAAGCCGTCCTCGCCGACAGGCCGATGAAGAATGTCGTGGTGGTTCGCGGCGCGGTGCCCCTGGCCGACAAGCCGGGGACCACGGATTTCGAAGCGGCTCTTGCACAAGGCGCGACCTTGACCGGCCGTGACGTGACGCTGGGCCCGGACGACATCGCCTTCCTCCAGTACACCGGCGGCACCACCGGCGTGAGCAAGGGCGCGACGCTGACGCATCGCAACCTGCTGGCGAACATCTCGCAGGTCGAGGCCTGGATGGGGCCTGCGCTGGGAACCCTGGCGAAGAGCGCCGGGCTGAACATGGTCGTGATGCTGCCGATGTATCACATCTTCGCGCTGACCTTCTGCCTGATGTATGGCTTGCGCAGCGGCTTGCAGCTGTGCCTGATCGCCAATCCGCGCGACCTTGCCGGCGCCATCCAGGCGCTCAAGGGCACGCCGGTGCACATCCTGCCGGGGGTCAACACCTTGTTCACCGGCTTGATGGCCCATCCGGACTTCAAGCAACTCGATGTGTCCGATTTGCGCCTGACCATCGGCGGCGGCGCGGCCGTTCATCAAGCGGTGTCTCAGCGCTGGAGCAGCGTCACGGGCTTGCCCATCATCGAGGGCTACGGGCTGTCGGAAACGTCGCCTGTCGCCACCTGCAACCTGGTCTCGGCGCAGGACTGGACAGGCACCATCGGCCTGCCGGTGCCGGATACCGAAATCGCCATCCGCGATGACCAGAACGCGGACGTGCCCGTGGGTGACCAGGGCGAGATCTGCATCCGCGGCCCTCAGGTCATGACTGGCTACTGGCAAAGGCCGGACGAGACGGCCAAGGTCATGACCGTTGACGGCTACTTCAAGACCGGCGACGTGGGTGTGATGGATGAGAAGGGTTTCGTGAAGATCGTTGATCGCAAGAAGGACATGATCCTGGTGAGCGGATTCAATGTCTTTCCCAACGAGATCGAAGAGGTAGTCTCCGCCTTGCCGGGCGTCCTCGAAGTTGCGGCCGTCGGCGTGCCCGACGAGCGAAGCGGTGAAGCCGTGAAGGTGTTCATCGTCAAGCGCGACCCGGGCCTGAGCGAGGAGCAGATTGCCGAGCATTGCCGCGAGCAGCTCACTGCGTACAAGCGGCCCAAGCAGATCGCCTTCCTGGATGCGCTGCCCAAGTCGACGGTGGGCAAGGTGCTGCGGCGCGAACTCCGCGCCTGATTGATCGTCCCATTTCCAACAGTACAGACCGGTTGACGTAATACCGGCAACTTGGAGACAAGCAAATGAGCAGCCAATATCAACCAGGCAAAGCCTGGGGCATCGCAGCGATGCTGTGCGGATTGCAGACCGTCAACTTCATCGACAAGGTCGTGGTCGGCCTGGTGGCGATCCCGATGATGGCCGAGCTGAACCTGACGCCGGTTCAGTTCGGCGTTGTGGCAGGCAGCGTCTTCTGGCTCTTCTCGGTGGGCGGTCTGCTCGGTGGGCTGCTTGCCAATCGGGTGCAGAGCCGATGGATCCTGTTCGGCATGGCGGTGCTTTGGTCGTTGGTCCAGATTCCGATTGCCGTGTCGTCGTCGATCACGATGCTGATCGTCTGCCGTGTGCTGCTGGGCTTTGGCGAGGGGCCGTCCGCGCCGGTGGCACTGCACGCTGCCTTCAAGTGGTTCCCCAATGACAAGCGCAATATGCCGGGTGCGTTGATCAACGCCGGGTCCACCTTGGGCGTCGTCGCCGCAGGGCTGCTGATCCCCCTGGTGACCGCGCATTGGGGCTGGCGCGCCAATTTCTGGGTATTGGCTGCGATCGGCTTCGTCTGGGCCGCAGTCTGGCTGGTTTTCGGGGCCGAGGGCACCTTGGAAGACGACAAGAAGACGAATGCTTCCGCGGGCGAGACGGGACGGGTTCCCTATGCTCGACTGCTGACGGATCCGACCGTCATCGGCGTCTTCATCATGCATTTCGTGGCGTATTGGGTGGTGGCTCTGGCACTCACCTGGTTGCCCGCCTACCTGCGCACGGGCCTTGGCTTCGAGGCCAAGCAGGCCGGCGGCATCTTTGCGCTGATCGTGGTGCTGGGTGTTCCGGTGAGCTTTGCCGTCTCCGGCTTGTCGCAGCGGCGTCTGACGCAAGGCGCATCATCGCGCCAAGGACGCGTGCTGGTGGCCTGTGGTGCCCTGCTGGTGGCTGGCGCCTTGTTCGGATCGCTCCAGCTGGTCAGTTACGGCACCCTCGCGGAAGTCGTTGTGATTGCGCTCGCCATCGGCCTGGCGGTGGCCACCTTCACTTTTGCCCAGACGACGATCAGCGAGGTCACACCGCCAGCGCAGCGTGGTGCCATGCTCGCTGTCGAGAATGCCGTCTTCGGTTCGATCGCCGGGCTGCTGGCACCCGTGGTCATGGGCAAGCTGCTGCAAGACGGCGGGGCTGCCGCCGCCACGGCTTACCGCCACGGCTTCGCGCTCAGCGGCGTATTGCTGTTGATCGGTGGCGCTGTGTGCGTACTGCTCATGCATCCGGAACGGTCCAAGCAAAACCTGCTCGCTTCCACGCCCTTGCCGAGTCAAGCCGCTGGCTCAGCCCGTACCGCCTGAGATGCGGATCCCTGGGTGAGTTTTTGCGGTCAAGCGCGAGGCCGCTAAGCGGGTTCAAGCGGTCCATGCAGCGCACGAAAAGCTGCGTAGCAGACGGAGTGTTGCTGATGAAGTATCGGACTCGAATCTTCTACATGGACAGCCAGAAGACACTGATGCGGGAGCGTTAATTGAAGCGTCGTTGAAAAATGGCCGCAGAAGTTGCTCAATTCCTTGGCCCTGGTACCTCGTGAGTCGTTAAAGGCGAGGGGTGTATTTCAAGGTGAGCATGATGTTGCGCGGATCGCCGTAGTTGGCGCCTGTGTACCCGGTGTAGCCGGGAACTATGTAGCGTTTATCAAAGATGTTGTTCAGGTTCATCGCTACGTTGACCTCGGGCGTGACTTGATACGCGATTCGCATGTTCCAGGTTGTGAAGCCGGGAATGTCGAATGAGCGGTCATAGCCGAGCGTATGGCTTTGCGTGGCGAAGCCGGCGCTTGTGGTGAGGCGGCTCCAGTCGCCAGGCAGGCGATAAGACGCCCAGACGCGCAGCATGTGCTTGGGGGTCCAAGTGCTGAAGACTTTGCCCTGGTTATCGGGGTCGCGCAAGAATTTGGTGGTATTGAAGGTGTAGCCCGCCACCAATTGCAGATTGCGCAGCACTTCACCGCTCACCTCGGCTTCAAGGCCTTGGCTACGAACCTTGCCGGACGCAGTGGAGCAGAACCAGCCGTCGCAGGCATAACCGGATGCGATATCGTTGACGCCGCGGTTCTTGTGGTCGTAGCGGAATACAGCGAGCGAGGTGTTGACGCGCTTGTCCATCAACTCGCCTTTGATGCCCAGCTCGTAGTTCGATCCGATGATGGGATCAAGCACCTTGCCTGCAGCCGTGCGTGCCGATTGGGGTTCGAACACGCTGGTGTAGCTGCCGTAGGCCGACCACTGGGGAGTCAGCGCGTAGACCAAACCGGCGTACGGGATGATTTCGCCCGATGCGCGCATGACTTCGCGAGTGTCGAACAGCGACCCTTTGTAGAGCAGGTCATACCAGCTGGCGCGGGCACCCACGATGGCAGTCAGCGGCTCGGTGAGTTGAGCACGCCAACTGGCATAGACGCCCTTTTGCTGCACGTCGTAGGAAGAATAGGCTTTACGGCCGCCGGCCGCCAGCAGACTGTCCACGGTTGGCTTGGGGCGGTTGTGATTGATGTCGAAGAGGTTGCCGCCCGACGTGAAGTTGCTGGCGTACATGTCGTCCGATTTGTACTTGGAGTAATCCGCACCCAGCGTGACTTCATGGCGCAGCCCCATGGCATCGAAGCGGCCATTCACAAACGCATCGAGCCCGACCTTGTCGGAGTCAAAGTGGGTGATCCAGTCAGCGTAGGTCATTCCGCTTCCGTCCGCAGCCACGGCGCCGTGCATGCGTTGGTGCGTGGAGTTGTTCGTCTCGCTCATGTGCAAGGCCGAAACCTTGAGCTTCCAGTCCGCATTGAAGCGGTGATTCAGATCGGCGTAAACCGTGGTCTGCTTGAGGTTGTCGCGGTTCCACAAGGCACCCGTGAATGTGGAGCGGGGCAGTCCCACATCGCTGCCGTCAGCACGCAGAGGCACGCCGTAGATGAAGGGCCGCCCTTTGCTGTCCAGCTGACTCACTGCTATGCCTACTGTCGTATCCGGGCTGATGTCATAGTCCAGCGCGGCATACAGTGATCGAGCGCGCTCGTTCACATAGTCGACAAAGGAACGGCTGCGGGCCTCGTCCACGACGACTCGACCGCGCAGCGTACCTTCCGCATTGAGCGGGCCTCCGGCATCCAGTTGAACGCCGTAGCGATCCCATGAACCAGCACGCGTGGTCAGTGTCACGGTCTTCTCGTTTTGGCCGCGCTTGCGAACAAGGTTGACAGCGCCGCCGGGGCTGCCAGTGCCTTGCAACAGGCCCGATGCGCCTCGCAGGACTTCCAGTCGGTCATAAAAGGCCATGCCTTCTGCCGCCCAGTTGCCGAGCGAGTACATGTTGCGGGGAATCGCGACGCCGTCGTATTGCCAGTTGTCGATCTGAAAGCCGCGTGCGGCTAAAACCATACCCTGTCCGACACCTGTTACGCCGACGGTGCCGGTGGCTATGTTGGCGGCCTGTTTGAGGTCCGTGATGCCTTGTTCGTCGAGCTGCTTGCGCGTGATCACGCTGATGGATTGCGGGATGTCTTTGAGTGCCTGATCGCCCTTGTTGATGCTCACGGCACGCGTGGCGAAAGAGTCTGTGCCTTCGGTGGTGGAGCCACGCTCTTCTAGGGCCGAAACGGTCACCATCGGCATGGTGGCAGTCTCCGAGCTTTGCGACAGGCGTTGCACAACTACAGACCTTCCCTCCACTTCGGCATGCAGGCCAGTACCTGCGAGCAAGCGATTCAGCGCTTCCCGCACAGTGAAGCGACCTTGAACTGCGGGCGCGCTTCGGCCTTCGACCAGGGCTGGCTGCACCATCAATTCCAGGTGCGCCTGGCGGGCGAGAACCACCAGAGCTTGCGACAGCGGTTGCGCGGTGATCTGGATTTCAACTGGCGCGGTCAGCGCGGCGGGCGCGCTGACCGATTGCGCCTGAGCACCTGAGGTCGCCAAAAGCACAGTAACAGCTGCTGCCAGCGGCGCAAGATGGAATCGAAAACGGGACATGCAAACATTCTCCAAAAGATTCGAAACAAGAATCGTTCTCAGGAAGACGCATGACAATGAAAAACCCCAACCTGCACGCAGCATTTTTTTGAAAATGTATCGCGAGGGCCCATTCCGCAACCATGTCGCGCGGCGCCCAAGGTTCGCTTCAGTGGCGAGCCACGATTTCCGTGAGATCCCCGCTTTCCTTCAAACGAACGGGAAGCACCTTGGGCAGGGCGTAGCGGAAATGGGCCAATCTTTGCGGATCGAAGGTGCCCGACAGGCGCAGTGCACCTACCGACGCATCGCGCACCACCATGTGCGTAGGCGCGTAGCGTTCGAACTCTGCCAAAGCCTCGGAGAGCGGCACGTTCTCCAGGGTGATCCGGCCGTCGCGCCAGGAGGCAATGCCGGCAGCCGCAATCGCGCCCACGGGGCCTACATGTCCATCGGCACCAGCAACCACCTGCTGGCCAGCCGTCAGCAGCACGGCAGCAGGCTCGGGCGCGTTGCCGCCAGCAGATTGAAGCGGGCTCACACGCACCTTGCCTTCCTCTACGGCAACTTGCACGGGGCTCCCTGCGGTGTTGCGCACAGAGAAGCGCGTGCCGACCACCGTCACCTTGGTGTTGCCGGCCACGACGTCGAATGGTCGGGCAGCATCTTTTTGCACCTCGAACATGGCCTGTCCTTGCGGCAACTTCACCTCGCGGCGTTGGCGGTACAAACTGACTTCGACGCGTGTCGCGGTATCTAGCCTCAGGCGACTGCCATCCGGCAACTGCACGCTCAGTTGCTGCCCGCGCTCTGTTTGGTACATGTGCGCAAACACGGGTTGCTGTTGCCAATGGTCCCAGGCCATATAGCCACTGCCGACCACAAGCGCCATCACCACGGCTGACAGTGCCGCTTGCGGAATCAGCGCAGACCACCGCGATGGTTGATGCTCCGAGGCGCGGCTCATTTTTGATGATTCTGCCTGGTCCTTCTTCAGTTGGAGGCGCAAGCGCTCAACGCCCGATTGCGGTAGAGCATCCAATTGCCGCCAATCGACCTGCCAGCGGTTGAATGCGGTTTCACGATCCGGGTGCCCAGCCAGCCAACTGCGAAAGGCCGCGTTTGAATAGGCCGCATCGGGTGCATCGCTGTAGCGCGCAAACCACTCCAGGGCCTCGACATCAGGGTCGATGTTTGGCGATTGGGCAATGGTGCGATCAGTCATGCGAAAAGCCAGAGGCGATATGAAGGTAGACGCACGAGTCTGCCAAAACCCAATGCCGGAAAAGAAAAGAAAGCGCAAATTCTCATTTGCTGCTCCTGGACTGAACTTCAGGAGGGGAGGCGTCTACGCCGCCCAGCATTTGTTCCTGACAGACTCGACAAGCCTGCATTCCCAGTTTGATATGGCGTTCCACCATGGTCACGGAAATACCCATCTGCCGGGCCACTTCGGACTGAGATAACCCATCGAACTTGTGCAAGATGAACGCCTCGCGGCAGCGCAGAGGTAACTCGCCGATAGCAGTCAACAGCGCATCTACCGTTTGAGACGACATCGCGGCCACCTCTGGTTCGAGGGCTTCAGGGCCAGTAGCCAGATCGACTGCGTCGATGGAAGAATCGCCTTCCGCCGCTGCGTAAGCGCCGCGCACTTCGCTGCGGCGGTATTGATCAATCACCAGGTTGCGAGCGGTTCGGTACAGTAGCGCACGCGGCTCGGTGATGACTTCGCCAGACTGCTGCACAGCCAACACTCGGGCATAGCTTTCCTGCGCCAGGTCTGCTGCCGTATCGCGGTCTCTGACAGTTCCTTGCAGGAACCTCAACAACTCTCGGTAATAGTGTGCCAGCACAAGAAGATCAGGGATGGATGTCAGCGTCTTCGTAGCGTATTCCGGCCAGTCCGACCGGTCACCACTTTGGGGGAAAGTATACGATGCAAATGATATTCAATATCATTTGTGGTGCGAGCAGGGCTGGATACCTCGCGTCAAAACGCTAAGCCACTTTGGTCGCCATGTGAGTGTGAACGCGATGGAGAGCGCTGAGGCGGCCAGTGCCATTACCCAAACCAGCATGGCCATCGATGCGTGATCCGCTGCAAGGCATAAGCCCAGACTGATTGCGAGCAGCAGCGCTCCGAGAATGCGCAGACGCACGGTGGTTGGATGCGAGATCGGATCGCTTCGCACCTGCTGCCAGTGCGTGTCCATGGCCAGAGAAAGCCAGCCCATGCCGATCAAGCTAGTGATCAGCGCCCCTGCGAGACAAATGGCTTCACGCATGGCTGGTCCTGATGTGGGAGGCGGAACCCGCCGCTGCGGTGCGCTGGTTCAATTTGCGCGCGGATACCCACGCCAACCAGGCGCCCGAGAGCAGGAATAGATCCACGCCAGCAACGGGCCAGTAGGTGTCGGTCCAAACGGTTTTGATGAGATGATCACCCGTGGTGAACCAGTTCAGCAGCACTGTCAGTACCGCTAGAATCACAATCGCCAAGCATTGCTCGCGCCATGCGGGATTCGTCAGCCCTTTGGCAACGGGTGCGCTGCGCATAAACGCGTGAGCCATTGCTAGACTCCATCCCGCCCAGAACAGGTATTGTTCCAGGTCGCCGCGAGCGGGCCAGCTTGTAGGTAGCATTTGCGGCAGCAAGCGGTTGGCGATTAAGATGACAAGGGTTGCAATCACCATGCCGGTGACTGTGGTGACAGCCAGCGCATCCACAATCCGAGCACCTTGATTCCCTGTTCTGGCATGCTGCTTCTTGCGCTTCTCCACAAAGAAAATAAAGCCGGTGGCGATGCACACACAGCCCATTAGCCCGCCCAGTACATACATCCAGCGTAGCAACCAGTGGCGGAAATGCTGCAGGTGCAGACCTGTCAAAAACGTGTTGATGCTGTCCACGGCGGTGCGTGGCGGGTCTTCGCGTAGCACCTCCCCCGTGCTGGCCTTGAAGTGGATGCCGTCGCCCACCAGCGCGATGCGATCGGTGCCTGCGCGGAAGACGCTGACGTAGCCATTGGCATCGCCAACATGGTTGAGTGAGAGAAGGCCCACTTCACCTGCCATGCCTTTGTCGGCCCAACGGCGGCGCGCTTCGTTCATCATGTCATCGACCGACGCCAGCGGAGCGGCAACGCTTGCGCGATCATGCGGTAGGCCGGTCTCTTGTGCCTCGATTTTTTCGTGCAGTTCATGCAGTGGTTCGAGTTGCGTATGTGTGACTGGAAAGTAGATGCCAGCAAAAATCACCAAGCCCGTGAATGCGAAGAAAAAGTGAAAGGGAAGGGCGAGCACGCCGGTCATGTTGTGCAGATCAAGCGTGCTGCGTTGCGTGGATTTTTTCGGGCGAAAGGTAAAGAATTCGCGAAAGATTTTGCGATGCATGACAACGCCGCTGACCAAGGCAGCGAGCATTACCAGCGCAGCAAATCCGACGATCCAGTAGCCGATGCTTTTCCATTGCAAGTTCAGGCTGTAGTGCAATGGATAGAAAAAGCGGCTGCCGATTTTGAGCTGATCATCTGGCAGCGCAACGCCGCTGCGCGGATCGATGGTGCGATTGCCCCAGACGCCTTCTTCCGGGTCTTTGGCGTTGGGCACTTCGTAGCCTGAAAAAAGACTGAGCACCGGGTCGCGGTGTGTAGTGTAAGCGGCCCAACTTTTCACCGTGTCAAACCGCTCCGGCATAGGGCCGTTGATGCGATCCCGCATGAAATCAAGGCTTGCCTTGCTTGGTTGCATCTGCTCGAAAGCGGGGCGTAACACCTTCTCGAACGAGGGCATGGGTTGCGGTTCAAAGCGCGATGATGGAATCGCCCAGCGATCAATCTCGCGGTCAAACACCGACAGCGATCCAAAGAAGAAGCAGGCCATCAACACAAAGCCAAGCGCAAGTCCGAACCAGGTGTGTAGCCATGCCATGGAGAGACGGAAATTCTGGAACATGGGTATCGTCTCTTTCCTCAGATTAAGTTGTGCTGCAGTAGCGAAGCGGCAATGCCCATCACTGCGCCACTGCCCACCAGAACAGCCCACACACGGCCAAGACTGCGGACCGCGAAGGCCCACAAAAATGCGCACAGATAAATCAGAAGCCCAAGAATGGCGCTCAGATGCTCGGCATCATGAAATGCCATGCCCAGCGCAAACAACACTGCGGTTGTCAGAGCGATAAAACCCCAGGTGAAACCGTAGCCCGCAAAAATGGCGGCGCCGATTCGCAGCGCGATCAGCATGCGGGGGCCTCGATAGCTGGTGAGTGTGTCCATTTTCAGGTGCATGCTTTCATGGTTGTGCTGCCGCTCAGAAGTCGTGTATAGCCATCGCTCGCTTCTACTCTGAAGAGTTTGCATTTCTTTAAAGGAGAATGAGAGTAATTCGTATTATATTGTTTGACTAGATTTGGTCTGCATTCATGCCGCATCAGAGATGGATGCAAGCTTTGATGTCAAACTGTTTGTAATGAGATTCATTCTCGATTTTGACTCGAATTCGAGGCTTAGCTAGAGAGCCCAGGTTTGTCATCGAAACTTCGTGTTCATCCACCATGACCGAGAGCTGCTGGACTTTTGCCTACGCAAAGTGCGTGACGGTGAAGCGGCTGCGGACATTTTTCACGAGAGCTACGCCTGGTTGTTAGCGATGAAACATGCCGCCCCAGTCATCTGGGCTGTTTCAGTTCCGGGACGTTTGAGCGCGCCCGGGCGCGAGGCTGGGATTTATCTACTGCAGTGGGGCAGTCCAAATGGGCCCGGATGAGCCCGTTGTGTATGTGTAAGCTTGGCGGCGCGAGGGCGCAGTGGCATGGACATCGATCAGCCAGAACTTGATGATGGTTTTCAGCCTAAAGCAGGCTTTGCAGTGCCCCCTCTCCCTAGCGGCGTGATCTTGAAATCGCAGTCTCGCCTACGTTGCAGTCACTGAAATAGCGCCATTGGGAAGGGCGTTGCCGGCTGCAGAGTGTCATTTCAACCGCGAGGTATCGCACAAGCACATTATTCTTCCAGCTTGCTCTGCATGTCCGCGGCTTTCATGGTCAAGAATTGAGACTCAAGTCTGTCAAACTTTCGCTTTGCTTTTTCTTTCCCAACTTTCGTGCCATCCAACAAACGCCAAGGATTCATCCTTACCCGCAATTGGCGAGACACGCCGGCTGGTACCGAGATCGAGTATTGGTTGGCGACGGATTCCGGGCCTCTGAAGGTACTTCTGACTGCCCAGACTTCAGTGGCTTTCGTCGAGATCCGGCACAAGGCAGCGGTGCAAGCTACGCTTGTGGGCATGTCAGATGTGCAGCTGCGTGAACTGGAGCTGAGGAACTTTCAGCAAGAGCCCGTTTTTGGGGTCTACGCCAAGCATTTTCGCCAGTTAGGGCGACTTGCTCGCTCCCTGCAACCGCTCGGCATATCGCTTCTGGAGGCTGATGTTCGCCCGCACGAGCGCTACTTGATGGAGCGCTTCATCACAGCAGGCGTGAGGCTGGAAGGCGGGCGGATCGAAAACTCAACGCTTGTGGACTGCAAGCTCCTGCCTGCGCCCGATTTCAGGCCTGCTCTGAAGGTGGTGTCATTGGATATCGAGACAAGCCAGCACCAAGACCTCTATTCCATAGCGTTGGACGGTATGGTGGAGCGCGTGGTGTTCATGCTCGGAGAACCTTCTTCCACGCCGGTGCCGCCGCCGGATTTCGCGCTGATTTATTGCCCGACCCGCAAGTCCATGATTGGCAAGCTCAACGAGTGGTTTGCCCGCAATGATCCGGACGTAATCATTGGCTGGAGCGTCATTCAGTTCGACCTGCGCGTGCTGCAAAAAACAGCAGATGACTGCGCGACTCCTTTGCTTCTGGGGCGGGAGCGCAAGCCCATCGCATGGCGAACCCATCCTGGCAAGCAAGGTTATCTATTTGCTCCCATGGCCGGCCGGGTGGTCATCGATGGCATTGAAGCGCTCAGGGCGGCTGTCTGGAGCTTCCCCTCATTCAGCCTCGAAAACGTCTCTCAAGAGCTCCTTGGCGAAGGCAAGTACATCGGGGATGATTACGACAAGATGGCGGAGATCGAGCGGCGCTACCAAGAAGACAAGCCCGCACTCGCCGTCTACAACATCCGGGACTGCGAGCTGGTTCTGCGCATTTTCGAGAAAGCGAAACTGCTGCAGTTTGCGATGGAGCGCGCCCATACGACGGGCCTGCAGATCGACCACTTCGGGGGCTCTATCGCTGCGTTCAGCCACCACTATCTGCCGCGCATGCACCGTCTGGGCTATGTGGCACCCAACGTCGGCGATGTTCAAGGGAAATCATCCCCTGGCGGCTACGTGATGGACTCCAAGCCTGGCTTCTACGACTCCGTGGTTGTCCTGGACTACAAGAGCCTCTATCCCTCGATCATCCGCACCTTTCTTGTGGATCCCGTGGGGTTGGCCGAGGGCGAACATGCCAGCGATCCTGAGCGACTTATCAAGGGTCCAAGGGCCACACTCTTTTCGCGTGAGAAACATTGCCTGCCAGAAATCGTGACCACTCTTTGGCGTGCCCGTGATGAGGCCAAGCGAGTGCGGAACGAGCCACTGTCACAGGCTCTCAAACTAGTGATGAATTCGTTTGCCGGGGTACTGGGCGCATCCGAGTGCAGGTTCTTCAATCCGGATTTGATTTCAGCCATCACCTTGCGTGGTCATGAGATGGTAAAGGTCACCCGGGACTTCGTGGAGAAGCGTGGGTACGAAGCCATCTACGGGGATACAGACTCCATTTTCATCTGGCTCAAACGTACTCACACCAACGCAGAGGCACATGCTGTGGCTGCAGAGCTGGCCAGGGATATCAACGCTTGGTGGACGCAAACCCTGAGGGAAGAACAGGACCTGGAAAGTTTTCTCGAAATCGAGTTCGACACGCATTACAAGAAGTTCTTCATGCCCACCATCCGAGGCTCGGACGTCGGCAGCAAGAAGCGATATGCCGGCCTGAGCATCGACGCGGCGGGCAAAGAGGCCATGGTCTATCGTGGCCTGGAGATGGCACGCAGCGACTGGACGCCCCTGGCACGGCAGTTCCAGGAGGGCTTGCTCTCGCGCATCTTCCAAGGCGCTCCTTATCGGGAGTTCGTGATGGAGTACGCGCACGCAACACTGGCAGGCAAGAAGGATGATCTGCTTATCTACCGCAAGCGCCTGCGCCACCGCCTGGATGCTTACGTGGCGAACGTACCGCCGCAGGTGCGTGCGGCCCGCATTGCCGATGAATACAACGTACGCATGGAACGGCCCATGCAGTACCAGAATGGCGGTTGGATCCAGTACGTCATGACCCACAATGGACCGGAGCCGCTGGAAATCCGCCGCTCACGCATCGACTACGAGCACTACCTGACAAAACAGATTAAACCTATTGCCGACTCGATCCTTCTGCCCTTGGGGGAAGATTTCACCACTCTGACCTCCTCTCAGCAGGAACTGTTTTAGCAATCCAATGGCGAGGAGGAAAGCATTGCCTTCAGAGAATTTGAAGAGAAACGTCTTGCTAAAGTGATTGGCAGCTTCATTGAAAAGCGCCGGCCACCAGTACACCTGTGAGAGCAGCTGGATCTCATATTTGCTATTGAAAGACAGTCTGCTCTCATACGGTAGCGGTGCGGCCAGGCGATACGAAAGAGCTTATGGGTAGCACTCGACCATCACCTTTGCTGAGTCAGGTCCTTGAGCGGATTTCTTCTTACAAGCACTATGGAGCAGGCATATGCAACGGGTGCGTATGCTTGTTCATTGAGTGACGGCTTTGCAGTTTTTATCTGGATAGTGGGCCAGGGGTGACAGCACCATTTCGGCACTGGCGGTTGGGAGGGCGCTTGTCCTGGCCAGTCATTTCACAATTAGATGAGGCTTTGTCAGGTTTACATTGATGGCACAAGAATATTTTGATCCACTTCTTTTCATCAAAGAGGGCGAGACGATTGCCGTGAATCTTTTGCGGACACCGTTTTTCTGCAATATCGGCGGGCGTCCGCAATATTTCAAAGAGCCTCCAACTGGCGTTCGGTTGCTTGAGCCCGCCAGCAGCGATCCTCATGTCGCCATCGGCAGGGAGTACCGGGTCACTGCGGCGACCACGACCCAGCCCAGTCCCCAGTATGGCGATCAGACGCAGCTGGAGTTTCTTGCTGATCGGATCGAGTACGAACCCTTGTACGCTACGCGTGAGATTGCGGCTGCGTTCGGAATGACACTGGTTGAAGAGAACCAGGGCGTTCGCATGAGCAGTCCGGAATCTGAGCTAGAGCAGATTGACTATGAGTACGGTATGTATGCCGGGCATATGTCGCCTTATCAAGGAACGGGCTACCGCTTGCTAGGTGTGGTCTGCACCGATCTGGAACACCACAATTTTCCGCATGTCTTTGCCTCTGTGGACCCACAGCTTCCGCTGGTAATTTCAGTAGGACGCTATTGGCCAGGGCTGCAAAAGATCTGTCTGGCAGACCTCTGGGTGCCCCGTGGCAAAGCTTTGTACGTTCCGCCCAGACCCAAGCTGAAGTGTCAGCCTTGCCTAGACTTGCACGGCAACCGCAATTCGGCCCTGGCTTGCTGGCAGGGTATCGGGCAAGCCAGCGTAAAAACCCAGACATTGTTGCAGACAAAGGGTGCTTATTTTCACTGGTTCTGGAATGATCTGCCTTCGAACCATCCTCTCCTGACCTGAGTTACACGCCCTATGCTTGATACACGTCCCCGCTTGCGCACGCTGGAGCCAGATACCGACAATGGCCTCTACCAGACACTGCTGGAGTCCACCCTGGCGATCCCGTTCAAGATTGATTGGGCAAGTAAAAAGTACGTCTATGTCGGTCCGCAGATTGAGGATCTGCTGGGCTGGAACGTGGAAAGTTGGCAAACGGTGGACGATTGGATTAACCGTATTCATCCCGATGAACGTGAGCAAACCGTCACTCGCTGCGTGGAGCTATCTCTGGCCGGGGTGGATCATGAGGCCGAGTACCGAGCGCTGACCAAGGACAACGGCTTTGTCTGGGTGAAGGAGGTCGTGCATGTGCTCTGCGATGAGCAGGGGCAAACTTCGGCGCTGATCGGTTTTACCTTTGATATCACCGAACAGAAGAAGGCCGAGCAATTGCATGCCGAGCTGGAGGCGCAGAAACTCTCCAATGCACTCCTGCAAGAGCGCCTGCGCCTGACCCATGATCTGCATGACGGACTGGGCGGCGCGCTGGTGCACATGATTACCTCGGTGGAGCAGAGCAAGGACACGCCTACACAAGCTCGGGTGTTGTCCATGCTCAAGCTCATCCGCAATGATTTGCGTCAGACCATCGATAGCCATTCCTCAACCCAGGTGCATGTACCGGCATCACCTCAAGAATGGCTGGCCCCGCTGCGCCACAGGTTCAACAACCTGTTCGATGCGCTGGACATCACTGTCGACTGGCACTTCGCACACAGTTGGCACACAGCTCCCAATGCCTTGCAGTACTTGGCGCTAACTCGGCTGATTGAAGAGGCTTTGACCAATGTTATCAAGCACAGCCAGGCACAGCATGTACGTCTGTCTTTTGTTCAGGCTGACTCCAACGAACTGGTGCTGGAGATTGAAGACGACGGCGTGGGCTTTGATGTGACCGCTGTCAAAGCCTCGGGCTTGGGCATAGGGATGAGCTCCATGTCAGTGCGCATTGCCCGGGTAGGGGGTGAACTTGCCATTGACTCCCGACCTGGTCGCACGCTGCTGACGGCTCGGGTGGTACTAGGGTCGATATAAGCTAACCTGAGGCAAGTGTGGTGATATGAGGTGTGGAGCAGTGAGTGGGAGTGAAAGACTGAGCAGCTCCCAATAGACCTGCCAGTGTTGAGCTGGCAAGTCTAATTTTTTGGGATGAATTGATTGCCGGTGAAGTTCGCCGGTAGTAGGCGCCTCAACGAACTGTGCGGGAGTACCTTGCTTTAGTTTGGTGCAAGAGGGCCTTGTGGTGCCTCAAGCGCCTGCCAGTCGCATGCGCGCTTTGAGGTTTTCGAACACTTGGCGTGTGATCGGGTTGACCACATGGCTGCGTATATAGAGCTTGTAGACCAAATCGGGCAGGGGGGGCATGCCGTCGCCACTGCCCAGCACCCGCAGACCAGGGTCCAGCTGCTCTACGCCGCGCGCCGTGATTCCCAGGTCGGCGCGCAGTGCTGCACGTATGCCGACCAGGCTGGTGCAGGTATGGCGTGGAGTCCAGCGGATGTCGGCGGCATCTAGTGCATCACAGGCGAGGCGGCGAAAAATACTGGGCCCACTCGCCAGCACCAGGGGCAAAGGCTTGCTCGGGTCATGCACATAGTTAGCGCCGCACAGCCAGACCGTAGGGCTCGAGCGCAGAGCAAAGCTCTCGAACGTGGTGTCGTCGCGGTTGGAGATCACCATGTCCAGTTCACCCTGCTTTAGCGACTCCATCAAAAACGGGCTGCGTCCCATATGAATGTCGATCTGCATGCCGGGAAATTTCAGTGCCATCTCTTTGAGCACCGGCGGCAGCATGGTGTCTGATACATCGTGGGGTGCGCCAATGCGTACCAGGCCTTCCAGATGCTGATGTCTAAGGTTGCTGAGTGCTTCATCGTGAATAGCCAGCATGCGCTGGGCATAACCGAGTAGGCGCTGGCCATGCTCGGTCAAGCGCTTCTGGCGACCCTGCTTTTCAAAAAGCGTGTGGCCAACTCTTTCCTCCAGCTTTTGCATCTGCTGGGTGATTGCCGATTGCGTGCAGCCCAGCTGCACGGCGGCAGCGGCAAAGCTTTGCTGGCGAGCAATGGTCGCAAGTGTGCGCAACTGGTCTAGATCCAGTGTGTCCATATATAAGTTTGTCTTAAGTATATGGTTGATTTTATGGGATTGTTCGCATTAAAGTCGCTGGCTACATTGGTTGTGATTCAACCAAGGAGCCAGCTTTGACCACGATGACAGAACAACGTTATAGCACTGTACAGACAGCAATTTCGGCAATGAAGAGCGCCATTGGTAGTGACCCTGAAACACGCCAGAGTCTAGACAAAGTTCTGGCTCAGCTAATAGGTTTGGCCGAGCAAAGCCAGCTATGGGGAGCCGAGGACTTTCCGCCACCCGAGGGTGATGAGCATCAGGCGCGCTACCTGATTGCCGAGGATGAGGATCAGAGCTATGCGCTGTATCTGAACGTCATGCGCCCCGGCAAGCGCATCGTGCCGCACAACCACACGACCTGGGCCTGCATTGCAGCCGTGCAAGGCACGGAGCACAACCGGGTTTACGAGCGAACCGACGATGGTTCGGTGCCTGGCAAGGGCACGCTCAGGGAGGTAGATCTGGTCGTCGTGAAGCCAGGTACGGGCATTGCCTTGATGCCGGAGGACATCCACTCCGTGGAAATTCAGGGTGAGCAGGTGATCCGTCATCTGCACATGTATGGCAAGGCCCTGGAGACGCTGAACGGCCGAACCGGCTACGACCTGCAGGCCGGGACATGTCAAACCATGTCGATTGGCGTGCAGACACGGCGCTGACACGCTGCTGATCAGCCAAGCCTGATTCCTCTTTGCTTTGCGGCGCAATTTGATGTGCGCGGGCACAGCTTTGCCTGAAATTTGCCAAATCACCTGTTATGACCCAATTTGTTACCGCTTCCAAACTCAAGTCATGGCTACATGATGGCCAGGAAATCGCCGTGCTTGATGTGCGCGAGCATGGCCAGTACGGCGAGGCGCATCTGTTCTACGGCACACCCCTGCCCTATAGCCGCCTTGAAATCGATGTACCACGCCTGGTACCGAGCAAACAGGTGCGTGTGGTGGTGTATGACAGCGGCGAAGCCGATACGGAAAACGTGGCTTTGCGGGCGGCGCAACGCTTGCAGGCTTTGGGCTACACCGATGTCCATGTGCTGGAAGGCGGTGCCAAGGCCTGGAAGGCCGCAGGCTATGTGCTGTTCGCAGGAGTGAATCTACCTTCCAAAACCTTTGGAGAGTTGGTGGAGCATGCTTATGCCACGCCGCGCATCACGGCCCAGCAGCTGGCGGCCAAGCAGGCGTCGGGCGAGCCCCTGGTGGTGCTTGATGGTCGCCCGGTGTCCGAGTTCCACAAGATGAACCTGCCTGGAGCCTTATGCTGCCCCAATGGCGAGTTGGCCTACCGCATCCGTTCGCTGGTGCCCGATGACAGCACGCCCATCGTCATCAACTGTGCAGGTCGCACGCGCTCCATTCTGGGAGCGCAGACGCTGATCAATCTGGGGATCGCCAACCCCGTCTACGCTCTGGAAAACGGCACCCAGGGCTGGTTTTTGGCCGATCTGACGCTGGAGCATGGCGGTAGCAAGCGCTATGCCGATGATTCAGGCAGTAGCGCACTGAAGTCTCAGGCGCAGCAGCTGGCGCAGCGTTTCGGTGTACCTTTGGTCAATGTCCAGACGGTCAGTCAATGGGCTGCGGACAGCGAACGCAGCCTGTTTCTCTGCGATGTGCGCACGCCTGAGGAATTCGAGGCCGGCAGCCTGCCTGGTGCCCAGCACACACCTGGTGGCCAATTGGTGCAGGCTGGTGATCAATTTGTCGGCGTGCGTGGTGCACGGCTGGTGCTTTTCGATAGCGATGGCGTGCGCGCTGCCGTGATCGCCAGCTGGCTGCGCCAGATGGGGCAGGATGCCTATGTGCTGATTGATGGCGTGCACAGCGGCCTGAAGCTGGCGGTACCCTCGGAACTAAGCAGGCCGCAACTGCCCTTGGTAACGGTTGCCGAGCTGCAGGCGCGTCTTGAGCGCGACGAGGTGATGCTGGTTGATCTACGGGCCAGCATGAAGTACCGCGCTGCCCATATTCCCGGAGCGGTCTGGTCGATTCGCCCACACCTGGCCCAGAACTTGCGAAATGAAAAACGCGCCATTGTGCTGGTGGCCGACGATCCAGCTTTGGCGCAATGGGCATCGCTGGATCTGCCGCAGCCGGCAGCCCTGCTGCAAGGAGGTATGGCTGCATGGGAGCAAGCCGGTTTGCCGGTAATGGGCAGTGCCGACATCCCTGCCGATCGCGATTGCATTGACTACCTGTTCTTTGTGCATGACCGCCATGACGGCAACAAGGATGCCGCCCGCCAGTACCTAGCTTGGGAAACCGGGTTGGTGCAGCAGCTCGATGCGCAGGAGCTGGCGGCATTTCAGCTGCCGACTGCTGAATCTACCCATTCAAGCGCCATCTGAGTGCGCAATCCGCTTCACATCTTCCGGGAGAAAACCATGCTTGCTACTCGTTCTCTGACTGCCGTTCTCATGGGTGTCGTGTTGGTTGCGCAGGGATATGCGCAAACCTTGCCGCAGCGCAATGGCTTTCCCAGCCAGCCTATCCGCTTTGTCTCGCCTTTCCCCCCGGGTGGTGGTAACGACGCCACCACGCGCTGGGTCACCACACGTCTGCCGGAGGTCACTGGACAACCGGCTGTGGTGGAGAACAAGGGAGGGGCGGGTGGCAACATCGGTGCCAAGGCCGTGACCGAGGCCAAGTCCGATGGATACACCTTGTTGACCGGGCAAGTCTCTCTGATGGCCGTCAATCCCACGCTGTACAGCGCGCCAGGCTTTGATCCGCTGAAAAACTTCATTCCTGTCGCTCAGGTCAATGCGGCACCTCTTGCAATCGTGGTTGCCGCAGGATCAACGCTCAAAAGCTTTGCCGATCTGGCGGCCAAGTCCAAGGCTGAACCGGGCAGGGTCACCTATGCCACGCCCGGCAATGGCACCCTGTCGCACTTGGTCGGCGTGGTGTTGGCCAAGGAAAGCAGCGTGACCATGACCCATGTGCCTTACAAGGGGGCCGGCCCGGCCATCAATGACTTGCTAGGCCATCAGGTCGATGTACTGATCACTTCGACCTCATCAGTTGCCGGCATGATTCAAGGCGGCCAGATGCGCGCCCTGGCCGTGACCAGTCCACGTCGGGTAGGTGTTTTCGGCAAGGTGCCTACGTTGGAAGAGCTGGGCTATAAAAACACCACTTTTGAAGACTGGTATGGCTTTTTTGCCCCTGCGGGAACTCCGCCCGAGCGCGTAGCCTATCTGAACGAAGCGATTGTCAAAACGCTGCGAAAGCCCGAGGTCAGCAAGCTGGTCACCGATGGCGGCAGCGAAGTGGTCGCGAGCACCCCTGAGGCCTTTGCTGCTCAACTGAGCAGTGACATCAAGCGCTGGAGCCATGTGGTCAAACTGTCCGGCGCCAAACTGGACTGACCCGAATCTCGGGGCATCATCATGACGAACAAAGATCCACAAGCGTCGACCCCCGGCCTGCGCACGCGCCTGTCTCACATGGGCACCTCTCCCGCCTATGTGGGTGGCAGTGCCGTCAACCCACCCATTGTGCGGGCCAGTACCGTGGTGTTTGAAAGCAGTGCCCAGCAGCGCGAGATGCGTGCCAGGCGTGGGCAGGAGCGCATCTTCAGTTACGGCGCGCGCGGGACGCCGACCAGCTTTGCGCTGGAAGATGCAGTCAGCGAACTGGAAGGTGCCTACCGCACGCGGCTCTTGCCCACCGGGCTGGCCGCCGCAGGCATGGTCTTGCTCAGTTATCTGAAGCCAGGCGATCATGTGCTCATCACCGATAGTGCCTATCAGCCGGTGCGGCATCTGGTCCAGCAGTTTCTGCAGCCCTACGGTATTGAATACAGCTTCTTTGCGGCAGATGGCAACGATGCTCAGGCCAAGATGCGGCCTAACACCCGCATGCTGTATGCCGAGTGCCCGGGCTCGCTGGTCTACGAGATGTGCGATCTACCGGCGCTTGCTGCCATGGCCCATGCACACGGAGCTTTGGTTGCTGTCGACAACACCTGGGGTTCGGGCGTGCAGTACCGGCCGCTGGCGCTGGGCGCGGATATCTCCATCATGGCGGCGACCAAATATCTGTCCGGACATTCGGACGTCATGATGGGTACGGTCGCCACCACGCAAGCTGCCTGGAAGCCATTGGCCGATCACTGCGACGCTTTCGGCATGACGGTCAGTCCCGACGATGCCTGGCTGGTGTTGCGCGGCCTGCGTACCTTGTCGGCGCGGCTGCGCATGCATGAGGAGCATGCTCTGGCCGTGATCCATTGGCTGGAGCAGCAGCCAGCAGTGCAAACGGTGTTTTGCCCGGCTCTGCCCAGCCATCAGGGATATGCTCTGTGGCAGCGTGATTGCGCGGGCACCAATGGCCTGCTCTCCTTTGAGTTGCCGCCTGGTACTCCTACCAGTGTGGTGGATAGCTTTATAGACGGCCTCAAGCTGTTTGGCCTGGGGGCATCCTGGGGAGGCTATGAAAGCCTGGTGACTTCCGCGCAGATGACGCAGGCGCGTAGCGTGACCGACTGGAGCCAGCGAGGCCCGGTGGTGCGGCTGCACATCGGTCTGGAAGATCCGCGGGATTTGATGGCGGATCTGGAGCAGGCGTTCGACGGTGCAGGTTTGGGCAAAGCACTGACCAGCATTCATGCGTCAAGTGTAGGTGTCTGAGTTCGGCTTCAAATTTTGCGATGACGGTTCGCTGCAGGCGATACCGAGGCTGATGCATGAAGGCATAGGCTTGTGCTGATAACTTGCTTATACGGAATGAGGGATGTGGGCGTTCTGGGCAGACCGAGCTGTGGAAGTAGCTGTTCATGGCGGCACAATGCGTGCTTGAGATTTTTTGCCTAGAGGTTTTGAACGTGTCCATTCCGGCAGGTCCTAGCGGCCATGAACAGCTCACCCCTTCCATGCGTGATGTGCTCAGGCGCATGGAAAGGGCGGCGCGTACCCCCATGCATCAACTGGGGGCTGCGGCAGCGAAGGCCGCTTATGAGGCAGGCGCCGGCGTGCTGGAAATTCCCAAACAGGCCTTGGCCCGCGTGGAGGATTTGCAGATTCCGGCGCGCGATGGCGCGCAGTTGCCCGCACGGCTGTATGCATCGCTTGGCAGGGAGGAAACACCGGCAGCAGGTTTGCCGGCGCTGCTTTATCTGCATGGCGGCGGCTTTACGGTGGGTAGTGTGGCCACTCACGATCAGCTATGCCGCCAGCTGGCGCATCTGGCGGGCTGCATGGTGATTTCTCTCGATTACCGCCTGGCACCCGAATTCCAGTTTCCTATCGCCCATAACGATGCCTGGGATGCACTGCAATGGGTGGCCGCGCATGGTGGCGAATGGGGTGTGGACATCCGGCGCATTGCTGTGGGGGGCGATAGCGCAGGTGGCACGCTGGCTGCTGTGTGTGCCATAGAGGCGCGCAATATCGGGCTGGCATTGGCTTTGCAGCTGCTGATCTATCCGGGCACCACGGCTCATCAGGATACGGAGTCCCATCGTCGTTACGCCCATGGCCTGGTGCTCGATGAGCCGGCCATTACCTGGTTTTTCGCCCAATACATTACCAATCCTGCAGATCGCGAGGACTGGCGCTTTGCCCCTTTGCTGGCCGCCGATGTGGACAATGTGGCTCCCGCCTGGATAGGTTTGGCAGAGTGCGACCCGCTGGTGGACGAAGGGGTGGAATATGCGGACAAGCTGCGAATGGCCGGCGTGCCCGTGGAGCTTGAAATCTACAAGGGTGTGACGCATGAGTTTGTCAAAATGGGGCGGGTGATAGCCGAGGCCCGCCAGGCCCATGCCCACATGGCGGCAGCGCTGCGCTCGGCCTTCGGTCTGGCTTGAATTTTTAAAGAAAAAAGATGGCAACTATGCAAAGAGACGATTTCCAGAGTTTTCAACGTATCGAGGTTCGCTGGGCGGAGGTGGATGCGCAGAAGATTGTGTTCAACGCTCACTATCTGATGTACGCCGATGTGGCCATCACCCGCTACTGGCGTCAGTTGGCCATTCCTTATGAGAGCGGTTTCTCGGCCCTGGGCGGAGAGCTATTTGTGAAAAAAGCCACGACCACCTATCACGGATCGGCGACTCTGGGTGATGTGCTGGATGTGGGTATTCGCTGCGTCAAGCAGGGCAATACCTCGCTGGTGTTCGAGGCCGGTATCTTCAGAGGCATGCAGCTGCTCAATTCAGTGGAGCTGGTCTATGTCTTTGCCGATGCCCGGGCGCAAACCCCTAAGCCTGTGCCGCAAGCGCTGCGCGATGTGGTGACCGCCTATGAGGCGGGGCAGGAAGTGGTGAAACTGCAATCGGGTAGCTGGAACGATCTGATGCGTGACGCCGAGCGCTTGCGCCTGGCGGTGTTTGTGCAAGAGCAAGGCGTGCCGCGTGAGATAGAAATCGATGAACTCGATCCTGTGGCACGCCATGTGGTCCTGTTCAACGGCTTGAATCAGCCGGTGGCTACGGGGCGTCTGGTCAGCGATGCGCCGGGCGTGGGTCGCATCGGCCGCATGGCTGTGGATCGCAGCGTGCGTGGTGGCCGTTGGGGGCGTATGGTTCTCGATAGCCTGGTTGAGGCATCGCGTCAGCGCGGGGATAAGGAGGTCGTGTTGCACGCTCAGCGCCACGCCGAAGTCTTTTATCTGCGCGCGGGCTTTTCCATCGTGGGCGAGCCCTATGAGGAAGCTGGCATTCCCCACATCACCATGCGTTTGGCACTGCAATAGCCATGCGCTGCGGTGCCTGGCAGTTCAAAGGCGGCTGCTTTTTCTCCATCAAAAATGGCGCATTACGCGCCATTTTTTATTCCTGGGCGATGCTCTGGGCTCGCTTGGCATAACGCTGAGCCATCACGGCGCAGACCATGAGCTGAATCTGATGAAACAGCATCAGCGGCAGCACCACCGCGCCGACGGCGCTGCTGGCAAACAGCACATTGGCCATGGGAATGCCGCTGACCATGCTTTTCTTGGAGCCGCAAAAGACCAGGGTGATTTCGTCTTCCTTGCTAAAGCCCAGGCGTCTGGCTCCAAACGTGGTGATTGCCAGCACCACGGCCAACAAGATGCAGCAAAGGGCAATCAGACCGAACAGCGCGGGCAGGGGGGTTTGCTTCCACAGGCCGCTGATGACGGCAGCGCTGAAAGCTGAATACACCACGAACAAGATGGAGCCTTGATCCACCAGTTTGATGATGGATGCGCGGCGCGTCAGAAAACCGCCGATCACCGGGCGCAGCAGGTGGCCGACGATGAAGGGCAGCAGCAGTTGCAGAGAAATCTTGCCAATGGCCTGCAAGGCGCCGCCGCTTTCGGCATTCTTGTGCAGCAGCAGGCTCACCAAAATGGGCGTGAAGACAATGCCCAGAAAAGTGGATGCCGAGGCGCTGCATACGGCGGCAGGTACATTGCCGCGCGCAATCGAGGTGAAGGCGATTGCCGACTGCACGGTGGCCGGCAGGGCGCAGAGAAAGAGCACGCCGATATACATCTCGGGCGTTACCAGAGGCTCAAGCACGGGGCGCAGCCCAAGGCCCAGCAGCGGAAACATCACAAAAGTGGCCAGGAAAATCCACAGATGCAGTTTCCAGTGGCCTATGCCCGCCCAGATAGCCTGACGAGACAGCTTGGCGCCGTGCAGAAAGAAAAGCACGCTGACAATGGCTGTGGTGGCGTATTCCATATACGCGGCAAAGTGGCCGGTGGCCGGCAGCAGGCTGGCCAACGCAACGGTTGCCATCAGGGTCAGGGTGAAGTTGTCTGGGAGAAAACGGGGGCGCGACATCGTTTTTGGAAGCTCTGCGAAAAACAAAGCGCCCATTCAATCACAGCTTCTGAAGCTTGATGTCAAAAAACCAGGCCAAGCTGTCCCGCAGGCTCGGCCGCTGCATGCAATGTTGCTTCGATCAGGGGCGGATATGGATTTGCGAGTTGATGATCAGGCCTTGTGGCTGAGGCGCGATATAGACTGGCTGGGGCGGCGCGTAGTAGCCCATGGGCTGCTCCCGGCACTTGCGCTTTTCCTTGTAGCTGCCGTTTTTCCATTTGCGCTCCACTTTGCAGTGACCGTCCCAGAACTCCTGCTTGTAGCTGTGCTTGCGGTGGTGGTGATGACGGTGATGATGGTGACGGTCGTCATCGTCGCGGTCCGCCAGGGCCGACAGAGGAGCGAGCGCGAAGGTCAATGGCAGACACAGTGCCAGAAAATTCGATATCTTCATTGTTCTGCGGGAGGGAATTCAGGAAGTTGAAAGCTTAAAGCCCAATACCCGCTAAAACTGTATCAAAGCTGTTTGAGTCGTCCGTAACTGTGAAGTCAGGGGCTGAAATTGACGGCACAAAACAAAAAAGGTCTTGATTTCTCAAGACCTTTTTATCTGTGGCGGAGCAGGCGGGATTCGAACCCGCGGTGGGCTATTAACCCACACACGCTTTCCAGGCGTGCGACTTAAACCACTCATCCACCGCTCCACATCAACAACTAACGCTTGCTTCCTTTGGAGGGGAAACAAAAAACCAAGCTTTTCAGCTTGGTCTCCAAACCTGGCGGAGCAGGCGGGATTCGAACCCGCGGTGGGCTATTAACCCACACACGCTTTCCAGGCGTGCGACTTAAACCACTCATCCACCGCTCCGTGTGATGAAGCCGCTATTCTAACCAGAAATTTGAGCCTCAAAAGCAAAGTGCTACAAGTTCTTTGCAGCATCTTGCTTGTGGTGGCTTCATCAGGCGCTCTTGCCGACCTGCATCATCTTCATGGCAGAGGTGATCAGGCCCGAGACTTCGGTCATATTGGCCGGCACCACCAGGGTGGTGTTGGAGTCTGCTGCCACCTTGCTATAGGCATGCACGGCGCTTTCTGCCACCTTGAGCTGTACGGCCTGCTCGCCGCCGGGCTGGCGGATGGCCGTGGCGACACGCTCAATGGCGGTGGCCGTGGCTTCGGCCACGGCCTTGATGGATTCGGCCTCACCCATGGCTTTGTTGATCACGGCCTGCTTTTCACCTTCGGAACGGGCGATGAAAGCCTCGCGCTCGCCGGTGGCGATATTGATCTGCTCCTGGCGGCGGCCTTCGGAGGCGGCAATCAGTGCACGTTTCTCACGCTCGGCGGTGATCTGGGCCTGCATGGAGCGCAGGATTTCTGCCGGGGGCGTCAAATCCTTGATCTCGTAGCGCAGCACTTTCACGCCCCAGTTCAGCGCCGCTTCGTCGATGGCGGAAACCACCTGGGCGTTGATCATGTCGCGCTCTTCAAAGGTCTTGTCCAGCTCCAGCTTGCCGATCACGCTGCGCAGCGAAGTCTGCGCCAGTTGCGTCACGGCCATGATGTAGTTGGATGAGCCGTAGCTGGCGCGCATGGGGTCGGTCACCTGAAAGTACAGAATGCCGTCCACCTGCAGCTGGGTGTTGTCGCGTGTGATGCAGACCTGGCTGGGCACATCCAGTGGAATTTCCTTGAGGCTGTGCTTGTAGGCCACACGGTCCACAAAGGGCACGAGAAAATTCAAGCCGGGTGTGAGTGTGCCTGCGTACTTGCCCAAGCGCTCCTTGACCCAGGCGTGCTGCTGGGGCACGACCTTGACGGAGCGCGAGATAAAGATGATGGCAATGATGGCGATAGCAATGGGGATGGCAAATTCCATGGTGTCTCCTGCCCGCGAGGGCATTGGCTAGGGTCGTACAAACAGGCAAGTGTTGCCAGGCGGGTGCTTGCATGCCTTGGTGCAGCATGGTTGCACATGAGAGGGCGAAAGAGCGAGCGAATCGTCAGACTTTGTCCACCAGCAGGCGGTTGCCAATGACTTCGGCAACGCGATGCGGGCCCGGCGTGGGCATGCCGCCGGGGCGCCCGATGACAGTCCAGATGGCGCCACGGTGGCGAACCTGGGCCGTGCCGTCGGAGTTCCATTGCTCCACCATGACGGTTTCGCCCACGTCCATGTTGACATCGCGATTGCTGGAGGCCGGTTGGCGGCTGGGGCTGCGCTTGCGCAGCAGGTGGCAGGCAAAGACGGCGGCTGCGCCCAGTACGGCAGCCACCACGATCTGGGTGGTCAGGGTCTGGCCTGCATAGGCGGTCAAGGCTCCCAGCACGGCACCCAGGGCGAGCATGAGAAGATAGAACGTGCCGGTCAGCAACTCTGCAATCACCAGCAATCCTGCGAGCAACCACCAGAAGGTGGAATATTCCATACCTTGACTCCCTTGCTTTTCGTGTGTTTAGTGCACCACATTCTGGGTTAAAAACACCCGCTTTCAAAGCCGCAATAAGGATATTCCTTACACTTCGCGGCTGTTTCGTTTTTTAGGCCCGGTTGGTACGGAGGCTGTCCATGAAATTTCGCTTTCCCATCGTCATCATCGACGAGGACTATCGTTCCGAGAACACCTCGGGTCTAGGTATTCGCGCCCTCGCTCAAGCCATTGAAGAAGAAGGCTTTGAAGTACTGGGTGTGACCAGTTACGGCGATCTTTCTCAATTTGCCCAGCAACAAAGCCGCGCCAGTGCTTTCATCCTGTCGATTGACGACGAGGAGTTCACTCTGGGTGGCGACAAGGACCCCATCATTCACAGCCTGCGCAGCTTCATCGGTGAAGTGCGTCGCAAGAATGAGGATGTGCCCATCTATATCTACGGCGAGACCAAGACCAGCCGTCACTTGCCCAACGACATCCTGCGCGAGCTGCATGGCTTCATCCACATGTTCGAGGACACTCCCGAATTTGTGGCCAAGCACATCATCCGCGAAGCCAAGGGTTATCTGGAAGGCGTGCAGCCGCCGTTTTTCAAGGCGCTGCTCGATTACGCCGAAGACGGCTCCTACAGCTGGCACTGCCCCGGTCACTCAGGCGGCGTGGCCTTCCTGAAGAGCCCTGTGGGCCAGATGTACCACCAGTTCTACGGTGAGAACATGCTGCGCGCCGACGTCTGCAATGCCGTGGAAGAGCTGGGTCAGCTGCTGGACCACAACGGTGCGATTGGCGAGTCCGAGCGCAATGCCGCCCGCATCTTCAATGCCGATCACTGCTACTTCGTGACCAACGGCACATCGACCTCCAACAAGATCGTCTGGCACCACACCGTGGCCCCGGGCGACGTGGTGGTGGTGGACCGCAACTGCCACAAATCCATCCTGCACTCCATCATCATGACGGGTGCGATTCCGGTGTTTTTGAAGCCTACGCGCAACCACTTCGGCATCATCGGCCCGATTCCACAGAGCGAGTTTTCGATCGAGTCCATCCAGGCAAAGATCGCGGCCAACCCGCTGCTCAAGGGCGTGGATGCCAAGACCGTCAAGCCGCGCGTGCTGACGCTGACGCAGTCCACCTACGACGGCGTGCTCTACAACACCGAAACCATCAAGGGCATGCTTGACGGCTATGTGGCCAATCTGCATTTCGATGAGGCCTGGTTGCCCCATGCAGCTTTCCACCCCTTCTATGGCAGCTATCACGCCATGGGCAAGAAGCGTAAGCGTCCCGTGCACTCGGTGGTGTATGCCACCCAGTCCATCCACAAGCTGCTGGCCGGTATCAGCCAGGCTTCGCATGTGCTGGTGCAGGATTCGCAGACCGAAAAGCTGGACCACCCGCTGTTCAACGAGGCGTATCTGATGCACACCTCGACCAGCCCGCAGTACAGCATCATTGCCAGCTGCGACGTGGCGGCAGCCATGATGGAGCCGCCCGGCGGCACGGCGCTGGTGGAAGAGTCGATTCTGGAAGCGTTGGATTTCCGCCGTGCCATGCGCAAGGTGGAGGAAGAATTTGGCGACGACGACTGGTGGTTCGAAGTCTGGGGCCCCGAAGCGCTGGCCGAAGAAGGCGTGGGCCGGGCTCAGGACTGGATCATCCGGGGTACGGATGAATCGACCAAGACCCGTGCCAAGAAGAGCGGCAAGGAGTTCGACAACTGGCACGGCTTTGGCGATCTGGCCGACGGCTTCAACATGCTGGACCCCATCAAGTCCACCATCGTCACGCCCGGTCTGGATCTGGATGGCGACTTTGACGACACCGGCATTCCCGCCTCCATCGTCACCAAATACCTGGCCGAGCACGGCGTGGTGGTTGAAAAGACGGGTCTGTACTCGTTCTTCATCATGTTCACCATCGGCATCACCAAGGGCCGCTGGAACACCATGCTGACGGCGCTGCAGCAGTTCAAGGACGACTACGACCGCAATCAGCCGTTGGCCCGCATCCTGCCCGAGTTCATTCAGCAGCACCGTCGCTACGAGCGCATGGGTTTGAAGGACCTTTGCCAGCACGTGCACGAGTTGTATGCCAAGTACGACATTGCGCGCCTGACGACCGAGATGTATTTGTCGGATCTCAATCCCGCCATGAAGCCCTCGGATGCCTACGCCCATATTGCCCAGCGCAAGACCGAGCGCGTGGAGATCGACAACTTGGTCGGTCGCACCACCGTGGGTCTGGTCACGCCTTACCCACCCGGCATTCCATTGCTGATCCCCGGCGAAGTCTTCAACAAGAAGATCGTGGATTACCTGCTGTTCGCGCGCGAATTTGCCAAGCTGGCTCCAGGCTTTGAGACCGATATCCACGGCCTGGTGGAGCTGGAAGACCAGCACGGAGAAATCCGCTACTACGCCGACTGCGTGGCCGAAAGCAAGCCTGTGGCTCAGAAGAAGCTGCCGGCTGCGAAAAAGCCTGCCGCCAAGAAAGTGGCGGTAAAGCCTGTTGCCAAAACTGTGTCTGCCAAAGTGTCGGCTGACAAGGCCTCCGCGGTTAAGGCTTCTGTTGCCAAGACTGCGGCCGCCAAGCCCGCTGCCAAGAAGCCGGCTGCATCGGCGACCAAGGCTGTGGCCAAGAGCCCTGCAGCCAAGCCAGCCGCTGCTGCAAAAAAGGTCAGTAAAAAGAGCGTTAAGGCAGAGTAAGAAGCAGGGCCAGTCCCTGTGATAATTCGCCATGCGCACTCAGCCCGAAGTCTTAAAGCTTCGGGCTTTTTCACATCTGGCTGCTCTGTGTGGGCGGCGCTTTCATACCCTGTCATGACGCACTGCGAACATTCAAATGCCAGCGGCTCGAGAGCATGGCAATTCATGGCCGTTGCCAGCCTTTTGTGGATGGTCTTCATGCTCTGGGGCTGTCTCAATGAGTCAGGGACCAGTGGCGGACTGGTGCTGCGCCTGTTGCCTTTTCTGGCGGACTTTGCCTATACCGACAAGCTGGTGCATGGTGGCCTGCATGCGGTGTTGGCAACGCTGCTGTGGTGGAGTCAGTTTCTGCGCTTGCGCGCTATGCATAAGTTCGGCTGCGGGCGAGATGCGCTCAAGATCATGGTTTTTTGTGCCTGCTTTGGCGCCTTGATCGAAGGCTTGCAATGGGCGTTTACGGCCACGCGTAGCGCTGAATGGATTGATGCCTTGGCCAATGCGACCGGTGCCGGCTTGACTGTGGGGTTCTGGCAGGCGGCAATGTCATGCGTGCAAAGCAAGACAAAAACCAAGGCGTGAAGTCAAAAAATTGATTGAGGTTTTCTGTAAAAGCCAGCAGCTGGCGCATGTAAATAATGGATTTCAAGGTCTTTGATGCTTGAAATCCATTGCTGTTTGACGCTGCTAGCTATGGATTGATGAGTCAGGCCAGAGCATTACTCCAGCTGAATCCTGGCGTCGCGAATCAGCGTGGCCCAGCTGCTTTGTTCTTTTTGCAGATAGTTCAGCGCATCCTGCATGCTGCCGCCCATGGGCGTGCTGCCTTCTTCCTGCAGTTGCTTGAGCACGGCAGGATCCTGCAAGGCCTTGTTGACGGCCGCATTGAGCTTTTTGGCAATCTCGGCATTCGTACCCTTGGGAGCGACGATCAGCTTCCAGTCCACGGCTTCAAAGCCGGGAAAGCCGGATTCGGCTACGGTGGGTACCTCAGGCAGTATGGACAGACGCTTGGCCGAGCTGACGGCCAGCGCGTGCAGGCGCTTGCCCTTGAGCAAAGGGTAGACCGCCTGCGGCGTGCCGAACATGTAATGCGTCTGCTTTCCCAGCAAGTCCGTCACGGCCGGCGCTGCGCCCTTGTAGGGAATATTGAGCACCTTGATGCCGGCCTTGAAGGACAGCATTTCGCCCGCCAGATGGCCCACGGTGCCGGTGGAAGCCAGACCTTGTTTGATGTTGCCGGGGTCCGCCTTGGCGGCCTTGATCAGATCTTGTATGGATTTCCATGGCGAATCGGTGGGCACCACCAGCACCACGGGCTGTGCCGCCACCAGGGCTACGGGCAGCAGATCCGTCTTGGGATTGAAGGGCATGCTGGGCAGCAGGGCGGGGTTGATGGCCAGATTGGCCGTCTGGCCCATGCCGAAGGTATGGCCGTCGGGTGCTGCCTTGGCCACCGCGTCCAGGCCAATATTGCCGCCGGCACCGGGCTTGTTGTCCACCACCAGCGTCCAGTGGTTGGCTGTGCCTACGCGCTCGCTGATCAGGCGGGCCACCGCATCGGTGCCGCCGCCCGGGGTGTAGGGCACGACCATGCGGATCGTCTTGACGGGCCATGGAGCACTCTGGGCCAGTGCAGAACCGGCGGCAATAGCCATCAAGGTGGCTGCAACCAGTGCTTTTCGGCGGCTGATGCCAGGTGTTATGAGGTGAGAAGAGGCGTTGCGCTTCATGGTCTTGTCTCCTGAGATCTAGAAATTTTGGGTAATAGCCATCCCTTCAGGCACGGCAAGCGTCCTGTTCAAGGGTTGGGTTGGGGGAGCGCGATGGGCTCGCGCGGTTTTCAGTGACGCGGGTGCTTCAGCTGTGGTGGCATCACCCGCTTTTCACTGACGGGGTTTGCTCAGGCGGCCTGGCCTTGTGCCAGTTCCTGCGCCTGTTCCTGGCTATAGCCCAGGGCAGTCAGAATCTCCAGGCTGTGCTCGCCCAGCTTGGGTGGCGACAGGCGCACTTCCAGGTGCTTGCCGTCCAGGGTCAGCGGCAGCAACACGGTTTTACTGTCGCGGCCATCGGGCAAGGTGATGGGTGCCAGTGCACCCGTGGCATTCAGATGCGGGTCGTCCAGCAGATCATGGGGCCGCACAATGGGCGCAAACGGCAGGCCTTTTTCCTCGAATACCTGGGCGATATGTGCGGCGCTGTAGGCCGCCATTTTTTCGCGCAGCAGCGGCATCAGCCAGTCGCGGGCCTGGACGCGGTCGTTGTTGCTGTTCAGGCGCGGGTCGCTGTGCAGCTCGCCCAGGTCAAAGGCATTGCAGAATTCGCGCCAGGCACCGTCGCTGACCACGGCCAGAAAGATCTGCTCGCCGTCCTTGACTTCGAACACGTCGTAGATAGCCCAGGCCGAGATGCGCGCCGGCATGGGGGCGGCGGGCTTGCCGGTGACGGCGTACTGCATCATGTGCTGGGCAATCAGGAACACATTGTTCTCGAACAAGGCGCTTTGCACTTCCTGGCCCAGGCCGGTTTTCTCGCGCTGGGCCAGCGCCGCCATGGCACCCATGGCGCCGAACATGCCGCCCATGATGTCGTTGACGCTGGTGCCCGCGCGCAGCGGATCGCCGGGGCGTCCCGTCATATAGGCCAGGCCGCCCATCATCTGCACCACTTCATCGAGTGCCGTGCGGTGCTCGTAAGGGCCTGGCAGAAAGCCCTTGTGGCTCACGTAGATCAGGCGAGGGAACTGCTGCTTGAGGCTTTCATAGTCCAGGCCCAGCTTTTTCATGGTGCCGGGCTTGAAGTTTTCGGTGACTACATCGGCCGTGGCAATCAGCTTGAGGGCGGCTTCCTTGCCTTCGGGGGTCTGCAAATCCAGGGTCAGGCTTTTCTTGTTGCGATTGAACAGTGGGAAGAAGCCCGAGCCCGAGCCCAGCAGCTTGCGTGTGGCATCGCCCGAGCGGCCGTGGCCGACGGGCTCGACCTTGATGACTTCGGCTCCCAGGTCGGCCAGCATCAGGCCGCAGCTGGGTCCCATGACCATATGGGTGAATTCGACCACGCGAATGCCTGAATAGGGCAGGGTTGTGGCAGAGCTGGGGGATTGCTTGGAAGAGTGCATGTGAATCTCGTTTGTTGTTTTCGGGTCAGTGCGTGAAATACGGATGCGGCACAAACCCTTTGGGTAGGCCTGCAGGTGGCAGCATGCCGTAGAGAGCTTCGCCCGGCAGGCCAGCGGCCAGCGCATTTCGTGCAGCAAGCAATCGCTCAATATCAATGCCGGTGCGCAGACCCATGGCTTCAAACATGAAGACCAGATCCTCGGTCACCACATTGCCCGAAGCGCCGGGCGCATAGGGGCAGCCGCCCAAACCAGCCTGCGACGAATCGAAGGTGCGCACGCCCGCTTCGTAAGCGGCCAGGCAATTGGCCAGACCCAGACCGCGCGTGTTGTGCATGTGCGCGGCGCCGGCCTTGTCGCCCAGCTCGCTGCGCAAGCGGGTGAACAAGCGCTTGACATGGGCCGGGTTGGCCATGCCTGTGGTGTCCGACAGGCCAGATTCATTGGCGCCCGCTGCGACGCAGGCAACGGCCAGCGCAATCACGTCGTCCTCGGGTACCAGGCCTTGCAGCGTGCAACCAAAGGCGGTGGAGATGCCGGCTTCGATATTTACCTGCGGTGCGATTGCATCGCGCAGCGCCGCAATGGAGCGCACTTCTTCGACCATCTGCTGCGGCGTCTTGCGCACATTGGCCATGGAGTGGGCCGGGCTGGCCGATACGGGCAGGGTGATCTTGTGCGCGCCGGCGCGCATGGCTGCTTCGGCCCCTTTGAGGTTGGGCACCAGCGCCATGATGGTAACGCCGCTGTGCCCGATGGCATGGGCGACGACCTCTGCGGCATCGGCCATTTGCGGCAAGAGCTTGGGCGAGACAAAGGAGCCGACTTCGATCTCCTGCAGCCCTGCGGCAACCAGAGCATCTATCCATGCGCATTTATGGGCCGTACTCATGGTGGCGGAGACCGATTGCAGACCGTCGCGCGGGCCGACTTCGCTGATCAAGACGTCGAAACGGGGTTGAGATGACATGGGGTGCCTGACCTGAAATCAATGCTTGCTTTGCAGCAGCGGTAATGTTGTAATGAGTTCTATCTAATAGAACTAAGTTCTCTCTGTTGAAATATTGCCTTGCGTCTTGATCTCCTGTCAAGCGGCAGGGCCGGAGTTTGCATGCCGCGTAAATCCCAAACGGAATCTCTTGCCGACGAAAATGCCGCGCCGGGTGGTGTGGCGGCGGTCGACCGCGCCTTGAGCTTGCTGGCGGCTTTTGGCGCCGGCGATGACGGCTTGAGTCTGGCCCAGCTGGCCGAACGCACGCGCTTGTACAAGAGCACGGTGTTGCGTCTGCTGGCGTCGCTGGAGCACGGCGGCTGGATCTCCAGGCTGGACGATGGCCGCTACGCCGTGGGGCCGGCTGTGGCGCGGCTGCACATGGTGTATGCGCAGAACTTCTCGCTGGACAGCGTGGTCATGCCGGTGCTCAAAGCCCTGGTGCAGGCCACGGGCGAGAGTGCGGCCTATCACGTGCGCCAAGGCAAGGAGAGGCTGTGCCTGTACCGCGTTGATTCCCCCCACCCCGTGCGCGACCACGCGCGGGCGGGCGATTTGTTACCGTTGGGCAAAGGCGCTGGCGGTCGGGTGCTGGTGGCTTTTGACCCGGAACTGGGCGACTGGCTCAAGAAGGAACGAGCCCACTACGCGCGGGTGCGCGCCGACGGCTACGAGGCCCTGGTGGGCGACCGCCATAGCGAGATTGCCGGGATTTCCGCCCCGGTGTTTCGCCGTGATGGCGATCTGGCGGCCGCGCTGACGCTGACCATGCCGGTGCACCGCTATGACGAGCGCTATGTGAAAAACGTGCTGGCGGCGGCGCGGGAGCTGGGTGCGCTGCTGCCCTCGTCTTAAGTCGCGAGTACGGTATTCAAAAATCGGTGATTTGAATGAAAACTGCCTGAAGCGCTTTAAGAGAAAGCGCAGATTGCTATGAAATTCGAGAATCTCTTTGGCGCAGCAAGGCTTGTGCCCGGTCTTATTGCGGGGGCTGAAAATCGAGTTCATCGCGCACCCGTATGAAGCGGGCAAAGCGCGGCAGGCCGGTTTTTTCGTGCAGACCCTGGTAGCGGTAGGTGACCCAGCTGCCCAGGGCTGGCGGCTGCTGGCGCTGCGCCGCATCAAGACCGGAACCCAGGGCAAACTGCCTGCCGTCAGCGGTTTGCACCACCAGCGCACCCGTCATGCCCTGCCATTGGCCGCGCCCGCTTTTGTAGCCAATCACGCGGGCTTCGGCGTCTTCATAAGGCTTGAGCTTGAGCAGGTCGTCGCTGCGCCCGCTGCGATAGGCCGCGCTGCCCTTGTGCAACATCAGCCCTTCGCCGCCGGCCTTGACGGTTTTGCGAAGCAGGGCCTGCAGCTGTGCTTCGCTGCTCAGTTTTTGCTGCTCCACTTTGCGTACCCATGGCTGCTTAATGGCGGCAATCGCCTGGGTCAGCAGGGGAAGGCGTTCATCGAAGCTGCCTGGGGCGGTGGGCAGATCAAACACCATGAATTGCATGCGCCGCCAGGCCGCGTCATTGGGCGTGGCCTGTGCCGTGGTGGCCTGCGCATGGGCGAACTGGCCGTGCCCGGCCCAAAGCTCGCCGTCCAGGGGCGTGGCGGGCCAATCTTGGGTAAACCAGGGCGGTGCCGCAATCACACGGCCGCCACGGCTGATGAGCTGATGACCGTTCCAGTAGCCGCGCACGCCATCGAGCTTTTCACTGACCCAGTAGTCTTGCAGCGGCATGCCGCTGCGCCAAACCTGGGCCAGCATCAGCGGCGGGGCGGTGTTTTGCGCAAACGCCGGGATGCAGAGCGCAGCGGCTAGCAGCAGGCACAAGCAATGACGCAAGCAGCGAAGCATGAGATGCATGGCAAGCTCCGGGAAAGGCTAGACGCTGATGCTAATAAAGGGCTGGTGTTCTGTCGATGTGATATGAATTTAATAGCGTTCAGCGCTTGCTTGATAAGCGCTTCAGACCAAAAAATATGAAAAAACCGCTGCACTGGGCAGCGGCCGTGGTTTGGCGGCAGATTGACCGCCCGTCCTATCTGTGGCGATCAGTTGCGCGTGATGACGGCACAGCCAATGCGCGCACCGGAGTTGCCCGTGGGTTGGGTCACGAAGTCGTCAGCCTGGGCATGGACGATGACCGCGCGCCCGATGATATTGCCCTGGCCTTCCAACAGGCTGATGTCTGGCGACTCCACGTTCACGGTGGTCACTCCGTTGGCATCGGCCATCAAGCTGGGCAGATCGCCCATATGGTGCTGCGGGCTATCGTATTTGCCATGGTTGTTGCCCAGCGGGTTGAAGTGGCCGCCGGCGGCATTGCCGTTTTCCGCGCAATCGCCTTTTTCGTGAATGTGAAAGCCGTGCTCGGAATTGGGCTTGAGGCCGTGGATCACGGCGCTGACCATCACTTTCTGCTCGCTCTGGGTGAATTTCACATCGCCGCGAACCTTGCTGCCGGAGATGGCCTGCAGCTTGGCAATGGCCTGGGGCGGCTTGGGCTGGGGCGTACCGCAGGCTACCAGTGCGGCGCTGGCAAGACCTAGAAGCAAGAAACGGTAGGGCATGGTCATCCTCTTTCTCTGGTTAGGAATGGCTTTTCTCCGTGCACCATAGCGGCTGTGCGGCCGGTCGCTTGTAAGGAGATGGCGGTCTTGGGCTTCAGCCCAGGGCGGTGTCCAGCACCATCATCAGTACAAAGCCTAGCATCAGGCCGCCGGTGGCCCAGGTCTCATGGCCCTGGCGATGCGACTCGGGAATGATTTCATGGCTGATGACGAACAGCATGGCACCGGCCGCAAAGCCCAGGCCCCAGGGCAGCAAGTGGGCCGAGCCGCTGACAATGCTGGCGCCCAGCACGGCGCCAATGGGCTCGATCAAACCACTGGCCATGCCAAGGAGCACGGCAAACCGGCGACTGTAGCCCGCAGCCAGCAAGGCCACGGCCACGACCAGGCCCTCGGGCACATCCTGTATGGCAATGCCAGTGGCCAGCGCATTGGCGCGCAGACCATCGTTGCCTGCATAGCCCACGCCAATGGCCAGGCCTTCGGGTAGGTTGTGCAAAGCGATGGCAAACACGAAAAGCCAGGTGCGTTGCAGCTTGTGGGCCATGGCTACATCCAGGCCTTCGCGGCCCTTGATGAAGTGTTCGTGCGGCAGCAACCTGTCCATCAGCATCAGGGCTGCTGCGCCCAGCAAGATGGCGCTGCCTATGACGCCGCCAGCCGCCCAGCCGCTGCCGCCAAACAAGGCTTGCTCGCGCGCTGAGGCCAGGCCGGGCAGGATCAGGGAGAAAGCACAGGCGGCCAGCATGACGCCGGCGCCAAAGCCAAAGAGGCTGTCCTGGGTTCTGGCCGACATGCGCTGGGACAGCATCACCGGCACCGTGCCCAGTGCCGTGGCCAGCGCCGCTGCCGAGCCGCCCGCCAGCGCTTGCAGCAGCACCGGATGATTCTGGGCGTAGCCCCAGAACTGGCGGCACAGCGCCCATGCGCCCAGCATCATGATGGCTAGGCCTATCCACAATCGAATGCTGGCCTTCAGGCTGGGAGGGCGGGCTGAAGCACAGCGGCCTGCAGGGGCGGCGCTCTCGCCGGGGTTCACCGCCGGATCTTGGGCCGTGTTGTCCGAGGAGTATTCAGCAGAGGAGGCAGAGTTCATGGGCGGGCGATCTCAGGGTAGGCAAGCAGGGCCGCTTTGGGGCGCAGGTCAGTGGAGCGAAATCGGTGCGAAATCGGTGAATTCGACGTTTGATCTGCTTGACTCCTTGCGCAGTGCATCGCAGTCTCGGCTGTTGCGGGCCGTGCAGCGGCAAACTGCGGCATCGCTTTCGCGCACCGAGGCTTGCAATGCCGCATCCACCTCCGCCGAGTGGCCGTGCTGGCGCTGCCAGTGAAGCAGGGCGACATGGGTGTCGCGCAGATGGCGCCACAGGGCTTGCTGCACCGCGATGCAAGGAGAGTCCGGCTGTATCAGGCTGAGCAAGCCCATATGGGCATCGCACAGATAGTTGGCGGCCAGTGCCAGCTGCTGGCGCTTAGTCAGCAAGTGGGCGATATGGTGGTGGCTGGCCACCCAGGCATCCAGGCAGCGGTCGGGGTGGGTTTGCAATATGGGGCAGCACAGCAGGCGACGTATCAGCTGCAAGGCCTGCGATTGAATCAGCAGCGCGTACTCGATCTTGTCGGCGATCGCCAACTGCCTGGCGCGTTGCGCCAGATATTCCCAAGCGCGCAGGCTGGCCGATTCCTGAGGCATGGGCGAGAGGGAGTCTGTAATTGCAGGTGCTGTTTGCATCTCAAGCTTCTTTCAGATGGATAGGCAGTGGTGAAAACAATCCATTCATTAATGAGAATTATTCTCATTTAATATTAACCACGCAAGTCGCCATGGCATGTGCGTGAGCAGGGGGGCGAATGCCTGTGTCGCCGTCTTTGATGCCTGGCCGGCTCGTGGCGAGCTGAAATACGCCTGAGGCCGTGCAAATAAAAACAGCCCCGCAGGCTTTGCAAGCTGCGGGGCTGTGGGGGCCGGGGCTGCCGGAATGGACCGGTGGCGCTTGGCCTTGGGGCTGGGTCGCCAGAGGGCGATGACCCGTTTGATGGCTGAGTCTTTTAGACCTGATCGGCAGACAGGCCGGCTGTCTGGCTGAAGCCGCCGTCCACATAAGTGATCTCGGCCGTCACGCCGGAGGCCAGGTCGGACAGCAGGAAGGCTGCGACATTGCCCACGTCTTCAATCGTCACGTTGCGGCGCAGAGGCGATGCATCGGCCACGCGGCCCAGCAGCTTGCCAAAGTCCTTGATGCCCGAGGCAGCCAGGGTCTTGATGGGGCCGGCGGAGATGCCGTTGGCGCGGATGGCGCGGCCGTCGGCCGTGCGACCCACGGCTTCGGCCAGGTAGCGCACGGAAGCTTCCAGCGAGGCCTTGGCCAGACCCATGGTGTTGTAGTTGGGGATGGAACGCAGCGCGCCCAGGTAGGACAGAGTCAGCAGCGAGGACTTGTCGTTCAGGTAAGGCATGGCTGCCTTGGCCATGGCGGGGAAGCTGTAGGCGCTGATGTCGTGGGCGATCTTGAAGGATTCGCGCGACAGACCGTCGAGGAAGTTGCCGGCAATCGCTTCGCGGGGAGCAAAGCCGATGGAGTGCACAAAACCGTCGAATTTGCCCCAGGTCTGGCCCAGATCAGCAAACAGCTTCTCGATCTGTTCATCGCTGCCCACGTCGCAGTCAAACACCAGCTTGGAGTCGAAGTCGGCTGCAAATTCGGTGATACGGTCCTTGAAACGCTCGCCCACATAGCTGAAAGCCAGCTCGGCGCCTTGCTGGTGGCAGGCCTTGGCAATGCCGTAGGCAATGGAACGGTTGGACAGCACGCCCGTGATCAGCAGTTTCTTACCGGCGAGAAAACCCATTGTTGTTCTCCAAAAAAGATGAGTGGAATTCGGCGTCGCCCGGCGCTGGCAATTGGTGGCAGCCCTGGCAATCGTCGCGGCTTGCAGTGCACGCAAACCTTTGTGTGGTGCAGAATTGTCGCATGCGCCATTGGATGATTTGTTCGCTGCTGCTTGCCAGCACCTCGCTCAGTGCTCCTGCCAGAGCCGATCACGCCTATGCCCTGTGGGGCAAACCGCTGTATCCGCAGGGCTTTAGCCACTTTTCCTATGTCAATCCGCAGGCGCCCAAGGGCGGCGAGCTGAGGCTGGTCAGCAATCTGCGCTACTCCACCTTTGACAAATACAACCCGTTCACCTTGAAGGGCTCGCCCCCGGCCTATCTGTCGGAGATGCTGTTCGAGACCTTGCTCACGCTCAGCCTGGATGAAAAAGCCACAGGCTATGGTTTGCTGGCCGAGGATGTGTCCGTGGCGCCAGACGGGCTTTCGGCCACCTTCAAGCTGCGCAAGCAGGCGCGCTTTCATACCGGAAAGCCCGTGCAGGCTCAGGATGTCAAGCACAGCTTTGAAACGCTCAACAGCAAATATGTGGCTCCCGCCTATCAAAGCCTGCTGATCGAGGTGGCCGGTTGTGACGTGCTGGACGATCGCACGGTGCGTTTTCGCTTCAAAAAGCCCAACCGCGATCTGCCGCTGATCGTGGGGGCGATCCCGGTTTTCAGCCGTGAATGGGGCATGGAGCAGGGCAAACCCAAGCCTTTTGATCAAGTGGTGATGGATACCCCGATTGGCAGCGGCCCCTACAAGATAGGCCCGGTCAAGTTCGGCAAGGACATCACCTATGTGCGCGATCCCCTGTATTGGGGCAATGCCTTGCCGGTACGGGTGGGCACTGCCAACTTCGAGCGCATCACGGTCAATATCTACAAGGACAACACGGCCAGACTGGAGGCGCTCAAGGCCGGTGAGTTCGATTTGATGCGCTTCAACAGCGCCGGAGACTGGGCGCGGCGCCTCTATGGCAAGCGCTTTGACTCGGGCGAGCTGAAAAAAGGCGTGTTCGAGACCCAGCTGCCCTCGGGCTTTCAAAGTTACTTTCTCAATGTGCGCCGGCCCATGCTGCAAGACCAGCGGGTGCGAGAGGCCCTGGGCTTGGCCATGGACTACGAGTGGATGAACCGCCAGATGTTCTACGGCGCCTACCGGCGCGTGCGCGGTCTGTTCGGCAACACGGATTGCGAAACCCGTGGCGAGCCCAGTGCGGCCGAACTGGCCTTGCTGGAGCCCTTCAAGTCCGGCTTGCCAGAAGGCACCCTGGGCCCCATGGCCGAGCCGCCTCGAACCGATGGCGACTCCAGTCTGCGCGTCAATCTGCGGCGTGCCCAGCAACTGCTGCGCGAAGCGGGCTGGACCGTAAAGGACGGCACGCTGCGCAATGCCCAGGGGCAGGCCATGGTGCTGGAGTACCTCGATAGCAGCGAAGGCAGCGTGCGGGTGCTCAGCCCCTGGATGCGCAATCTGGAAAAACTGGGCATCACGCTCAAGCTGCGCGTGGTGGACTACGCGCTATACCAGCAGCGGGCCGACAAGTACGACTACGACATCATTTCTTTGAACGTGCCCGGCACCCACAACCCGGGTCAGGAGTATGCCGACCTGTTTGGCAGTGCCGCCGTGGATCAGGAGGGTGCATCCAATTACGTGGGGCTCAAGAGCCCGGCCGTGGATGCCATGATTGCCGCCATGGCGTCTGCCAAGACCCAGGAGCAGCTGCTGCCGGCCTGCCATGCGCTGGAGCGCATCATCGTTCACGGCCACTATCTGATTCCGCAGTGGTACTCCACCACGCACCGCATGGTGTATGACGACTGGCGGCTGGCGCGGCCGGTGCAGACCCCGGCGTATTCGACCGGCGAGCTGTGGGCCATCTACACCTGGTGGGCCAGGCAGCCGCCGGGCCCGCCCGCCAAGTGAGAGACGCCGCATGTGCTTGAAAAGCGCCGCCTGCTGCAGCGTGCCCGGCTGGCGTATTCGCTGGCATGATGGTGCTGGCTTTTTGTCTGTGACTGCTTTCTGAACCTATGTTTGCCTACATCCTCAAACGCCTGCTGCTCATGATTCCCACTTTGCTGGGCGTGCTGCTTATGACGTTTGTGGTGGTGCAGTTCGTGCCGGGCGGCCCGGTGGAGCAGTACCTGGCCGAGGCCAAAGCCGGTCCCGGTCGCGGCGCAGAAGGCGGGGGCATGGCCTACCGCGGTGCGCAGGGGGTGGACCCCAAGCGCATTGAGCAGATCAAGGCTCTGTACGGCTTTGACAAACCTGCGCATGAGCGTTTCTTTCAGATGCTGGGCCAGTTTGCCCGCTTTGATCTGGGGCGCAGCTTTTTTCAGAACAAGGAAGTGTGGGAGCTGATCAAGGAAAAGCTGCCCGTCTCGGCCAGTCTGGGGTTGTGGACGTTTTTCCTCAGCTATCTGGTGGCCGTGCCGCTGGGCATTGCCAAGGCCGTGCGCGCCGGTTCGCGCTTCGATCTGCTGACCACGCTGCTGATCCTGGTGGGCTATGCCATACCCGGCTTTGTGCTGGGCGTGGCGCTGCTGGTGATTTTTGGCGGCCAGTTGCAGTGGTTTCCGCTCAGAGGGCTGACGTCAACGAATTGGGAAGAACTGGGCTGGGTGGCCCGCATCACCGACTACCTCTGGCACATCACCCTGCCGGTGATTGCCATGGTGGCCGGTAGTTTTGCCGTCACCGCCATTCTGACCAAGAACTCCTTTTTGGAAGAAATTCGCAAGCAGTACGTGCTGACGGCCCGGGCCAAGGGCTTGTCGGAGCGGCAGGTGCTCTACAAGCATGTGCTGCGCAATGCGCTGATTCCCATCGTCACGGGCTTTCCGGCGGCCTTCATTGGCGCCTTCTTTGCCGGTTCGCTGCTGATAGAGACTCTGTTTTCCCTCGACGGTCTGGGCCTGCTCAGCTATGAGAGCGTGATTCGCCGGGACTACCCCGTGGTGCTGGGCACCTTGTTCCTGTTCACCCTGATCGGTTTGGTGACCAAGCTGGTCAGCGACCTTTGCTACGTCTGGGTTGATCCGCGCGTGAAATTTGATTAAAAAATGGCTCAAACGCAAGTGCAGACTGCGCAAGCAGCTATCAAAACAGAGTCTGAACCACCGGTGGCACCTGCCGTGCCGGCTTCGGTATCTCCGGGCAGGCGGGCCTGGCAGCGCTTCAAGCGCAACCGCCTGGGTTTTGTCTCGCTGCTGTTGTTTTGCGTGATGGTGGTGTTCAGCTTGGGGGCGGAGCTGATCAGCAACGACAGGCCGCTGGCCGTGCGCTATGAGGGGCAGATGTACTGGCCGCTGTGGCAGGACTATCCCGAAAAAACCTTTGGCGGCGACTTTGACACGCCTACCGACTATCTAGACCCCTTTATTCGCGACAAGCTCACTGCGGGCAGCAACTGGGCCTTGTTCACGCTCAACCCCTACGGGCCCAATACGCTGAACTACTTTGCCGACCAGCCCAATCCGGCAGCGCCGTCCCGCGCCAACTGGCTGGGAACCGACGACCGGGGGCGTGATCTGCTGGCGCAGCTGATCTATGGCTTTCGGGTCAGCGTGCTGTTTGCGCTGGCGCTGACGGTGATTGGCGTGGCGCTGGGCGTGATCACCGGCGCCATTCAAGGTTTTTTCGGTGGCAAGACGGACCTGATCTTTCAGCGCTTCATTGAAATCTGGGGCTCCATGCCCGAGTTGTATCTGCTCATCATCTTCAGCGCCGTGTTTGCGCCCAGCGTTTCCCTGCTGCTGGTGCTGCTGTCGCTGTTTGGCTGGATGGGCCTGTCCGACTATGTGCGGGCCGAATTTCTGCGCAATCGCCAATTCGACTACGTCAAATCCGCCCGGGCCCTGGGCGTGGGCAACGGGCAAATCATCTGGCGCCATATCCTGCCCAACAGCATGACGCCCGTGGTCACTTTCTTGCCGTTTCGCATGAGTGCCGCCATTCTGGCGCTGACCTCGCTGGACTTTCTGGGTCTCGGGGTTCCGCCGGGCACGCCCAGCCTGGGCGAGCTTCTCTCGCAAGGCAAGAACAATATCGATGCCTGGTGGATTTCGCTGACCACCTTTGCCGTGCTGGTCGTTACCTTGCTGCTGCTGACTTTCATGGGTGATGCGCTGCGCGATGCGCTGGACCCGCGCAAGGCGGCGCAAACACCTGCAGCCAAGGAGGGCGCATGAGCATGACAGAGAGCCAACCCTTGCTGTCCGTGCGCAATCTGCAGCTGGCCTTTGCCGGCAAGCCCGTGGTGCGCGATGTGAGTTTCGAGATCGCCGCCGGCGAGAAGCTGGCGCTGGTGGGGGAGTCGGGCTCGGGCAAGACGATTACTGCGCTGGCGCTGCTGCGCCTGGTGGGTGACGCTCAATTGCAAGGCCAAGCCTTGTTTGACGGGCGCGATCTGCTCGCATTGTCGGAGCGTCAGATGCGTGCCGTGCGCGGTGGCGACATCGCCATGATTTTTCAGGAGCCGATGACGGCGCTCAACCCGCTGATGACGGTGGGGGCGCAGATTGCCGAAGTGCTGCAGCTCAAGCAGGCGCTGAGCCCGGCGCAAGCCTGGACGCAGGCGGTGGAGCTGCTGGCCACTACCGGCATTCCCGAGCCGGCGCGCCGCGCCGCCGCCTATGCCCATCAACTCAGCGGCGGCCAGCGTCAGCGCGCCATGATTGCCATGGCCCTGGCCAGTCGGCCCAAGCTCTTGCTGGCAGACGAGCCCACCACGGCGCTGGATGTCACGCTGCGTGGCCAGATTTTGGATCTGCTGGGCGATCTGCAGCGCCAGACGGGTATGGCTGTGCTGATCATCACCCACGACCTGAACCTGGTACGCCGCTTTGCCGACCGGGTGGCGGTGATGGAGCGTGGTCTGCTGGTGGAGCAGGGGCCTGTGGCCGAGGTCATGCAGCAGCCCCGCCATGCCTATACCCGCAAGTTGCTGGCCAGCCGTCCCCGGCGTGATGTGCTGGAGGGTCCAGTGGCGGAAGGTACGCAGCCGGTGTTGCAAGGCCAGGGCCTGCGGGTGAGCTACCCCACGCCGCTGCCCGGCATCAAAGGCTGGTTCAAGCAAGGCGAGTTTGTGGCGCTCCAAGCTGCCGATGTCCGCATCTTGCCCGGTCGCACCCTGGGGGTGGTGGGGGAGTCGGGCTCGGGCAAGTCCACGCTGGCCCAGGCAGTTCTGGGTCTGCTGCCCTTTGGCGGCAGCCTGCAGATTGCAGGCCAGCAGTGGCAGCAGCCGGCCATGCGCAATCTGCCGCATAACCGGACACTGCGGCGCGTGGTGCAAGTGGTGTTTCAGGACCCGTTTTCCTCGCTGTCGCCGCGTATGACGGTAGAGCAGATCGTGGCCGAAGGGCTGTTGGTGCATGCGCCCGAACTCAGCGATGCCCAGCGCCAGACCCGGGTCGTCTCCGTGCTGGAGGCCGTTGGGCTGACCGAGGCACAGTTTCCCGGTCTGCTGGCGCGCTACCCGCATGAATTTTCGGGCGGGCAGCGGCAGCGCCTGGCCATTGCCCGCGCGCTGATTGTGGAGCCCGATCTACTGGTGCTTGACGAGCCGACCAGTGCGCTGGATGTGACCATTCAGCAGCAGGTGCTGAGCTTGCTGCAGCGCCTGCAAAAAGAGCGCAGTCTGGCCTATCTGCTGATCACCCATGATGTGGACGTGATCCGCGCCATGGCCCACGAGGTGATGGTGATGAAAGATGGGCAGGTGCTGGAGAGCGGCAGTGTGCAACAGGTGCTGAGCGCACCGCAAAACAGCTACACCCGCAAGCTGGTCGAAGCGGCCGGCGTGCTGGAGCAGACGCTTTAAGCCTGCAAACAGTCAAAACTGATAGCTGCCAGCGCATGATTTTTATCCAATCAACCGTGATTTCCTTGCTTTCTTGAAGGGGGATAAGCGCTTTAAGCTCTGTTTTTGATGGGTTTTCTGGGTTTTTTCAAGAACCCCCATGCAAAAGTCCGAGTTTCTTCGGCGCGAATTCTCTGGCTGTGGCCTAATTGAAGTTTTTCAACCTACCCTTGAGAATCAGACATGGGCAATAAGATCGTTACCGAAGCAGACCGCAAGGCCACTCCCCGTCCTCAGACTCCTAACGGCGTGACTCTGCCTACTCCCGGCCGTGGCAACCGCAACAGCCTGGAGCGTGGTTCGCACACTCGCAGCAAGAAGAACCCTGGCAAGCGCCACGGTTAATCAGCAGTCGCGCCAGCGTTGGCTGGTGTTGCCGCAGATTGATAAAAGCCCTCGATGCCATGCGTCGAGGGCTTTTGTTTTTTAGGCCTGGATCTAGCGCTGCAAGGCCTTGAGCTGGCGGCGCAGCTGTTGGACTTCCTCTATCAGGTCGGTGGTCAGGGCTGCCAGTTGGGGGTCGGCATCAAAGCTGTGCTCCAGATGGGCCACGCGCCGGGCCCGCACCAGGGTCTGGGCGCTGAAGCGCCACTGCTCGGCAGCGGAGCCTGATGCCGTGCTGCCGTCATGCGTTAGCACGCCGGTCTGCACATGCTCTATCACCCATTCGGGGCTGGTGCTGCAATGTCGGGCCAGATCCTGCAGGCTCAGGGCTGCCTGGTCCAGCAGCTCGGCGGCTTCATAAAAAGGGTAGGGTGTGGTGCTCATCGTGATGCTCCTTGGCCTTGCTGGCGAGCGTCAAAGCCGGGGAATGCCTGGGCAAATGCCCGGTAGGCCGCGCGCTGGGCATCGGTTTGGGCTGCGGGAATGGCAATATCCAGAACCAGATACAGGTCGCCGGGCGTGGCAGCCGGCAGACCCTTGCCCTTGACGCGCAGTTTGCGTCCGGCGCGGTAGCCTGCAGGCACGTTCACTTCCAGCTCGCCGGCAATAGTCTTGACTTGCACCGGGCCGCCCAGGGCAGCCTCCCAGGGGGCGAGGGCGACATGTTGGTAGACATCCTTGCCCTCGGCCCACCAGCGCGGGTCGCTGACGAAATGCACCTCCAGCAAGATGTCGCCCGCGGGGCCCTTGCCCAGGCCGGCACCGCCCTGGCCGGCCAGCCGAATCATTTGCCCTTCGCGCACGCCCTTGGGAATGGTGACCTGCAGCTCCTTGTCCTTGTAGATGGGCTGGCCGTACTCGTCGATGGCGGTGGTACGCAGGTGCAGCGAGCGAACCGCACCCTGGTAACTGTCCTGCAATTCCAGCTCGATGCTGGCGTGCTGATCCTGGCCGCGCATATCGGGCGTGGATTGCTCAAAGTCGCCCCGGCTGCCGGTGCGGCTGCGTCTGGCACGGGCGCCTTGACCGAACATTTGCGAGAAAAACTCGCTGTAGTCGGCATCATTGCCAGGGGTACTGCTATGAAACTGGAAGTCATGCTGATCCCAGTCAGGCGGTGGCTGAAATCCTCCGCTGCCGCCTTGTGCGCCGGCGTAACGCGGTGCATCGGCCATGCTGTCATAGGCGGCGCGTTTTTCAGGGTCCGAGAGCACGGTGTTGGCCTCGTTGAGTTCGGCCATGCGCTGGGCCGCATTTTTTTCCTTGCTGATATCCGGGTGGTATTTGCGGGCCAGTTTGCGGAAGGCCTTTTTGATGTCGTCAGCGCTGGCGTGCTTGTCCACGCCCAGTATCTGGTAGTAGTCCTTGTGATCCATGGATCCATCCATTGTTGAGTCCGTCGGAAAGAAAAGGCCGCAGGCGGCGCTCATGCCGCAGTGCAGCACGCTAAACACGCTATGGAAAGCATAGTTCGCCCTGCCTGGCGGGACAAGAGCCAAAGCAGGCGTTGCCAGAGCTCTTGCCGGCAGATATGGAAAAAGTGGGTCGTCCTCTTGTGTATTCAATAGTCGTTACCATCTCAATGAGAGCAGCGCGATGTGCTGCAACTATCCAGATAGATGCGCCGGGCTGCATGCCGGGCTTGCCAATGACACAAATGCAAAACGATTCAAACGCACAGGGCTGGCAGGTGGTCTGCCTTTGTGCCGACTGGTGCGGTACCTGCAAGCAGTACCGCCAGCCTTTTGAAGCGCTGGCGGCCCAGTTTCCGCAGATGCGCTTTGTCTGGGTGGATGTGGAGGATCGTGAAGATGTGACCGGGGATCTGGACATCGAAACCTTTCCCTCGGTTCTGGTTGCCGACGATGCAAATCAAGCCCGTTTTCTGGGGCCGGTGCTGCCGCAAATTCAGGTGCTTGCGCGCATGCTGCAGTCCTTGCCCAATGATCCGGCGGCCCGGGCTGCCAATGCGCTGGAAGCCCAGCAATTGCTGCACAGGCTGCTGGCGGCCAGAGACCTGGACGAAGTCTTGCGTTGAGCCCTGTTTTGTGCAAAGCGTTTTTGCGAAAACAACGGTTTGCGGCTACAATCGCTGCTTCACGACCAAACGGGCGGGTAACTACCGCCCGTTTTTTTTGGGCAATTCCCTGGTGAGTAGCTTGCAACAGCAGCTATTTAGGGATTGGTGGACATTTCGGGACTGAACTGATTACACGTGGCACTACAGCAAATCGTTGAACAAACCGTGACCGGTCTGGGCTATGACCTGGTTGAAATAGAACGCACTGCGGGCGGCCTATTGCGCATCACAATTGATTTGCCTTGGCAGGCACCGGTCGAAGGTGCGCCTGTGCTGCCCGAGCAGTTCGTGACCGTGGAAGATTGCGAGAAGGTGACGCGTCAGCTGCAGTTTGCGCTGGAGGTCGACGGCATCGAGTACGCACGCCTGGAGATTTCCTCTCCGGGTATCGACCGCTTGCTGCGTCACGAACAGGATTTCATCCGTTTTAACGGTGCTTTGATTGATTTGACCCTGAAGGAGCCCATTGGTGGCGCTGCAGGTGGTCAGGTCAATGCCAATCGTAAAAAATTTCGCGGAACACTGGAACGTACGGATGAAGGTGGCTGGCAAATCGTCTGGAGTGACGAGCCGCCCGTCAAGCCGGGCGTACGCGTCAGCAAGAAGCGCGAGCCTGCACCGTTGCAGGCTCTGGGTTTTACGCTGGATGAGTTGAGGGACGCTCGTCTGGCCCCCATTGTGAATTTCAAAGGGCGCGCGGCCAAGCCTGTTTAAGGCTGGCTTGGGTGTCGAGTCGTTGGGACAAAGAGGCCGTCAATGTAATCCTCTTTGTGAGATTGAAATAGGAGAGTCGTCGCATGAATCGCGAACTGTTGATGTTGGTTGAAGCCATTTCGCGCGAAAAAAACGTGGAGCGCGATGTGGTGTTCGGTGCCGTGGAGTCCGCTCTGGCCCAGGCTACCAAGAAACTGTACCAAGGTGAAGTAGACATCCGCGTGGCCATTGATCGCGACGGCGGTGACTACGATACTTTCCGTCGTTGGCTCGTTGTGCCCGATGATGCCGGTCTGCAAAACCCGGAAGCCGAAGAAATGCTGATGGATGCGGAAGACCGCATGCCCGGCATTCAGGTCGGCGAGTACATCGAAGAGCAGATCGAATCGCTGCCCATTGGCCGTATCGGCGCCATGGCAGCCAAGCAAGTCATCTTGCAGAAGATTCGTGACGCCGAGCGCGAAATGCTGCTCAACGAGTTCCTGGATCGCGGCGACAAAATCTTCACCGGTACCGTCAAGCGCATGGACAAGGGCGACATCATTGTCGAATCCGGCCGTGTGGAAGGCCGTCTGCGCCGTGGCGAGATGATCCCCAAGGAAAATCTGCGCAGCGGCGACCGTGTGCGCGCCATGATCATGGAGGTGGATGCCACCTTGCGCGGCGCCCCCATCATCTTGTCGCGTTCGGCCCCTGAATTCATGGTTGAGCTCTTCCGCAATGAAGTGCCCGAAATTGAACAAGGCCTGCTGGAGATCAAGAGCTGCGCACGTGATGCCGGCTCCCGCGCCAAGATTGCCGTGATCTCTCACGACAAGCGCGTTGATCCCATCGGCACCTGCGTCGGCGTGCGTGGCACCCGCGTCAATGCCGTGACCAACGAGCTCGCCGGCGAGCGCGTGGACATCGTGCTGTGGTCTGAAGACCCCGCACAGTTCGTGATCGGTGCTCTGGCTCCTGCCAATGTCTCTTCCATCGTGGTGGACGAGGAAAAGCACGCCATGGACGTGGTGGTGGACGAAGAGAACCTGGCCATCGCGATTGGTCGCGGCGGTCAGAACGTACGCCTGGCTTCCGAGCTGACTGGCTGGAAGATTAATATCATGGACGCCGTTGAATCGGCGCAAAAGCAGGAAGACGAGTCCGTAGTGGCCCGCACCCTGTTCATGGAAAAGCTGGATGTGGACGAAGATATCGCCAACATCCTGATCGACGAAGGTTTCGAGACCCTGGAAGAAGTGGCCTATGTCCCTCTGCAGGAAATGCTCGAAATCGAATCGTTCGATGAAGAGACGGTGAACGAACTCCGCAGCCGTGCCAAGGATGCATTGCTGTCGCAGGAAATCGCCCGCGAGGAAAATGTGAGCAAGGCTTCTGAAGATCTGGTGGCACTGGACGGCATTACGCCCGAAATAGTGAACAAGCTGGCTACTTCAGGCGTGCTCACCCGTGATGATCTTGCCGATCTGGCCATTGACGAATTGACCGATATCACCGGTCAGACCGCAGATGAAGCCAAGGCATTGATCATGAAGGCGCGCGAGCACTGGTTCACCGATGGGCAAGAGTAAGGTCAGGGAGGTACAGAGCATATATGTCGAGTAATACGGTTGCCGAGTTTGCGAAAGAGCTCAACAAGACCCCTGAAACCTTGCTGCAACAGCTCAAGGCGGCAGGGCTGGAAATAGCCAGTGCAGGTGATGCGCTGACTGAAGGCGACAAGCAACGCTTGCTCAGCCATCTGCAGGCCAGCCACGGAAGTGGTGCCAAGAAAATTACATTGACCAAGAAATCCACCAGCGAAATCAAGCAGGCGGATGCGACTGGCCGCGCACGAACCATCCAGGTGGAAGTGCGCAAGAAGCGTACCTTTGTCAAGCGGGAAGACACACCCGCAGAAGCCCAGGCCAATGCTGAAAGCATGGCCAAGGCAGTGCAGGAACGTGCCGCTGCTCAAGAGCTGGTACGTCGTGAAGAAGTTGCTCGCCATGAGGTAGAGCATTTGCGCCATCAGGAAGTGGAATTGGCCAAAGAACGTCAAGAGCGCGAAGAGCGCGAGCGCCGTGAGCGCGAAGCTGAAGAGCGTGCAGCTGCCTACGCAGCTGCAGAAGTAGCCAAGGTTGCTGAAGCCAAGGCTGCAAAGGAAGAAGTCAAGCGTGAGCATGCTGCTGGTGCAGCTGCTCGTGCTGCTGCACAAGCCGAGGCTCGCGCCAAGGCTGAGGCGGAGTCCAAGGCGAAGGCCGAGGAAGAAGCCGGTCGTGCCAAGGACCTCGATGACCGCCGCCGCAAGGCATTGGCTGAAGCTGAAGCGATTCGCGCCATGATGGCCGCACCCAAAAAGGTGCTGGTTGCCAAGAAGCCGGAAGAGCCCAAGAAGGTTGCACCTGCTGCAACCACGGCGGACGCCAAGAAGAATGCACCCAAGACCGGCGCTGCCGGTGCAGGTGCCAATTCTGGCAACGCCGGGGCACGCAACGCCAATGCTGGTGGCAAGGAAGTCAAGTCGGCCAAGCTCTCCTCGAGCTGGTCCAACGACGCCAACGGCAAGAAAAAGGAAATCAAGACCCGTGGCGACAGCTCCGGTGGCGTGGGTTCCCGTTCTAACTGGCGTGGTGGTTCCAAGGGCGGCCGTCGTGGCGGCCGTGGCGACGACCAGCAACACCAGCAGCACGCACCAGCCGAGTTCCGCTCCATTGAGGTGCACGTGCCCGAAACCATCACGGTGGCCGAACTGGCCCACAAGATGGCGATCAAGGCATCGGAAGTCATCAAGGTGCTGATGAAGATGGGCCAGATGGTCACCATCAATCAGCCGTTGGACCAAGACACCGCCATGATCGTGGTGGAAGAAATGGGCCACGTGGCCAAGGTTGCCGCACTGGACGACCTGGAAGCCTTCACGGACGACGAAGTGTCTCAGTCGGAAGCCGAAGCTCTGCCTCGCGCTCCTGTGGTGACCGTCATGGGCCACGTGGACCACGGCAAGACCTCGCTGCTGGACTACATCCGTCGCACCAAGGTTGCGTCGGGCGAAGCTGGTGGTATTACCCAGCACATCGGTGCCTACCATGTGACTACGCCTCGCGGCATCGTTACCTTCCTGGATACTCCCGGTCACGAGGCCTTCACGGCCATGCGTGCTCGCGGTGCACAGGCAACCGATATCGTGATTCTGGTGGTTGCAGCCGACGACGGCGTGATGCCTCAGACCAAGGAAGCCATCAAGCACGCCAAGGCGGCTGGTGTTCCCATGGTGGTAGCCATCACCAAGTCGGACAAGCCCGATGCCAACGCAGACCGCGTCAAGCAAGAGCTGGTGACCGAGCAGGTGCTGCCTGAAGAGTACGGTGGCGATTCGCCTTTCGTGTCCGTGTCTTCCAAGACCGGCATGGGCATCGACGAGCTGCTGGAGCAAGTGCTGCTGCAAGCCGAAGTGCTGGAACTCAAGGCCCCGGTGGAAGCCGCTGCCAAGGGTATCGTGATCGAAGCCCAGCTGGACAAGGGGCGTGGTACCGTGGCTACGGTGCTGGTGCAGTCCGGTACGCTGAAGGTTGGCGATGTGGTACTGGCTGGCCAGACCTATGGCCGCGTGCGAGCTATGCTGGATGAAGACGGCAAGCAGACCAAGTCGGCTGGCCCTTCGATTCCTGTGGAAATCCAGGGTCTGAGCGAAGTGCCGCAGGCTGGTGATGACTTCATGGTGCTGGCTGACGAACGCCGTGCCCGTGAAATCGCAACCTACCGTGCAGGCAAGTTCCGTCACACCAAGCTGGCCAAGCAACAAGCGGCCAAGCTGGAAAACATGTTCGCCGAAATGAGTGCTGGCGATGTGCAGACACTGCCCATCATCATCAAGGCCGATATGCAGGGTTCGCAAGAAGCACTGGGCGGCTCGCTGCTCAAACTCTCGACCGACGAGATCAAGGTGCAACTGGTGTACTCCGGCGTGGGTGGTATCAGCGAATCCGATATCAACCTGGCGATTGCCTCCAAGGCCATCGTGATCGGCTTTAACGTGCGTGCAGACGCCCAGGCCCGTAAGACGGCTGAAGGCAATGGCGTGGACGTTCGCTACTACAACATCATTTACGACGCCGTAGATGAAGTGAAGGCTGCGATGTCCGGCATGCTGGCTCCCGAGAAGCGCGAAGAGATCATCGGTATGGCCGAGATCCGCACGGTGTTCGTGGCAACCAAGATCGGTACGATTGCTGGTTCCTACATCACTCAAGGTCATGTCACCCGTGGTGCACATTTCCGTCTGCTGCGCGACAACGTGGTCATCTACTCGGGTGAAATCGAATCGCTGCGCCGTCTGAAGGACGACGTCAAGGAAGTCAAGGAAGGCTTCGAGTGCGGTATCAAGCTCAAGAACTACAGCGACATTCGTGAGAACGATATGCTCGAAGTGTTCGAGATCAAGGAAATCGCCCGCACCTTGTGAGCGCTGTAATTTCTAATGGCTACTCGTAAGAAATCTGCTGCGCCTAACCGCAGCTTCAAAGTCTCCGACCAGATCCAGCGTGATCTGTCGGAGCTGATCGCCCGTGAGTTGAAGGACCCGCGTGTTGGCATGGTCACGCTGCAAAGCGTGGAGGTGACTCCTGACTATGCCCACGCCAAGGTGTTCTTCAGCTTGCTGGTCGGTGATCCTGAACAAACCCAAATGGCGCTCAACCAGGCTGCAGGCTTTCTGCGCAACGGCCTGTTCAAGCGCCTGCACATTCACACCGTGCCCACACTGCATTTCATCTACGACCGCACCACCGAGCGTGCTGCCGATATGAATGCCTTGATTGCCAAGGCAGTGGCGTCGCGCGGACCTGAAGAAGGCTAAGCACATGAACGCCCCTCGCACCCGGGTGCAGCGGCGCCCTGTGCATGGGGTGTTGCTGCTCGACAAACCGCTGGGATGGTCCAGCAACGATATTTTGCAGAAGGTCAAGTGGCTGCTGCGCGCCGAAAAGGCCGGGCATACCGGCACGCTTGATCCGCTGGCCAGTGGCGTGCTGCCGCTGTGCTTTGGCGCTGCAACCAAATTCAGTCAGCTCCAGCTGGAAGCTGAAAAAACATACGAAGCCATTGCCCGACTGGGCCAGACCACGACTACGGCCGATGCCGAAGGTGAAGTGGTGCGCGAGCGTGCTGTCGATCTGGCAGCCATCACGCCGGAGCGTCTGGCAGCTGTCCAGGCGCAGTTCACGGGGGACATTCAGCAAGTGCCCCCCATGCACAGTGCGCTCAAGAAAGACGGCAAGGCTTTATACGAATACGCCCGCGCAGGCGTAGAGGTTGAACGTCCCGCACGCAATGTCACGATCCATGCATTGGAACTGACGCTGACGCAGGATGATCAAGCGTATCCAGCTATCAAGATGAGAGTGTCCTGCAGCAAGGGAACCTACATCCGTACGCTGGGTGAAGACGTGGGTGAAGCGCTGGGTTTCGGCGCACACCTGCGTTTTTTGCGCCGTGTGGAAACCGGTGGCATTGATGTCTCGCGCTGCGTGACATTGCAGGCGCTGGAAGCCATGAGTGAAGAGGACCGTCTGGCGCAGGTATTGCCTGCGCAGGCGCTGCTGCATCGCCATGCAGTTGTCACTTTGTCCGAAGAGGATGCAAGACGATTTTTGTCAGGCATGCGTCGCAGAGGGACTTGGCCTGACGCCAAGGCTGTGGCCGTGTATGGTGAGCGTCCGCAAGCCCTTTTGGGGGTCGGCCGTGTGGAGCAAGGGGAGCTGATTCCCGAGCGCCTGCTCAGTCCGCTCGAAATTCAACAGATTTTGGAAGGCACGCCGCAATAACGAATTGCGGCAATGGGAAAACATTATGAGCAAACAAATCCGCAACATTGCGATCATTGCGCACGTTGACCATGGTAAGACCACCATGGTTGACCAGCTGCTGCGCCAGTCGGGTACCTTCGCTGAACACGAAAAAGTCGTGGACACCGTGATGGACAACCACGCCATCGAACGCGAGCGTGGCATCACCATCTTGGCCAAGAACTGCGCCGTCAGCTGGCAAGGTACGCACATCAACATTCTCGACACGCCCGGTCACGCGGACTTCGGCGGTGAAGTGGAGCGTGCTCTGTCCATGGTTGACGGTGTGGTGCTGCTGATCGATGCGCAAGAAGGCCCTATGCCTCAGACGCGCTTCGTGACCAAGAAGGCGCTGGCCCTGGGTCTGCGTCCCATCGTGGTTGTCAACAAGGTGGACAAGCCTGGTGCCAACCCCGACAAGGTGGTGAACGCCGCTTTCGACCTGTTCGACAAGCTGGGTGCTACCGACGAGCAGCTGGACTTCCCCGTGGTGTACGCCTCGGGCATCAACGGCTGGTCTTCCAAGGAAGAAGGCGAGCCAGGTGCCAAGTGGGGTGAGGACATGTCCGCCCTGTTCAACACCATTCTCGAGCACGTGCCTTCGGTGCAAGGTGACGCTTCTGCACCTCTGCAGCTGCAGATCTCCGCTCTGGACTACTCCACCTTCGTGGGCCGTATCGGCGTGGGCCGTATCACCCAGGGTACTCTGAAGCCCGGTCAGCAAGTGGCTGTCATGGCTGGCCCTGACGGTAAGGCTTACAACGGCAAGATCAACCAGGTTCACACCTTCCAGGGTATCGATCGCGTGCAAGCCACCGAAGCCGGTCCTTCGGAAATCGTGCTGGTCAGCGGTATCGAAAACATCGGTATCGGCGAAACAGTGACTGACATTGCCAATCCCCAGCCTCTGCCGATGCTGAAGATTGACGAGCCCACACTGACCATGAACTTCTGCGTGAACACCTCGCCTCTGGCCGGTCGTGAAGGCAAGTTTGTGACCAGCCGCCAGATCTGGGACCGCCTGCAAAAGGAACTGCGTTCCAACGTGGCTCTGCGCGTCAAGGAAACCGATGAAGACGGTATCTTTGAAGTGATGGGTCGCGGCGAACTGCACCTGACCATCTTGCTGGAAGAAATGCGCCGCGAAGGCTATGAGCTGGCCGTTTCCAAGCCCCGCGTGGTGATGCGCATGATTGACGGTGTCAAGCACGAGCCTATCGAGCTGGTGACTGTCGACATCGAAGAAGGCCATCAAGGCGGCGTGATGCAAGCCCTGGGCGAGCGCAAGGGCGAGCTGGTGAACATGGAACCCGATGGTCGCGGTCGCGTCCGTCTGGAATACCGTATCCCGGCCCGTGGCCTGATCGGTTTCACCAACGAATTCCTGAACCTGACACGTGGTTCCGGTCTGATTGCCAACATCTTCGACAGCTACGAACCCCACAAGGGTGACATCGGCGGCCGTAAGAACGGCGTGCTGATCTCCATGGACGACGGTGAAATTTTCACCTACGCCCTGGGCAAGCTGGACGACCGTGGCCGCATGTTCGTCAAGGCCAACGATCCTGTGTACGAAGGCATGATCATCGGTATCCACAGCCGTGACAACGACCTGGTGGTGAACGCCACGCGTACCAAGCAGCTGACCAACTTCCGCGTCAGCGGCAAGGAAGACGCGATCAAGATCACGCCTCCTATCGAGTTGTCGCTGGAATATGGCGTGGAATTCATCGAAGACGACGAGCTGCTGGAAATCACCCCCACCAGCCTGCGCGTGCGCAAGCGTCACCTGAAGGAACACGACCGCAAGCGTGCTTCCCGCGACTCCTGATCTGCGCTTTGACGCCGGTCAGATCCATGAAAGGCCCTTAGGGGCCTTTTTTATTGTTTGGGCGGGGCTGCTTGCTCCATGGCACAAATCTGATGGTAGATGCAAAAAAGCCGCACGGCGTATACCGTGCGGCTTTGTTTTGCTATGCAAACAGTAGTGATTACTTCTGCGTCAGAATCCAGGTCACCAGCTTCTTGGCGTCGGCGTCGTTCACTTGGGCGTTTGCAGGCATGGGCACGGGGCCCCAGACACCGCTGCCGCCCTTGATCACCTTGGCAGCCAGCTTGTCGACAGCATCTTTTTGACCGGCATACTTGGCAGCCACGTCCTTGAAGGAAGGGCCGACCAGCTTTTTATCAACTGCGTGGCAGGCCATGCAGTTCTTGGACTGAGCCAAAGCCTGGTCAGCCATGGCAGGAGCCACCGCCGCTGCGGACAGGGCGAAGGCGATCAGTGTTTGCTTCATCATGAGGTAATCCTGGGTGCAGTTGTTAAAGTTCGATTACATCGGCATTGTAGTGGCGGTATTGTGTATGTACTGATGTAGGCACTGTTGAGAAAAGTGAGGAGGGTGTATGTATTTGTTAGGTCTGGCGATTCTGTTGTCTTTGCTCAAGGTGGCAGAAATCGGTCCTGTGGCTGTCTGGAGCTGGTGGGTCATCCTGGGTGTTTACGGCGCTGCAGCGGCCTGGTGGGCTTGGGCCGATGCCAGCGGCTATACCAAGCGCAAGGCCATGGACAAGATGGATCAGCGCAAGAAGGAGCGTATTGAGCGCCAGAAGAAGGCGTTGGCACCCGGTTCGCGCCGGCGCTGAGCACGCATCCACGCTCTGGGGGTCTTGAAATACGATGGCTGGCGAAACTGTTTAAGACAGTTTGTCTGCCGCGTAAACCAATGCATGCACCTATGCGGGAAGCAGTGGGACATAATTGGCTGTTCATTCCACGATAACGTCTGACCTAGTTAACCCCATGCCCGCATATCGTTCCAAAACTTCCACTGGCGGCCGCAACATGGCCGGTGCGCGCGCCCTGTGGCGTGCCACTGGCATGAAAGATGGCGACTTCGAAAAGCCCATCATCGCCATTGCCAACTCCTTCACGCAATTCGTGCCCGGCCACGTGCACCTGAAGGACCTGGGCCAGTTGGTGGCGCGCGAGATCGAAAAGGCGGGCGGTGTTGCCAAGGAATTCAACACCATCGCCGTTGACGATGGCATTGCCATGGGCCATGACGGCATGCTGTATTCGTTGCCCAGCCGCGATCTGATCGCCGACTCGGTGGAATACATGGTGAATGCGCATTGCGCCGATGCACTGGTGTGCATCTCCAACTGCGACAAGATCACCCCCGGCATGCTGATGGCCGCCATGCGCCTGAACATTCCGGTGATCTTCGTTTCCGGCGGTCCCATGGAAGCGGGCAAGACCAAGCTGGCCAATCCCGATACCAAGGTGATCGAATTCAAGAAGCTCGATCTGGTGGATGCCATGGTGATTGCGGCAGATGACCGCTACTCGGATGAAGAGGTCGCGCAGGTCGAGCGTTCGGCCTGCCCCACTTGCGGTTCCTGCTCGGGCATGTTCACTGCCAACTCCATGAACTGCCTGACCGAGGCACTGGGTCTGTCCCTGCCCGGTAACGGCACCGTGGTGGCCACACACGCTGACCGCGAAGAGCTGTTCCTGCGCGCCGGTCGTCGCATCGTCGAGCTGGCCCGCCAGCACTACGAGCAGGACGATTACAGCGTGCTGCCACGCTCCGTGGGGTTCAAAGCGTTTGAGAACTGCATCACGCTGGATATCGCCATGGGCGGCTCCACCAACACCATCCTGCATCTGCTGGCCATTGCCAAGGAAGCCGAAATCGACTTCACCATGGCCGACATCGACCGCCTCTCGCGCGTTGTGCCCCAACTGTGCAAGGTCGCGCCCAATACGCCCAAGTACCACATCGAAGACGTGCACCGCGCAGGCGGCATCATGGCCATCCTGGGTGAGCTGGCTCGGGCCGGCAAGCTGCACACCGATGTGCCCACCGTGCACGCCAAGACCATGGCCGATGCGCTGGCCCAATGGGATATCACCGTCACGCAAGACGAAGCCGTTCGTCACTTCTACATGGCAGGCCCCGCTGGTATTCCCACGCAGGTTGCCTTCAGCCAGAACACCCGCTGGCCCAGCCTGGACCTGGACCGCGCCGAAGGCTGTATCCGCAGCTATGAGCACGCCTTCAGCAAAGAAGGCGGCTTGGCCGTGCTGCGCGGCAACATCGCCCTGGACGGCTGCGTGGTCAAGTCTGCCGGTGTGGACGAGTCCATCCTGGTGTTCGAAGGCACGGCCCACGTCACCGAGTCGCAGGACGAAGCGGTGGAGAACATTCTGGCCGACAAGGTCAAGGCGGGCGACATCGTCATCGTGCGCTATGAAGGCCCCAAGGGCGGCCCCGGCATGCAGGAAATGCTCTACCCCACCAGCTACATCAAGTCCAAGGGCCTGGGCAAGGCCTGCGCGCTGCTGACGGACGGCCGCTTCTCTGGCGGAACCTCGGGTCTGTCGATTGGCCACTGCTCGCCTGAGGCGGCTGCCGGCGGCGCGATCGGCTTGGTGCAAAACGGCGACAGGATCCGCATCGACATCCCCAACCGCTCCATCAACGTGCTGGTCAGTGATGAAGAACTGGTCCGTCGCCGCGAAGAGCAAAACGCCAAGGGTTGGAAGCCTGTCAAGCCACGTCCCCGCAAGGTTTCTGCAGCCCTCAAGGCCTACGCCATGCTGGTGACCAGTGCCGATACCGGCGCCGTGCGCGATCTGTCGCTGCTGGACGACTGAGGTTTCTGTACTTTTTGTCCGCGCTGGCGCCAGCGTTGATGGACAATCCCGACAGCCGCTGCAACCCTGAGGGTTGGGCGGCTGTCGTCATTTTTGCAATGAGGAAGTTTTCGCCATGAAGCAGGCCACAGGCCTTCAGTGGAGCAAGCTATACCCCAGGGTCAGGCGTGCCTTCGCTAGCGTTGTCAGTGCCTGCATTCTGGGCTCGGCAGGTCCGGCGGCCTGGGCGCAGAGCTCCATCGATGCGCGCCATGCCACTTATCCGCAGCGTCCGGTGCGCCTGATCGTGCCCTTCACTCCCGGAGGCTCTGCCGACATCATCGCCCGCATGGTGGCCGATGCCATGCAGGCCCCGCTAGGGCAGGCCGTGATTGTCGAAAATCGCGCCGGCGCCAGCGGCCTGATCGGTGCCGAAGCCGTGGCCCATGCGGCACCCGACGGCTACGTCATCGGGCTGGGCACCATCAGTACCCTGGCCGTCAACCCCGTGCTGCTGGCCCATGTCTCGCGCATAGATCCGAGCAAGGACCTGGCGCCGATCGTGGCCTTGACCTCCATTGCCTCGGTGTTCTCGGTACACCCCAGTCTGGGCGTGCACAACTTTGGTCAGTTCGTCATGTTGGCGCGCAGCAAGCCTTCTTTGCTCAATATCGGTTCATCGGGCGTGGGCTCGGTGGGGCATCTGATCATTGAACGCATGAATGCCTCGCTGAAGATTCGGCTGCACCACATTCCCTACAAGGGTCAGGGACCGGTGGTGAGCAGTGCGCTATCGGGGGAGACGCATGTTCTGAGCGATCAGTACCCCTCGTCTTCCGCCCATGTGAGCTCGGGCCGGCTGATACCGATCGCTGTGGCTGCGCAGGAGAGGCTGCCGGCCTTGCCCCAGGTTCCAACGTTCAGGGAGCTCGGTCATCCGGCTCTCAACGATCTGGCCATTACCTGGTTCGGTCTGGTGGCTCCTGCAGGCACACCGCCACAGATTATCGACAAGCTCAACACGGCTGCCAACGCCGTGTTGAGCGAGCCAGCCATGCAGGAGCGCTTGCAGGTCATGGGAGTTCAGGTGCTGGGCGGATCGCCCCAGCAGTTGCGGGAGATGACGCAGGAGGCCAGTCGCAGCGTGCGCGAAATGGTGAAAGAAGGCTTGATCAAACTGGAAGCCGTGCGCAAGCCTTGATGCAATGAAATCAATAGCTTGACGCGCTTGTCCAACAAGCGCTTGAGGCTGTTTTCATTGATTCGGCATAGGATGGCGAGTCGCCGCAGTCCGGCTCGAGTGGTTTTCCTGCGGCGCATTCCTGGGGGCATGTCTGGCTACGGCACAATGCCTGTCATGCTGATGTATCCGCAAATTGATCCCGTTGCCGTGCAAATCGGTCCCCTGGCCGTGCATTGGTATGGTCTGACCTATCTGGCAGCATTTGCGCTGTTCCTGTTCCTGGGGACGCGCCGCCTGAATCATCCGCCCTTCAAATACATGCGGGGCGATCAAGCCTGGTCGCGCAAGGATGTGGAGGACATTCTGTTTCTCGGCGTGCTGGGCGTAATCATCGGCGGGCGCCTTGGCTACTGCCTGTTCTACAAGCCAGATTACTACCTCACGCATCCACTGGAGATTTTTGCCGTTTGGCAAGGCGGCATGAGCTTTCACGGTGGCCTGCTGGGCGTGATCGGTTCCATGCTCTGGTTTGCACATTCGCGCAAGCGCAGCTGGCTGCAAGTCGCAGATTTTGTAGCGCCCTGCGTACCTACCGGGCTGGCTGCAGGCCGAGTTGGCAACTTCATCAACGGCGAACTCTGGGGGCGTGCTGCCAGTGCCGACCTGCCCTGGGCCATGGTGTTTCCGCAAAGCGGTTCCATGATTGCGCGCCACCCTTCGCAGATCTACCAGATGCTGATGGAAGGCCTGCTGCTGTTCATCCTGCTGTGGATTTACGCACGCAAGGAGCACAAGCCCGGCCAGGTGGCCGCGGTCTTCCTGTTCGGCTATGGCGTGTTCCGCTTCATTGCCGAGTATTTCCGCGAGCCCGATGATTTCCTGGGCATTCTGTCCCTGGGCATGAGCATGGGCCAGTGGCTGTGCATTCCGATGATTGCGGGCGGTGCGCTCATGTGGCTGTGGTGCGGCAAGAATGCGCCTTATAGCGTCAATCGCTCGGCGGCATAAGGCAGCTTTATTGCGCGGCCTAGCCCCATTTCCTCACGACGCAGGCCCAGGCCTGCGTTTTTTGTTTCTGGGCGGAACAGCCCGTGCCTGGGGTCACAAAATCTGCCCATAATGCTTGCAGACATGACTGCATATGCGGTATTTGCTTCTCGATTGAGAGCATCATCAACAGCACGCAAGGAGATGTGAATGGGTTGGGCAGCAGACTGGATCGAGCAGACCACGCTGTGGGTGCGTGGCGTGGAAGGCGACAAACCTGGCAAGGATGGCGTGGAGCAGCGTCCGCTGGCAAAGCGCCTGGAGGCAACCCTCAAGCGCGGGCAGGAGGCATTGTCTCCGCGCGAGCTGCGCCGCCTGCTGGAAGATCTGCAGCAAGTGGCCGATGCTTCGCTGAGCGATGTGGAGGGTGGTCGCCATGCCCAATTGCTGATGGACTGGTATGCCAAGGCGGCTTTGCCGGCCCACAAGGATTTCTGGGCGCTGATCATCGAGCAGTTTGGCCCCGATGCCACGGCGCTGCAGGCCGCGCGCGAACGCTATGACAAGGCCGGTAGCGATGTGGAGCGCAGCGAAGCCGAAATGGGCTTGCGTCGGGCCTTGATGTCTTCGCGTACCCGGATGCTGCAGCGCTTTGCCCAGCCGCAGGGCGGCATGGGTTTTCTGGTTGATATGCGGGCCGAGCTGCTGGCCTTGCCCAAGGCCGAGCAGCGCTATGTGGCCCTGGATGCCGAGCTGGAGCACCTGTTTTCCAACTGGTTTGATGTGGCGCTGCTGGAGCTCAAGAGCCTGAACTGGGATTCGCCGGCATCGCTGCTGGAAAAGCTCATCAAGTACGAAGCCGTGCACGATATCCGCAGCTGGTCGGACCTCAAGAACCGCCTGGACAGCGACCGCCGCTGCTACGGCTTCTTTCACCCGCGCATGCCCAAGGTGCCGCTGATCTTTGTGGAAGTGGCCCTGGTGGACAAGATGTCCGACAGCATTGCGCCGCTGCTCGACGAATCGGCTGCCGCCGCCGATATTGCCAAGGCCAATACCGCCATCTTCTATTCCATCAGCAATACGCAATCGGGCCTCAAGGGCGTGAGCTTTGGCGATTCGTTGATCAAGCATGTGGTGGAGACGCTCACTCAGGAGTTCCCCAAGCTCAAGCACTTTGCCACGCTGTCGCCCATTCCCGGCCTGCGCTCCTGGCTCTCCAAGCATGGCGATGCCGTGCTGGCCGAGCTGGACGACAAGCAGAAAGCAGCGCTGCAAGCCGCTGCCGGCGGCGTGGACATGGCGCATTTGCTGGCCGCGCTGGACGATCCTGCCTCGCTCAAGGAAAAGTCTGCCGTGCGTCAGGCGGCTATGTTCTGCGCCGCCCGCTATCTGGGGCGGGAAACTGCCAAGGGTCGTCCGCTCGATGCCGTGGCACGCTTTCACCTCGGCAACGGTGCGCGCGTGGAGCGCCTGAACTGGGCGGCAGACCTGTCGCCCAAGGGGCACAAGCAATCCATGGGGCTGATGGTCAACTATCTGTATGACCTCAAGCGTCTGGACAAGCACCGCAGCCTGCTGGCGCAGGGCAAGATTCCCGTCTCCTCCGAGATTGAATCGCTGTGCAAGAACTGATGCGCACGGCGTGAGCGTGCTGCGTCAAGCCTTGCAAGCAAGCTGTCTCTGCGCCTTCTGACCACTCAGCCCGGCCATGCTGGGCATTCAGGAGAGATGCAATGCAGGAGTTTTCTAGGCAGCGACGCGAGCTGATCCATTCCATGGGCGCGCTGGCTGCGGGCGGTCTGTCCGGTTGGACGGGCCTGGCCCAGGCGCAGACCTCAGCCGCTGGCGAATGGCCTGCCAAGCCGGTGAATCTGATCGTGCCCTTTCCTGCCGGCGGCGGCACCGATGCATTTGCCCGGCCGTTTTCCAGCCAGTTTTCCAAGATCACCGGCAAGACTCTGGTGGTGGACAACCGGGGTGGGGCGGGCGGTACGCTGGGCGCGGCCATTGCCGCCAAGGCGCCGGCCGATGGCTACAACTTCTTCATGGGTGGTGCCCACCATGTGATCGCGCCATCGGTCTACCCCCGACTTGAATACGACCTGGAACGTGACTTCGTGCCGCTGGCACTGCTGGCCAGCGTTCCCCAGGTGCTGGTGGTCAATCCCAAGAATGTGCCGTTCAACACGGTGCAGGAGTTGCTGGCCGATATGCGCAGCAAGCCGGGCAAATACAACTATGGCTCGGCAGGCTCGGGCAGCTCCCACCATCTGGCCGGCGAGCTGTTCAAGCTGCAGACCAAGACCTCCATACTGCACATCCCCTACAAGGGCGCGGGCCCGGCGCTACAGGATTTGATAGCCGGCAATCTGGACATGGTGTTCGACGGCCTGGGTTCCTCGGCTCAGCACATCAAGAGCGGCCGAATCAAGGCCTTGATGGTGGCCGGCAAGGAGCGCAACCCCGCCTTCCCCGACGTGCCTTGCGCCGCCGAAGTGGGCCTGCCCGACTACACCGTAACCACTTGGTACGGGCTGTGGGCTCCCAAGAACACGCCTGCCGTCATGCAGCAGCACATGCTGCAGGAGGTGCAGAAAATCGGTGCGGCCGAGGAGGTCAAGACCGCCTGGGCGCGCAACGGAGCGGAGTATGGCAAGCTCAACCAGCAGCAGTTTGCGGCCATGATTCACAGCGAGATCCAGCGCTGGGCCCAGGTGGTCAAAGCTTCGGGAGTGAAACTCGATTGAGCGCGGCAACCGGCCCCGGCCAGGGGGCCGGTAACGGGCCGTCATGGACCAGGTCTTGGGCCCCGTATCGAGGAACTATGATGTCTCTCGCATCCCAGTTCCTCTTTCTTTGATCACCGATGACCGACATGCACCAAGCGAATCTCTACAGCGCCTTGCGCGCCGCATTTCCTGCTCAGATGGACCAAGTGGCGGTGGAGGCCGTGGATCCCGATGGCCAGAGCCTGTACTACACCTGGGCCGATCTGGATCATGGCAGTGCGCGCATGGCCAATCTGCTCGATTCGCTGCAACTACCCGAGGGCAGCCGCGTGGCCGTGCAGGTGGAAAAATCTGTAGAGGCCATGATGCTGTATCTGGCCACCTTGCGCTCAGGTCACGTGTTTCTGCCGCTCAACACGGCGTATCAAAGTGCAGAAATTGAATATTTCATAGGCAATGCCGAGCCCGCCGTGGTGGTCTGCGCGCCCGAAAGTTTTGGCTGGGTCTCCAAGATCGCTTTCAACAGCGGCGTAGGCCATGTCTACACCTTGGGCACGGATCGCAGCGGTACCCTGCTGGACCGCGCCGCTCACCATGGCGATGAGCAGCAACCCGCCATGCGCAAGACCGATGATCTGGCCGCGATTCTCTACACCAGCGGCACTACCGGGCGCAGCAAGGGCGCCATGCTCACCCACGGCAATCTGGCCACCAATGCGGCCATGCTCAAGGTTTACTGGGGCTGGCGCACGCCGGAGCAGGGCGGCGATGTGCTGATCCATGCATTACCCATTTTTCACGTGCACGGGCTGTTCGTGGCGATTCATGGCGCTTTGCTCAATGGCAGCCCCATGATCTGGTTTTCCAAGTTCGAACCTGCGGCGGTGATCGACCGCTTCAAGGACGCCACCATCTTCATGGGCGTGCCTACGCTGTATGTGCGCATGCTGGCCGATGCACGCCTGGATCGCGACAAGGCCGCGAACATGCGTTTGTTCATCTCGGGTTCGGCACCCATGCTGATCGAGACCTTCCGCGCCTGGAAGACGCGTACCGGTCAGGCCATTCTGGAGCGCTATGGTATGAGTGAGACCACCATGCTCACCTCCAACCCCTACACGGCAGACCCGCGCTACGGCAATGAGGACGAGCGCCGCGGCGGTACCGTGGGCTTTCCGCTGCCCGGCGTGGGCGTGCGCGTTCACAGCGATGACGGCCTGCCGCTGCCCGTGGGCGAGATTGGCAATATCGAGGTGCAAGGCCCGAATGTGTTTGCTGGCTACTGGCGCATGCCGGAGAAGACGGCCGAGGAGTTCACCAAGGACGGCTGGTTCAAGACCGGCGATGTGGGCATGCAGGACGCACGCGGCTATTTCTCCATCGTGGGCCGTAGCAAGGACTTGATCATCTCGGGCGGCTACAACGTCTATCCGGCGGAGGTGGAAGGCTTTATCAACGAGCTGGCCGGCGTGGACGAAAGCGCGGTGGTCGGAGTCTCTCACCCTGACTTTGGCGAGGTGGGCGTGGCCGTCATCGTGCCGCGCAAGGGGGCGCAGGTCGACGGGCAGAAAATCATCGATGCTCTGAAGGCCAAGCTGGCCAATTTCAAAGTGCCCAAGCGCTGCTATGTGGTCGATGCCCTGCCGCGCAACACCATGGGCAAGGTGCAGAAGAAGCTGTTGCGCGACCAGTACCAGAAAGAGTTTGTTTGACTGTGGCGAGTGCTCAATTGCGTGGGCGAGGGGCAGCTTCTTTATGTGCAGCCAGGTCCTTTGACTTTCACCTTGACTCACGAATTGATAGCTACTAGCGCATATCTCTTGTGGGCTAGAGGCCAAAATGAATAAAAGCAGCCTGGGTGCAAGCTGCTTTTGTTCTGTGTGAGCGCCTGCTTTCAATCAGGCGAAGCGTAGCTGCGGTTGTGAGGTGGCGTTAGCGCAGCACCAGCACCGGTATATGCGAATGGGTGAGCACGTGCTGGGTCTCGCTGCCCAGCAGCAGGCGCTGCAGGCCCTTGCGGCCGTGAGAGGCCATCACGATCAGGTCGCAATCGCGTTTTTTGGCGGTTTCCACAATGCTTTCTGCCACCAGATCGGAGTGCACCACCTCGGGGGTTACGCTCACTTTGTGCTCCTGACCCAGGTTCTTGATACCGCCCAGCAGCACCTGGGCCTGCTCCGTCCACTGCTCTTCTATGCGCTTGGCTTCCTTGATGTCCTGCAGATCCGTGCCTTCCATGTAGCTGCGCGGGTAGTGCGAGACCACCTTGAGTGCGACGACGCTGGCGCCTGAGAGCGCAGCCAGCTCAATGCCGGCGCGTACGGCTTTGTCGGAAAGCTCTGTTCCATCCGTGGCGATGAGGATGCGGTTGTACATGGCGAACTCCTTTTGGTGGGCGGATTGATGCTTTAAAGCATAGGACGGTGCGGGGTGATGTCAGTTGATCAAGGTCAAGCTCATTATGATCCCCTCCCGTTAAGCTTCAAACATGTATCACAACCATCCTGTCACGCCCGATCAGGCCACGCAGGTGGCTGCCGGATCAGATCCCCAAGTCCCGCCCCCGGCTGGCAATCTGCTGCTGGACGACCCACAGGAGTGGAGTTCGTTCGGCCGGCCCGCAGAGGCCAAGGCGGCCTCTACCGCCTCTTTGGACGAACCCACGGCATTTCCGGTCTGGGAATCGCACCTGGTGTTGGAGGGCATGCACTGTGCGGCCTGTGCGCTCACCATTGAAGAGGCGATGCGCGCCGTACCCGGCGTGCAAGGGGTTGAAGTCAGTGCTGCCACGCGCCGTGCCCGTGTCGTCTGGCGCCCTGCCCAGGTGCTTCCATCCCAGTGGATGGAAGCCATTGCGCGTGCGGGCTACCGCGCGCTGCCGGCGCGCGACGCTTTTCTGCGCGAGCTACGCCAGGCCGAGACCCGTCGCGCGCTGTGGCGCTGGCTGGTGGCCGGTTTTTGCATGATGCAGGTCATGATGTACGCGTGGCCTGCCTATGTCTCCAAGCCCGGCGATCTGACGCAGGAGTTCGAGACTTTGCTGCGCTGGGCTTCGTGGGTGATTTCTCTGCCCGTCGTGCTGTTTTGCTGCGGCCCGTTCTTCAAGAGCGCACTCAAGGACATCAGTCAGCGCCGGGTGAGCATGGACTTGCCGGTGGCGCTGGGCATGGCTATCACCTTCATCATCAGCACGCTGGGAACCTTTGATCCCTCCGGCCCCTTTGGTCACGAAGTGTTTTTCGACTCGCTGACCATGTTTGTCTTCTTCCTGCTCACCGGTCGCTGGCTGGAGCTGCGTTTGCGCGATAGCACGGCCGGCGCGCTGGAAGCGGTCATGAACCGCCTGCCTGACTCGGTGCTGCGCAAGGCGTCAGATGCCGATACCTTCGAGCGCATTGCCACGCGCCGCCTGCGAGTGGGCGATGTGGTGCGCGTGCTCGCCGGCGAAGCCTTTCCCGCAGACGGCATGATTGTGCGCGGCACCACCCATGCCGATGAGGCCTTGCTGACGGGGGAATCCACGCCCGTGCTGCGCGCCCTGGGCGACGGCGTGACAGCAGGCAGCTACAACCTCGATGCGGTGGTGGATGTGCGTGTGGACGGCGTTGGCGCCAACACCCGTTTTGCGCAAATTGTGGATCTGATGGAAAGCGCATCGCTGCAAAAGCCGCAGCTGGCCCAGATGGCCGACAAGGTAGCGCGTCCCTTTCTCGTCGTGGTGCTGCTGGCGGCGCTGGCCGCGGCCGTCTGGTGGTGGCCCGAGGACCCGGGCAAGGCGCTGATGGTGGCGGTGGCCGTGCTCATCGTGACCTGCCCCTGCGCACTGTCCCTGGCCACGCCGGTGGCTATGCTCACCGCCGCCGGCACGCTGGCACGCCATGGCGTGCTGGTACGCAATCTCAATGGGCTGGAGGCGCTGGCCGCCATCGATACCCTGGTGTTTGACAAGACCGGGACCTTGACCCGCGACGGCCTGGTGTTGCGTGCGCTCACCCCTGCTGCCGGGCAGAACCCGAATGAGCTGCTGGCGCTGGCCGGCTTGCTGGCCAGCCAATCCATGCACCCTGCGTCGCGCAGCGTGGCGCAGGCAGCGGCCAAGGCGGGAGGGCCGGCAACCGCCTGGGTGCTGGAGTCGGTGCAAGAACTGGCCGGGGCCGGTCTGCAGGCCAGTGCTCATGAAATCAATAGCACATCCCGCAAGCTACACCTGCGTTTTGGGTCGGCTGCGCATTGCGGTGTGGCCGAACTGGCGCCTCAGGCATCCGGGCAAAGCGTGCTGTTGGCACAAAAGACGCCTCAGGGTTGGCAGGCGCTGGCGCAATTTCATCTGAGCGAGGACTTGCGCGATGAGGCGCCGCAAGTCATCAAGGCGCTCAAGGCGCATGGCATAAGCGTGTGTTTGCTCTCTGGAGATCGCAATGCGGCTGTGCAGACTGTGGCGCAAAGGCTTGGCATTGCCCAGGCGCAGGGCGACTGCCAACCGCAGGACAAGCTCGAGCGCATGCAGGCCATGCAGGCAGCCGGTCATCAAGTGGCCATGGTGGGCGACGGCCTGAACGACGGCCCAGTTTTAGCCGGAGCGCATATCTCTTTTGCGTTTGGTAGAGCAGTACCGCTGGCACAATCACGATCAGACTTCGTGGTACTGGGAGACAGCCTGGAGTTAGTGCTGCAAAGCCTGTTGCTGGCCCGACGGACCTTGTCCGTGGTGCGCCAGAACCTGGGCTGGGCAGCAGCCTATAACGCGATCTCTATTCCTCTGGCCCTGATGGGCTGGATGCCTGCCTGGCTGGCAGGGCTCGGCATGGCGCTGAGCTCTTTGCTGGTCGTCGCTAACGCAGCCCGTCTAGCACGTGCGTTGCCGCTGCAGGTTGCAAATAGCAACGCGTCCGACCCCGCGCATCTTGCGCCGGGCACCGTCATGCCACTGACTCAAGGAGGCCGCTGATGGACATTCTCTATGTGTTGATACCGCTTTCGGTCGTGCTGGTGCTGGCCATTCTTGCGGCCCTTTGGTGGGCAGTTTACCGGGGTCAGTTCGAGAGCGTGGAACAAGAAGGCGAGCGCATTCTTCGCGACGATTGATGTGGCTCAACGAGCCAGATGAGAAACCAATGAACACTTTGCAAGAAATCTAAGAGGTGCCCGATGGAAGCAACAAATAACAATGCTGTCTATTACGACGACAAAGTCGTAAGGCAGTTCTCTATCATGGCCGTGGTGTGGGGGGTGGTTGGTATGGCTGTGGGCGTGCTGATCGCCTCGCAGCTGGCTTGGCCCGAACTGAACTTCGGCATTCCCTGGCTCAGCTATGGTCGTCTGCGTCCGCTGCACACCAATGCCGTGATCTTTGCCTTTGGCGGCTGTGCCTTGTTTGCCACCAGCTATTACGTGGTGCAGCGTACCTGCCACACCAAGCTGTTCATGCCTCAACTGGCCAGCCTGACCTTCTGGGCCTGGCAGCTGGTGATCGTGGGCGCGGCCATCAGCCTGCCCCTGGGCTACACCCAGGGCAAGGAGTACGCCGAGCTGGAATGGCCGATCGACCTGCTGATCACCGTGACCTGGGTGTCTTATGCCATCGTGTTCTTCGGCACCATAGGCATACGCAAGGTCAAGCACATCTACGTGGCCAACTGGTTCTTCGGTGCCTTTATCCTGGCCGTTGCCTTGCTGCACGTGGTCAACAACATCTCCATCCCTGCTGGCTGGATGAAGAGCTATTCCGCCTATGCCGGCGTGCAAGACGCCATGGTGCAGTGGTGGTACGGCCATAACGCCGTGGGCTTTTTCCTGACCGCTGGTTTCCTGGGCATGATGTATTACTTCATCCCCAAGCAGGCTGGCCGCCCGGTGTACTCGTATCGCCTGTCGATCGTGCACTTCTGGGCCCTGATCTTTACCTATATGTGGGCGGGTCCGCACCACCTGCACTACACCGCGCTGCCTGACTGGACACAGTCCGTGGGCATGGTGTTCTCGCTGATCCTGCTGGCTCCCAGCTGGGGCGGCATGATCAACGGCGTGATGACGCTGTCGGGTGCCTGGCACAAGCTGCGCGATGACCCCATCCTGCGTTTTTTGATCGTATCCCTATCGTTCTACGGCATGTCCACTTTTGAAGGCCCGATGATGGCCATCAAGACCGTGAACGCCCTGAGCCACTACACCGACTGGACCGTGGGTCACGTGCACTCCGGCGCTCTGGGCTGGGTGGGGCTGATCACCATGGGATCGCTCTACTACCTGATTCCCCGCCTGTTCGGCCGCGAAAAAATGCATTCCATGCAAGCCATCGAGCTGCACTTCTGGATGGCCACTATCGGCATCGTGCTCTACATCGCGGCCATGTGGATTGCCGGCGTGATGCAAGGCCTGATGTGGCGTGCCGTCAACCCGGATGGAACGCTGACCTACACCTTTGTGGAAAGCGTGAAGGCGACCTATCCCTTCTATGTGATTCGCGTCACCGGTGGTCTGCTGTATCTGGGCGGCATGCTGGTGATGGCATGGAACACCTGGAAGACCGCCATGGCCGGTCGTCCCGTGCGTGTCCCCGTGGCTGCTGCGGCATACGCCTGAGCATTGAGGAGTCAAAGCAATGTCTGACAACAACAACGCAGCTCCCAAGAGCTTTTCCCACGAGAAGATAGAGACCAGCAACTTCCTGCTGATCGCGCTGACACTGTGTGTGCTGGCCATCGGCGGGTTGGTGGAAATCGTTCCGCTGTTCTTTCAGAAATCCACCACGGAAGCCGTGGCCGGTCTCAAGCCCTACACACCGCTGCAGCTGATGGGCCGCGACGTCTATCTGCGCGAAGGTTGCTACAACTGCCACTCGCAGATGATCCGCCCCTTCCGCGCCGAGACCATGCGCTACGGCCATTACTCGGTGGCTGGCGAGTTCGTGTACGACCATCCCTTTCAGTGGGGTTCCAAGCGCACGGGCCCCGATCTGCATCGCGTGGGCGGCAAGTACAGCGATGAATGGCATCGCATCCACCTGAACAACCCGCGTGATGTGGTGCCCGAGTCCAATATGCCTGCCTACCCCTGGCTTGAAACCAGCAAGGTCGATGACAGCGCCGTGGCCCAGCGCATGAATGCTCTGCGCAAGGTGGGTGTGCCCTATACCGACGAGGAAGTCGCCGGTGCGCAAGCCCAGGTCAAGGACAAGACCGAGATGGAGGCCGTGATCTCCTATCTGCAGGTCCTGGGCCGTGCCGTCAAGTAACAGAGAAGGGACTGGATATGGATATCACCACCATGCGCATCGTGGCCACGCTGGCATCGCTGGCGTGCTTCATCGGCATCTGGTGCTGGGCTTATGCCCGCCGCAACCAGGCCCGTTTTGACGAGGCAGCTCAGCTTCCGTTTCTGGAAGACTGAGGCCGCACACCACAACGAGAACAACCCATGAGCGACTTTATAAACAACTTCTGGTCGGTGTATGTGGCCGCGATTACGCTGCTGGGCATCATTGGCTGCTTGCTGCTGCTGTTGGTAGTGGCGCGCAAGAAAGTGGTCTCCTCGGCCGACAACACCACGGGCCACGTCTGGGACGGCGACCTGCGCGAACTCAACAATCCCATGCCCAAATGGTGGATGGGACTGTTTCTGATCACCATCATCTTCAGTCTCGGCTATCTGGCTGCATACCCCGGTCTGGGTGCTTTTACCGGCAAGCTGGACTGGACCCAGACCGGCGCCTACGACAAGGAAGTGGCCAAGGCCCGGGCCGATCTGGAACCCATGTATGCCAAGTTCGTCAGCATGCCCACGGAAGAAATGGCCAAGGACTCCCAGGCCATGGCCATTGGCGAGCGTTTGTTCATGAACAACTGCGCCCAGTGCCACGCTTCGGATGCTCATGGCAGCAAGAGCTTCCCCAATCTGGCCGACGGTGACTGGCTTTATGGCGGCACACCGGAGAAGATCAGGGAAACCATCACCAACGGCCGCACCGGCGTCATGCCCCCCATGGCAGCGGCCGTGGGCTCCAGCGAGGATGTGCGCAACCTGGCCAACTATGTGCTCAGCCTCTCCGGCAGCCCGCATGACACGGTTCGCGCCTCGCAAGGCAAGTCCAAGTTTGTGGCCTGCGCCGCCTGCCACGGTGTGGACGGCAAGGGCAACCAGGCTTTGGGTGCCCCCAATCTGACTGACGACATCTGGCTGCACGGCTGGGGTGAAGCGGCCATCGTCAACATCGTCAACAACGGCAAGCACAACGAGATGCCGACCCAGAAGGACAAGTTGACCGAGGCACAGATTGCCGTGCTGGCTTCCTATGTCTGGGGCCTGTCCAACAAGGGCAGCCCGGCTCAGAAGTAAGCACGCTGGAAAGGGCGGCGCTCGCGCGTCGCCTTTTTTTCGCGTTTGAATTTTCAGTCATTACAAAAAATTAAGGAGCTGCCATGCAGCCCGATAACGGCAAGCCCCGCAAGATCATCCCGATCACGCCTGTAGAGCCCGAGGACGGGGACAAGATGGTGGCGATGTTCGCCTCCGAGCAAAAGGTGTACTCGCGCTCCATCAGCGGGTTTTTCTCCCGCTGGCGCTGGGCCATGGTGTTCCTGACCCAGCTGTTCTTCTACGGCATGCCCTGGTTGCAGTGGGGCCAGCGCCAGATGGTGCTGTTCGATCTGGAGGCGCGCCGTTTTTATCTCTTCGGACTGGTGCTGTATCCACAGGACTTCATCTATCTGACGGGCTTGCTCATCATCAGTGCGTTGGCGCTGTTTCTCTTCACGGCGGTGGCCGGGCGTCTGTGGTGCGGCTTTTCCTGTCCGCAAACGGTATATACCGAAATCTTCATGTGGATAGAGCGCAAGGTCGAAGGCGACCGCAGCGCCCGCATGCGCATAGACAAGAGCGGCTGGACTTTCGAGAAAATCTGGAAGAAGTCACTCAAGCAGTTTCTGTGGATTGCCGTTTCCCTGTGGACCGGCTTCACCTTTGTGGGCTTTTTCGTGCCCATCCGTGAGCTGGGTTCGCAGCTGCTTGAACTGCAAGGCAACTGGCAGATCTTCTGGGTTCTGTTCTACGGTTTTGCTACCTATGGCAATGCGGGCTATATGCGCGAGCAGGTCTGCAAATACATGTGCCCTTATGCGCGCTTTCAGAGCGCCATGTTCGACAAGGACACCATGATCGTCAGCTACGACGGCCAGCGCGGCGAGCCGCGCGCCCCCCGTACCAAGCAGGTGGATGCCAAGGCCCAGGGTCTGGGCGACTGCATTGACTGCAAGCTGTGCGTACAGGTCTGCCCCGTGGGTATCGATATCCGCAACGGTCTGCAATACGAGTGCATTGGCTGCGGGCTGTGCATCGATGCCTGCAACTCCGTGATGGACAAGATGGGCTATGCGCGCGGCCTGATACGCATGAGCACGCAAAATGCCATCGCCAGGGCCTGGAAGCAGGCGCAGATCATCCGCAGAGTATTTCGGCCGCGGGTGCTGATTTACACGGTGGTGCTGCTGGGCTTGAGCGCGGCCATGATTGCCAGTCTGATCCTGCGCGAGCCGCTCAAGCTCAATGTGATTCGTGACCGCGCCTCGCTGTCGCGCATTGTGGCCGGCGGCAAGCTGGAGAATGTCTACCGCCTGCAGATCATGAATGCCACCGAGCAGGAGCAGCGCTATCGCATCACTGCCACGGGACTGGATGGCCTGGAGGTGGTGCTTGAAGATGAGGTGGTGGTCGGGCCGGCGGAGACGCGCGGCGTGCCCGTGGGTCTGCAGATTCCCTATGGATCGGCAGCACCGGGCTCGCATACCGTGTACTTCAATGTGGATGCCGTGACTGCCGGGGCAGGGCGCACGTCTGAAAAAGCCGTGTTTCTGGTGCCGCGTTAACAATGTGAATGCCGCAGCCGCCTCGCAGGCGCTTGTGGCAGATTGATCAAAGAGGTTTTGTCATGTCTTCTAGCCCTGTTTCTGCCCCTGCCGGGCGCGCTGTCAAGCCGGTTCATGCCGAAGACGGCAAGCCCTGGTGGAAGTTTCCTCATGTCTGGCTGGTTGTCGCCGGCCCGGCCATTGTGGTGGTGGCCGGTTTTGTGACCGCCTATATCGCCATCAGTGCGCCCGATCCCGTCATTGACCCGGACTACTATCAGCACGGTATCGAGATCAACAAGCGTCTGGAAGAGTCTCAAAAAAGTCTGGCGCCTGCCGTGACAGGTCGCAATCACGCCGCTACCCCGGCCAAGGACCACCCCACGGACCGCTAAACGCTTGTTTTTCGGTAAATTCAAAGCATTTTGGCCTCTAGTCCATATGCACAAAGTGCTGATAGCTATTAAATAAATAGTAATTCTCCCGAGGCTTGCCCGCTGTTTGCGGCAATCCAAGGGTTTGCGGGGGCGCATTCCATGGCTGCTTGTGCAAAATGTTTTGCACCGATGACACAGCCCAAGGAGACGCAGCATGCTCGCTCAACGCTGGAAGTGGATTGCCTGGCCGGCCTTTCTGGCGGCGGCAATCATGGAGATGGTGGTTTTTGCTTTTGTCGATCCCGGCGATATTGCCCCTGTGGGCTGGTCGCGCAACGCTGTCTACACGCTGGCGTTCTTTGTGTTCTGGGGCGTGACCCTTTTTTCAAGCTACATCACCTGTTTGCTTTCGCGCTCCGCGCAGGAGCTCAATCACGGCATTGTTTCCGCGCCGCTGGTGGAGTAAGTCGCTTTCATGAAAAAAGCCCGCGTCCATGGAAGCGGGCTTTTTATTGTGAAGCGGGGTGAGCCTTAGTCGTGGCACTGCTGACTGTTGACGATGCGTTTGAGCGCCTCCGTATCCAGAATGCGCAGATGGCGTTGCTTGACTTCCACAATGCCTTCTTCGGCAAACTTGGAGAAAGTGCGGCTCACGGTTTCCAGCTTCAGGCCCAGATAGCTGCCGATTTCCTCACGGGTCATACGCAGCACCAGCTCCGACTTGGAAAAGCCGCGGGCAGACAGGCGCTGCACCAGATTGAGCACAAAGGCGGCCAGCCGCTCTTCGGCGCGCATGCTGCCCAGCAGCAGCATCACGCCGTGTTCGCGCACAATCTCGCGGCTCATGACTTTGTGCACGTGATTTTGCAAGGCGGTGACTTCGCGCGAGAGCTGCTCGAGCTTGTCAAACGGCATCACGCAGACCTCGGCATCTTCCAGTGCCACCGCGTCGCAGGTGTGGTGGTCGTTGACGATACCGTCAAGGCCTATGATCTCGCCCGCCATCTGAAAGCCGGTCACCTGATCGCGGCCGTCCTCGGTGGCGACGCAGGTCTTGAAAAAGCCGGTGCGAATGGCATACAGCGAAGTGAAACCTTCGCCATTGCGAAACAGCAGACCACCGCGTTTGACTTTGCGGCGTGTCGCCACGATCTCATCAATACGCTCCATCTGTTCATCGTCCAGGCCCATGGGCATGCACAGTTCGCGCAGATTGCAGTTGGAGCAGCTTGCTTTGATGGTCTGAAGATTCATGGGTAAGCAGGGATGGTGCAAGCCGGTGGGCCTGGACTATCTGTGACCTCTTGGTGAGTGATGAGATGGATCAAATTGTCGCAGCTGTTGCCTTGGCATTTCTTGATATCCATCAAGGCTGATGTGTTTGGCTTGGGGCACATTGCAATCATTCCTTCAATCAATGTGTGCGAGTTCATTGCGGTTGCAGTTGCCAGAAATCCTGCCCATCAGGAAACAAGCTGTCATCCGCCAATGTGAGCGCATCCTGACATTCACGTTATGACCGCTGTTACGCCCGAACTACTGAGTCGATTTGATGTTCCTGGACCACGCTACACATCATTTCCAACAGCCGACCGTTTTGTAGAGGCTTTCGGCACCGAGGATTACATCCTGGCGCTCCAGCAACGCAAGACCCACTGTGCAGCGAGGGCGCTGCCGCTGTCGCTTTATGTGCATGTGCCGTTTTGCGAGTCGCTGTGCTACTACTGTGCCTGCAACAAGATCGTGACCAAGCACCACGAGAAAGCGACCCAGTATCTTGACTATCTTGCGCGTGAAGTGGCCTTGCACACCGAGCACTGCGGCAAGGGACAGGCGGTCAGCCAGCTGCATCTGGGCGGCGGCACGCCCACGTTTTTCTCCGATGCCGAGCTGGCCCGGCTCATGGATTTGATGCGTGAGCATTTCAAGCTCGAAGCGGGTGGGGAGTACTCGATAGAAGTAGATCCGCGCACCGTGACGAATGAGCGCCTGGCCGTACTCAAGGAGCTGGGCTTCAATCGCCTGAGCTTCGGGGTTCAGGATTTCGACCCCGCGGTACAGAAAGCCGTGCACCGTGAACAACCTGCCGAACAGGTTTTTGCCCTGGTGCAAAAGGCGCGTGAACTGGGCTTTGCTTCCATCAATGTGGACCTGATTTACGGTCTGCCCAAGCAAACCCCGCAGTCGTTTGCACGCACGCTGACCCAGGTCAACGAGCTGCGCCCGGATCGCATCGCCCTGTATGCCTATGCCCATCTGCCCGAGCGGTTCAAGCCCCAGCGTCGCATCGAGTCTGCCGATTTGCCCATGGGCCAGGACAAGCTCAATATGCTTTCGGGAGCCATTGATGCCTTTATGGACGGGGGTTATGTCTATGTGGGCATGGATCACTTTGCCCTGCCCGATGATTCCCTGGCGATTGCCAAGCGGCAGGGGCGCCTGCACCGCAATTTCCAGGGCTATAGCACGCAGCCCGATTGCGATCTGATTGCGCTGGGTGTATCGGCCATCGGCAAGGTGGGTGCGAGCTACAGCCAGAACGCCAAAACCCTGGAGGAGTACTACGACGCGTTGGATGCCGGCATGCTACCCGTGGTTCGAGGACTGGCGCTTTCGCGCGATGACATGGCGCGCCGGGCCGTCATCATGTCCATCATGTGCCAGGGGGAGGTGCTGTTCGAGCCCATGGAGCAAGCCTGGCTGCTGAATTTTCGGGAATATTTCGCGTCCGAGTTGCAAGCTTTGAAGGAAATGCAGGCCAACGGGCTGCTGGTGCTCAGCGACGAAGGCTTCAAGGTCACGCCGCTGGGCTGGTTCTTTGTGCGCGGAGTTGCCATGTTGTTTGATCGGTATTTGCAGGCGGACCGAAACCGTGCGCGTTTTTCCAGGATCATCTAGGGCATGTTGATTTCGCTGCTCTGGACTGCTTTGATCATGGGACTCGTGGGTGGGTCCCATTGCCTTGTCATGTGTGCTGCGCCCTGCAGTGCGGTCACTGGCAGCAGGACCGACAGCCGTACTGACGGCAGCCCGTCACAAGTGCTGCACTTTCATGGCAAGCAAAGCCGTCCATGGTTGGCGCTTGTGTCATTTCATCTAGGGCGTATTGCAGGCTACTCGGCTCTGGGCGCCACAGCGGCCGTGGCCATGGAAAGCCTTTCCTGGCTGACCAATCAAAGCACGGCGCTGCAGCCCCTATGGGCTCTGTCCCATGTGGCCGTCATGGCCTGGGGTCTGGCTTTGATGGTGCAGGCCAGGCAGCCGGCATGGCTTGAGAGTGCAGGGCGTTTTGCCTGGCAGTGTGTGCAGCCCTGGGTCAGTGCGCCCGGTGGCCGTCTGGCGGCCGGTTTTTTCTGGGCATTGATGCCTTGCGGCTTGCTGTATTCGGCCGTGCTGGTGGCTGCGCTCAGCGGCGGCGCATGGCAAGGCGGTTTGTCCATGGCTGCGTTTGCCATAGGCAGCGGGCTCTGGCTGCTAGGCGGCCCCTGGCTGTGGCGTCTGAGTCAATCCCGCATCAATGCGGCGCGTGCGCAATGGGGTACCCGCATCGCAGGGCTGATGCTGGTCGCCATATCGGCCTGGGCCCTGTGGATGGATCTAGTCTACAAACCCAGTCTTTGGTGCCGCTGAACACTTGGCTGAAATTGACGCTGTTTTACCAAAAAACTGACAATCCGGGTTTGTCGCGAGCGTATGACGCTTTATTTTCTTCAGAGAGCCTGCTGAAGTGGAGATAATGCAAGCTCTCACATCTGTTGCAAAAAGTGAATCGACTCGCTGTTATTGATATTGGGCAAGTGCGGATAGGCATGTATGTCCATCTTGATTTGGGATGGCTTCATCATCCTTTTCCGGTCAATAACTTCAAAATTATTTCTCAAGCACAGATCCAGACCTTGAAGGAACTGGGCCTGAGCACGATTCAATACGACCCTGATAAAAGCGAAATGGCGTCCGCTTTGACCGGGGATGAGGATCTGGCAGCGGATTGCTTGCCGGATCCCGAGTCATTGTCTTCACTGGCACCCTTGAACCCGCAGCCACTGCATTTGGATGCCGTCGAGCAGTGGCATGCCAAGGTCAAGCACATGGATCTGCAGTTCTTGCAGGCGGCGCGCGGCTATGAGCAGCTTGAGCAGGCTGCGCTGCAGCAGCCGCAACTGGCACGCGCAGCCGGTGAGCAACTGATCGCCAATTGTCTTGCCACCCTGCTGCCAGAGCAGGATGTGGTGCTGCACGTACTCTCTGATTCCTCGGCAAATGCTTCAAGCGCCCATGGTGTGAATGTGACCGTGCTCAGCTTGTTGTTGGGCCGGGCCATGGGTCTCAAGGAGCTTGCACTGCATGAGCTGGGATTGGCGGCCTTGCTGCATGACCTAGGCAAACTGACCTTGCCGACTCAGCCCTTTGTGTGCGGCATGAATATTGGCGTACTGGATACTTCGAAAGCACAACATGCCCACTATGCCAAGCATGTGGGCGAGTCTGTCGCCTTGGCGCAGAGCATGGGGCTGCCTCCTGCTGTGACATCTGCAATTGCCCAGCACCATGAGTGGGCCGACGGATCGGGTTTCCCGCTGCATTTGCTGGGCAGCGACATGGAGCTGGCAGGCCAGATACTGTGCCTGGTCAATGCCTATGACCGCTTGTGCAATCCGCCCGACAATCACGTCTCGCCTACGCCGCATGAGGCGCTGGCTTCCATGTTTACCACCCATCAAAGGAAATTCGTTCCAGCAGTGCTGGCGGCTTTTGTGCGCCTGATGGGCGTCTACCCGCCGGGTTCGCTGGTGGAGATGACGGATGGCAGGCAAGGCTTGGTGACTTCGGTCAACACCGCCTACCCGCTCAAGCCCCGGGTATTGATACATGACATCAAGGAAGCGGCGACACTAACTTTGGCGGATCTGCAAGCAAGTCCCCAACTTGGCATACGCCGCGGGCTTGGTGTGCATCAACTGACGCGGGAGGCGGTGTGCGCCTTGTTGCCACATCGCCGCGTGAGCTATTACTTTGACAGTGCTGTGGGCGTTCAGCCCGAGAAGGTTTTATCGTGAACGCAGCCCGCGCCGAGATTTCTCAGGAAATCCATACGCCAGCCAAGCTCATGAGCCAGCTGCTGGATGGATTGCAGGAAGGAGCCTGGCTGCTGGATGTGCAGCAATTGACCGTGGTCTATGCCAATGCCGCAAGTCAGACCTTGACGGGCTATGGCTCACAGGAGGTCCTGGGTCGTTCGGTGCTGGTGTTGGCGGCCACGCCGCTGCAACATGCTTTCTGGAGCGACCCTCTCAACTGGAGCGAAGGCGCTCAGTTTGTCTCGGAGATATGCCGTGCCGACGGGATGCTGGTGCCGGTCGAGATGCGGGTGACGGCGCTGGATTCCCAGCCCTGCTATCTTTTGCTTTCCATGATGGACAAAAGCGCTCATGAGCGCCATGAGACGGTGCTTGGAGAGTTGCTGGCCGAAATGCGGGCCACGCTGGAGTCTGCGGCCGATGGCATCCTGGTCTGTGGGCCGGATGGCGATATACGGGCCTTCAATCATCGTTTTTCGCAGCTGTGGACGCTGCCGCAAGCAATCCTGTCGTCCCGCGACGATGCCGCTGTTTTTGCGCATCTGGATGCGCAGATTCTGCGTAGTGCAAGCCAGTTCACATTGCTGCAGGACACGCCAGGTCTGGGCTTGCCCGATCTGTCGGCTCCCGAGACTTCCGAAGTCCTGGATTTGTGTGACGGACGTGTGATCGAGCGCCGCTCGGTGCCGCAGGTCAGCCGTGGCGTTCCAACCGGACGCATATTCTCGTATCGGGATATCACCGCTCAATCCCAGGCAGCAGCCGATCTGCGCTTGGCAGCGCGTGTGTTTGAATCCAGTCTTGACGGCATATTCATTGCCGATGCCGCGTGCAAGCTGGTGCAGGTCAACCCTGCCGGGCGCAAGCTGCTGGAGGGTCTGGATGTGGTCGGCCAGGACGCCGGCACGCTATTCGCGACGGATGACGGAGCCGTGCCGCAGCTGTCGCAACTGGCGCAGGAGCAGTGGGAGCAAGGTGCTTTCTGGGAAGGCAATCTGTGGCTCACTCAGGCCCAGGACAAGCGTTGTGCCGTATGGTTGTCCTGGGTCGCCTTGCGTGATGGCTATGGCAACGTGGTGCAAAGCATAGGCTTTATGCGGGATATGACGCAGCAGCGCTTTGCCCAGCAACGCATAGAGCAGCTGGCTTACACCGATGCCTTGACGGGCTTGCCCAACCGGATGAGCTTGATCGAGCGGGTGGATGCGGCAATTGCCACTGCCCATGTCCACAACGACATGTTCAGCATTCTGTTTGTGGATCTGGACCGTTTCAAGATCATCAATGATTCTCTGGGGCATCATTTTGGCGATCGCGTGCTCAAACTGGTGGCAGAGCGTCTGAATAGTTTGCTGCGCCCTGCAGATATCTTGTGTCGGCATGGCGGGGATGAGTTTGTGCTGTATCTGCATGCCTGCAATGCAGAAGGCGCCGCTTCTGTCGCAGAGAGAATTTTGACCGAGATGCGGCGGCCTTTTCTGCTCGACGGCCTGGGCTTTTCGGTCCAGTGCAGCATTGGCGTGGCCCAGTTCCCTCGTGACGGCCTCACCTTGAGCGAGCTGATACGCCAGGCCGATATTGCCATGTACCGCGTCAAGGAACGCGGTCGTGGAAACTTCAGTTTTTATCAGCCGCAGATGAGTGCGGGTCTGCTCTCGCGCATGCGGCTTGAACATGCCATGCGACAGGCTCTGGATAAGGGCCATATGAGCGTGTACTTTCAGCCGCAAGTGCATATAGGAAGCGGCCGCATTGTGGCTGCGGAGGCCTTGCTGCGCTGGACCGATCCTGAGTTCGGTGTGGTTTCGCCGGCAGCCTTCATTCCTCTGGCGGAGGAGTCGGGCTATGTGGTCACGCTGGGTGCCTGGGTGCTGGAGCAGTCGGTGCAGGAAGCGGCGCGCTGGCATGCCCAGGGCATGTTCATCAAGGTCTCGGTCAACGTTTCCGCGCTGGAGTTCAGACAGCCCGATTTTGTCGAGCGACTCACGCAGGTACTGCATGGCAGCACGCTGCCGGCACACTGGCTGGAGCTGGAGTTGACGGAGAGCATCTTGCTGCAGGATGCCCAGGAGATGGCCTTGCGCGTGCATCGCATTGCTGAATTGGGCGTGGGCCTGGTCATTGATGATTTTGGTACCGGCTACTCCAATCTCTCCTATCTCAAGAAGCTGCCGATTTCCAAGATCAAGATCGACCAAAGCTTTGTGCGCGGCCTGCCCGATGATGAGGAAGACAAGGCCATTGTGGGTGCCATCATCAGCATGGGCCAGGCATTGGGAGTGGAGATCGTGGCTGAAGGCGTCGAGACGCCGGAGCAATGTGCTGCCATCGAGCAGATGCAAGGGGGCTACTTCCAGGGTTATCTGTGCTCGCCGGCCCTGGCTCCACTTCAATTCAGGCAACGTTTGCGCGAGGATGCTGATGGGTCGCCCGCGTATACGATCTCGTCAGAGGACGATTCATCGCCGCTTGGTGCCGCTTCCTGAGGCTCCATTGGCTCGGCGAGCCGGAGTGCAGGAGGGAGCTGTGCCAATGGGTGAGGGTTCGGCATTGACGCATGCCGGCCATGTACGAGTGGGTGAAAGCTGAGATCACCAGTCCGGGTGATGTGAAGGCTAGGACCGATTGCATGGTTGCTATTGCGACGACACCATGGCATTTTCCGGATTGCTGCGTCATCTGGATTGTCGCCTTAACGAATTTCCAGAGGATGCTTTTCCGTTTTGGCTTATTTTTCGCGTAATGAGTTAACATTTAGAAACAAAGTCTTTATCGCCTAGTGATGTCTTCACGCGGTGCGGGCCATGCTAAGGAGAAAACTCGAATGAATTTTGCGCAAATGAGAATTAGCACCCGCCTTTATGGTGGATTTCTTTTGACGCTTGCGTTCCTGCTGGTCAGCACGGTGTTTGCGCTCAATCGCATGGTCGACATCAACCAGCGCATGGTCGAAATCATCGACGTCAACAACGTCGAAGCCGACTTGCTCACTGTGATGCAGCTTTCGTTGCAGGACCGAAGAATTGCCGCCCGCAACCTGATTTTGCTGACCGATGTGGCGCAGATGCAGCCGGAGGCCGATCGAATTCTGGTGCAGGAAAAAAATACAGTGATGCCGAGGCCAAGCTGAACCAGATGTTTGCCACGCTGCCCAGCACTATTCCAGAGGAACGTGCGGGCATGGCCAAGATCAAGCAAATGGAAGCCATTGCATTGCCGCTGTTGCAAAAGGCGGCCGCGCTGGGGTTTGCCAACGAAGCTGAAGAGGGCACGCGTTTGCTGATGAGCGAGACGCATCCTGCCCAGGAAAAATGGGCAGCGTCCATTGCCGACATGGTCCAGATCGAAGCGGACCTGAATGACAAAGCGGCCAGTGCAGCCAAGGACTCCTACGACAACGCCAAGTTCGCGATGATTGCCTTGGGCGCCATAGCGTTGGCCGTGGGACTGTTGTTCGCCTTCATCATCACGCGTCAGGTCACCCGGCAACTGGGCGGCGAGCCGCACCAGGTTGCGGATCTGGCGCACAAGATCGCGACGGGCGACCTCAGCCAGGAAGTCCACACGGCAGCTGACGATAAGAGCAGTGTGCTGTTTGCCATGCGTGCCATGCGCGAGAGCCTGGTGAACATCGTCGCGGGTGTTCGACTCAACGCAGAGGGCCTGGCGACCGCCAGCGCGCAGATTGCCCAGGGCAACAATGAGTTGAGCAGCCGCACGGAAGAGCAAGCCAGTGCACTGGAGGAGACTGCTGCATCCATGGAGCAGCTCAGCACCACGGTGCAACATAACGCAGCGAACGCACGCCAAGCTAACGAGCTCTCTGTGAGTGCGTCCACTGTTGCGAAGCAGGGTGGCGAGGTGGTGGCCGAGGTGGTCGATACCATGAAGGGCATCAACGATTCGTCGCGCAAAATCTCCGACATCATCGGCGTGATCGACAGCATTGCATTTCAGACCAATATCCTGGCCTTGAACGCCGCAGTGGAGGCTGCACGCGCGGGTGAGCACGGTCGCGGCTTTGCTGTGGTTGCCAGCGAGGTGCGTGGTCTGGCAGGGCGCAGCGCCGAGGCGGCCAAGGAAATCAAGGGCCTGATATCGGCCAGTGTGCAGCGGGTGGAGCAAGGCACCAGCCTGGTGAACAGGGCTGGGGAAACAATGCAGGAAGTGGTGCAGTCCATCCAGCGTGTGGCGGACATCGTGGGCGAAATCAGCGAGGCCAGCGCGGAGCAAAGCCAGGGTGTGAGTCAGGTGGGGGAGGCGGTAACGCAGATCGACCATGTGACTCAGCAGAACGCCGCCCTGGTCGAGGAATCTGCGATGGCGGCCGACGGACTGAACAACCAGGCGGCGGAGCTGGTGCGGGCGGTATCGGTCTTCAAACTGCCAGAGGACGACACATGGAACGTGAACCGCTCTGGATTGACGCGGGGAATGATCAATCCGGCTGACAGGCCAACGCGAGGACATAGCCATCCATCTCTGCACTGGTCAGATCAAGCGGGTCGCAACGCCTTGGAAAGCGAGCGAGCCAGCAGCTTGCCCGTCTGAGCTGCGGTGATGCCAAGCCATCTGTCTGCCGAATGCGGCGCTCATGGCTGGTGTTGAGGCTGTCGTGTTGTCTGTTGAATGACACGGCGCTTGCATCCAAGGCTTGTGCCTCTGGAGCTCGCGGAGCAAGTCCATGCTTAAAAGAACAAGCAAGGAAAATCTGCCTCATCGCAGCTGCGTGAATCGGTAAAAGCAAGAAGAGAGATTGCCGAGGAGAGTGCAGCTGCAGGCCAGAGAGCGGCCCACGGTCCACTAAGACAAAAGGCCTTGGATTTTTCAATCCAAGGCCTTGTCGTTTGGTCGGAGCGGCGGGATTCGAACTCGCGACCCTCTGCTCCCAAAGCAGATGCGCTACCAGGCTGCGCTACGCTCCGAAGCCATTAATGTAACTTGGAAATCAGCCGTATTTTTCAATATTGCGAATTTATTCGCGCAAAAGAGGCTGCGTAGCCGCGGTACCAGCACGGCAAGCAGCTGTTCAACAGCCTCTTGCCATCCACTGCTTCGTAAAAAGACTGGTTGAGGCGCCTCAATTACAGAAATGCGGTCAGCGGCTCGGGGCGACGCTCGGTGCTGAACAGACTGGGTGCCAGGTCCAGTCGGTCGGGCCTGAACGGATCTTCATGGCCTTGCAGATAGACCATCAGTTCGCGGCGGCGCAGGATCACGTGGCTGACGACTTCACGTCTGCCATTGGCCGTGACCTCGGTACCGGGGCGAAACAGCGGCATCTGAAAAAAGCCGCTGCGCATAGGGGCCGGCACGGTGGCCGGCGGGGGGGCTTCTTGGGACGCAAGCAGCATAGGCTTCCAATCGTGGTGATATGCCTCTTATCGGCAGATTGGCGGCCAACTAAAGCGCAAATTTCAGTGGCTGCTGCTATTGAATCAAGAGCTTCAAGCGCATGATCTGAATGGAGTTCAGACTGCAATATGGCTGAAACCATCATTTGCTGTGCGCGTGGCGCTATCAATGCTGTGGGTGATGCACGCCCAAAATAGCATGCAGCTTGGCACTGGTGGTGGTGTATTGCAGCAGCGGTTTTTCACCCTGCAGATACTCGGCCGCCGCAAAAGCGGCCATGGTGGCTTCGTGAAAGCCGCAAAGAATGAGTTTTTTCTTGCCCGGGTAGCTCACGATATCGCCAACAGCATAAATGCCTTGCGCACTGGTGGCCATGGTGGCCGGGTCGATCACCAGCTGTTTTTTCTCTATGGCCATGCCCCAGTCGGCAATCGGCCCCAGGCGCGGGGAGATGCCCAGGTACACCAGCAGCCAATCCACGCGCAGGGTTTGCTCTCGGCCTTCGCCATCCATCCACTGCAGGGCTTGCAACTGGCCCGCGTTCTGTTGCACCTCGGTGATCTGGCCGATGACGACCTCGATCGCACCGCTATCGCGCAGCGCTTGCAGGCGGGCCAGCTGATCGGGCGCAGCGTTAAAAGTATCGCGGCGGTGCATGAGTCGGGTTTTAGCGGCCAGGCTGGCGCAGTCAATGGCGGCCTGAACGGCTTCTTCATCTCCGCCATAGATCAGCACGCTGCGGCCTAGTGCCGAGCTGGTTTCGCTGGGGTGGTAGAGCAGTTGGTCGGCAGCGAGCTGATCCACCCCTGCGACCTTGAGCGCCTTGGGCACGAAAGCGCCCACGCCGGCGGCCACAAACACGCTGCGGGTGTGAAACTGCGTGCCCGCCGTGGTAACTGCCTGCCAGCGGCCATCGGCCAGGCGGCTGAGGCTTTGCACCTGCTGGTTCAGGTGGCGGGGCAGGTTCATGGGCGCTATCTGCTGATCGAGCAGCTGCACCAATTCCTTGCCGGTGCACACGGGAATGCCCGGAATGTCGTAGATGGGCTTGTGGCCGTAGAGCTGTGCGCATTGCCCGCCCACATGGGGCAGGGCATCGACCAGATGGGCCTTGATGCCTTGCAGGCCCAGTTGAAAGGCCTGAAACAGGCCTATGGGGCCGGCACCGATGATCAGGGCATCGGTGTCGATAGCGTTGGAGGGTGGAGAGTCGGGCTGGATGGCTGTGGCTTGTGATTCGCTCATATTGCCAAGCCTAGCTCAGACCCGCGGGCTCGCCGATCAGCGCTCGAGCAAATCCACTTTGTTTGGCTTGCCATTCCAGTCGTCGGCATCGGGCAAGGCAGTCTTGCGCTTGGTGATGCTCTTCCAGGTCTTGAGCTGGGACAGATCGACGTTGATCTTGATGAACGCCAGCTGGTCGGCAGGCACATCTTCTTCGGCAAAGATGGCGTTGGCAGGGCATTCGGGGATGCAGACGGCGCAGTCGATGCACTCATCGGGATCGATGACCAGGAAGTTAGGGCCTTCGCGGAAGCAGTCCACGGGGCAAACATCTACGCAATCGGTGTATTTGCACTTGATGCAGTTTTCGGTGACGACGTGAGTCATGGAGATTCTTCTTATGGATGGGGATGGGTAAAACCCCGTGATTTTAGGTTTTTTCCTGCGTCGTGCCAGAACTTGACACGGATAAGGCCGCAGAGCGATCTGGTTTGTGTTCCAGATCGGTGTCTGCGGCCCGATTTTGACGGTTTCAGGACTATCGAATCAGCAGAGCGCCTGCGGTGGCATGGCTGGCCGTATCCACCAAAATGATCGAGCCCAGCTGGCGGGCCTTGGTGAAGGCGGCGGCGGGAATGGCTTCCTGCAGCAGCAACTCCACCTGGCCTATGGCGTTGGCTTCCAGCTGCTCGGCCGCTTCCTGCTCCAGCGTGTTGATGTTCAATCGATGTGCCACGCGGCGCACCTTGGCCTTGACCCAGCGGTGGCCGTGCAGCGCCCAGTACACGCGGCCGCTGACTAGGGGTTCGTTGTCCATCCAGGCCACGGTGGCAGTCAGCTCGCGGCTGGCAGGCCAGGGGCTTTGTGCCGCCGGTGCGTCAAAGTCGTCTTCGGCGGCGTCAAGCGGCACCGGCGCGGCCACAATCCAGTCGCCGCGCGAGACATCGACTTCGCGGTCCAACGTGATGCCGGCCGACAGGCCTGCGTTCACGCTTTTGGGGGCGCGCGCATGGTCTATCACCTGGGCCACGGTAGCCAGCTGGCCGCTGGGCAGAATCTGCACCTGGGCGCCGACCTTGGCCACGCCGGCGGCCACGCGGCCCCAGAAGATGCGACGGCCTTGCGAGGTGTCTGCCGAGGAAGAGAATTTCTCCACCCACTGCACGGGAAAGGCCAGGGCCAGATCCGCATCGCTGGGGGTATTGGGCAGTAGCTCCAGCAGCTGCAGCAGACTGGGACCTGTGTAGCCGGCCCAGCCTTGGCTGGCGTTGACCACGTTGTAACCCTTGAGCGCCGACACCGGGATGGTCGCCGCGACCTGGATGCCGGCCGATTGCGCAAATTTTTGCAGCGCCGCGCTGATATGGACAAAGGCCAGGGCCGGATCCTCTACAGCATCGAGCTTGTTGACGGCAAACACCAGAGAATGCACGCGCAGCAAATGCACCAGCAGGCTGTGGCGACGCGTCTGGGGCAGCAGCTCCAGCGTGGGGTCTTGCCAATCAAGCTTGGTGGCGTCCACCAGCACCACGGCGGCATCGGCGCTGGAGGCGGCCGTGACCATGTTGCGGGTGTACTGCTCATGGCCGGGCGCATCGCCAATGATGAACTTGCGCGCTTCGGTGGCAAAGTAGCGGTAGGCCACGTCGATGGTGATGCCTTGCTCGCGCTCGGCAGCCAGACCATCGGTCAGCAGGGCCAGATCGGTTTCACCGGATTTGGTGACGCCGGCCAGCTGATCTTGCAGCACGGCACGGGTATCGACCAGCAGACGGCCGATCAGCGTGCTCTTGCCGTCATCGACCGAGCCGCAAGTGATAAAGCGCAGCGCGCTGCCGTTATCTGTACCAAATTGGCCTGCAGTGCTTGATGTGTTTGCACCAGCAGCTATGGAATTAATAGTTTCAGTCATCGCATTCTTTCTTTGATCAAGCCAGAGCGTGATCCTTGAACAGGCATGAACCAACCCAGAGACACCGCGCAAGGGCCGCCCCGCCGCGCTGGTGTCGTCCTCCTCCCGAAGGCGAAGCCTGATGAGAGAGGGGGAAGGCGCGATAGCGCCACAGGGGGTGCTTTAGAAGTAACCGTCTTTCTTGCGCTTTTCCATCGACGCATCGCTGGTCTTGTCATCCATGCGAGTAGCGCCGCGCTCGCTCACGTCGGCGGCCAGGGTTTCGATCACGATGTCCTCGGCCGATGCCGCCGTGCTTTCCACGGGGCAGGTGCAAGTGATATCGCCCACGGTGCGAAAGCGCACATCGCGCAGAACGACCTGTTCGCCATCGCGGGGTTGGGTCAGCGGCGTGACGGGCACCAGCAGGCCTTTGCGCTCCACCACTTCGCGCTGGTGGGTGTAGTACAGCGATGGCAGGGCAATGTTTTCGCGGGCGATGTACTGCCACACATCCAGTTCCGTCCAGTTGCTGATGGGAAAGACGCGGAAATGCTCGCCGGGGGCGATGCGGGTGTTGAACAGCGTCCACAGCTCGGGGCGCTGAGCCTTGGGCTGCCACTGACCGAAGCTGTCGCGGTGGGAAAAAATGCGCTCCTTGGCGCGGGCTTTTTCCTCGTCGCGGCGGGCGCCGCCAATCAGAGCGTCGAAGCGGAACTCGTCAATCGCTTCCAGCAGCGTGACCGACTGGTGGGCGTTGCGGCTCTCGCCTTCATGGGCCAGACGTACCGTGCCGCGGGCCATGGAGTCTTCCACGCTGCGCACGATCAGCTCGGCACCCAGTTCCTGGGCGCGGAAGTCGCGGAAATCGGTCACTTCATGGAAGTTGTGGCCGGTATCTATCATCAGCAAGGGGAAGGGGATGCGGCCCGCGCCAAAGGCTTTTTCGGCGCAGCGCAGCATGACCAGCGAATCCTTGCCGCCAGAAAACAGCAGGGCGGGGCGCTCAAAGGCGGCGGCGACTTCGCGCAGGATGAAGATGGTTTCTTCTTCCAGCGCATCCAGGTGGCGGTTGCTGAGGTGGTTCAGCACAGAGGTATCCACTCGGGCATTCATTGTTTATCCAATCAAATCTTGCTGTAGCGCTTATGAGGAAAGCGCTGGAAGCTATCTTTTTTCAATCAACGGCATACAAAACAGGCGCGGCCCATGCCGGGGCACCGTGCAAGGGCCGCCCCGCAGCACCGGTGCTGTCCCCCTCCCGTCCTGCGAAGCAGAGCGAGAGAGGGGGAAGCCGCAAAGCGGCTCAGGGGGAGCATTTCAATGCGCCAGGTGCAGGCCGCATTCGCGCTGGTCTTCACCCTTGGTGGGGTCCACATAGTCGAAGTTGTTGGGCAGGCCGTGCTGTTTGCAGTATTCGTGCAAGTCCTTGGACGACCAGTGCAGCAGCGGTGCCACCTTGATCAGCCCATCGGGGTTGATGCTCACGGGTTCCATCTGGGCGCGCACGGCGCTGTCAGTGGCGCGCAGGGCGGTAAACCAGACCTTGGGGGCGGTCTCGCGCAACGCACGGGCAAAAGGCTCCAGCTTCACCTCTTCGGTGAACGCTGCGTGGCGCGGATCATCGAGTGCAGGTGTGGCACCTTCCACGGCTTCGCGGTGGGCACGCGAGCGGCGCGGCAGGTAGATCTTCAGGTTCAGGCCCAACTGCTTCGTCACTTCGTCTGCAAAACGGTAGGTGGCCTCGGTGTTGTAGCCGTTGTCCATCCAGACCACGGGTACATCGGGCTGTGCTTGGCTGACCAGGTGCAGGATCACGGCCTCGAAGGGGCGGAAGTTGGTGGTGACGATGTTCACCTGTCCCAGGCCCACGGCCCAGCGCACCAGACCGGCGGCATCGCGGCCCAGTTCGGCGTTGATGCGGGTCAGATCCATTGCAGGGGCGAGCAGGCTCATGCTTGCACCTCGGCGAAGTGGGGCTTGGCATTCACGGCATCGGCCTGGTAGTAGCCGCAAAAGCGCTCGAACTGGCGCTGGGCATCGGCGGCATCCACGCCTGCACGCAGAACCGCAGAGCTGAAGCCCGTGCGCTCCATCTGCACCAGCTGGTCGATCAGCACATCGCCGGTGGCGCGGATATCGCCCTTGAAGCCACGGCGGCGGCGCAGCCAATAGGCCTGGCTGAAAGCGCGGCCGTCGGTGAAGTTGGGAAAGTACAGATCCACCTGCTGAATGCCGTCCAGGCTGACTTCCAGAGCATTCACGTCATTGGCCAGCACCAGCACGCTGCTGTCGTTTTCCGCAGCGCCGGGATAGTCTTGGTTTGCCAGAATTTTCATGATCGATTCCTTGTTCTTGTCGTTCAGGCCAGAGCCTCTTCTTCGGCTTCGGCAGGGGCGGGATGGCGGGCGGCCTTGCCGGCTTCCTTGAAGGGGTCGAGGCCGATGCGGCGCACGGCGTCAATGAAGTGTTCTCCACTCAGGCGCAGATCGCGGTAGGTGGTGAGCACGGCTTCCAGCACATCGGGCACTTCGGCTGCCGAGAACGAGGGGCCAATCACCTTGCCGGCGACCGCGTCTCCCGACAGGGCGGCACCATCGGAGCCGCCCAGCGTGACCTGGTACCACTCCTTGCCGTCCTTGTCCACGCCCAGAATGCCGATATGGCCGCTGTGGTGGTGACCGCAAGAGTTGATGCAGCCGCTGATGTGCAGATCGATCTCACCGATATCGTCCAGCTCGTCCAGATCCTGGTAGCGCTGGGTGATGGCTTCGGCAATCGGCAGGCTGCGGGCATTGGCCAGGGCGCAGAAGTCGCCGCCGGGGCAGGCAATCATGTCGGTGAGCAAAGCCACATTGGTGCTGGCCAGGCCCAGGGCCTTGGCGCGCTGCCACAGAGCATGCAACTGGCTGACCTGCACCCAGGGCAGCATCACGTTCTGGTCGTGGGTCACACGGGCTTCGCTGGCGGAGAAACCGTCCACCAGCTCGGCCAGGGCATCCAGCTGCTCGCCGGTGGCGTCGCCAGGGGCCTGACCCACGCGCTTGAAGGAAAGGGTCACGGCACGCAGGCCTGGCACTTTGTGCGCATGGACATTGCGCGACAGCCAGCGGGCAAAAGCAGGTTCCTTGGCGGCTTGCTCGATCAGGGCTTGCTCGTCGGCGGCCGCATCGGCCACGACAGGCAGGACCGGGGTGGTGAACATAGCCGCCACGCGGTCGAATTCCGCTTGGGGCACGGTGTGAGGGCCGCCGTCGACTTCGACGATCTGGCGGAATTCCTCTTCCACGGCATCGATATAGGCCTGGCCTTCGGCCTTGACCAGAATCTTGATGCGGGCCTTGTACTTGTTGTCGCGGCGGCCCAGCTCGTTGTAGACACGCACGATGGCCTCGATGTAATTCATGATCTGGTTCCAGGGCAGGAACTCACGGATCACCGTGCCGATCACGGGAGTGCGGCCCATGCCGCCGCCCACAAAGACCTTGAAGCCGATCTCGCCTGCGGCGTTCTTGAGCACGTGCAGGCCCACGTCATGCCAGCCGGTAGCGGCGCGGTCTTCGGTTGCGCCGGTGATGGCGATCTTGAACTTGCGTGGCAGAAAAGCGAATTCTGGGTGCAGCGTGGTCCACTGGCGCAGGATTTCGGCGTAGGGGCGGGGATCGACGATTTCGTCGGGCGCAATGCCGGCCAGCGCATCGGTGGTGGTGTTGCGGATGCAATTGCCGCTGGTCTGGATGCCGTGCAGGTTCACGGAAGCCAGCAAATCCATCACATCGGCGGATTTGGACAGCGGAATCCAGTTGAACTGCACATTGGTGCGGGTGGTGAAGTGGGCGCAGTGCGTAGGCAGGAAGGTGGTGCCTAGCTTGCCCTGGCCTTCCATGGCCGCCTTGAAGACTTCGGCCTCGGGTGCATCGTATTCACGGGCAATGCGGGCCAGCACGCGGATCTGGGCGGTGTTGATCTCGCCGTAGGGCACAGCTACACGCAGCATGGGAGCGTAGCGCTGCACATACCAGCCGTTTTGCAGGCGTAAGGGGCGGAAGTCATCTTCTGCCAGCTTGCCCGACTGCCAGCGGTTGAGCTGGTCGCGGAACTGATCGGCGCGTTGCTTGACGAACGCTTTGTCGAAATCGGTGTATTGGTACATGTCTGCGGTTCTTCCGTGGAGCTGGTACGGCCTTGCCCCTCGTGGGACAAGCGCTTGGCTTTGATCGTTAGGCAGAACTGTAGACAAGCTCTATATAGAAACAAACGATTGTTTCGTCCTTCATATATATCTGATTGGTTATTAAAAACGTCGCCAGCCCGGCTGTTTTCCGACTGGCAAGCCCTGCGGTTCGGAGTGGAAAAAACCGGTATCCAGCCGCAAACCGTGGTATTTCCTTCAACTGCGCTTGCATTTTCGGAGCATACCCCGTGGCCGGTTTTCTACAATAGAGGTCTGTACAACAATTGAGGCGCCCGGACAACCGCTTGGATACCGCGGGTGCCTGACCATGGAAATAGCCATACTTTTCGCCCTGATCTGCCTTAACGGCTTGTTTGCCATGTCGGAGATTGCGCTGGTGACCGCGCGCAAGGCTCGAATGCAAAAACTGGTGGATGAGGGCGACAGCGGCGCGGCAGCTGCTATCAAATTGGGAGAAGATCCCACCCGCTTCCTGTCCACCATCCAGATCGGCATCACCTCGATCGGCGTGCTCAACGGTATCGTCGGCGAGGCCGCGCTGGCCGGGCCGCTGGAGAACTGGTTGATCACCATGGGCATGACCCAGAAGTACGCCGACTATCTGTCCACCGGTCTGGTGGTGGTGATGATCACCTACTTCTCCATCGTGGTGGGCGAGCTGGTGCCCAAACGCCTGGGTCAGACCCATCCCGAGGCGCTGGCGCGTCTGATGTCGCGCCCCATCAACTTTCTGGCGCTGGCCACCAAGCCCTTTGTCTGGCTGCTGTCGGCTTCCACGCGTGGACTGCTCAAGCTGCTGGGCGTCAAGGAAAGCAACGGCAGCGCCGTGACCGAAGAAGAAATTCACGCCATGCTGGTGGAAGGCCGCACGGCCGGTGTGATCGAATCGCACGAGCACACCATGGTGCGCAATGTGTTCCGTCTCGATGACCGCCAGATCGGCTCGCTGATGGTGCCACGCGGCGATGTGATCTGCCTGGATATTGACGACAGCTTTGAAGCCAGTCTGGCCCGGGTGGAAGCGGCCGATCATGCGCGCTACCCCGTCATCCGTGGCGATATGAACAATATTCTGGGTGTGCTCAGTGCCCGCCAGTGGCTGGCTCAGACGGTGCGTGAAAATGGCCAGCGCGAACTGCGCGACCAGCCTTTGCAAGCCGCTCTGTATGTGCCCGAAACCATTACCGGCATGGAGTTGCTGGACAACTTCCGCACCTCGGATGTGCAAATGGCCTTTGTCATCGACGAGTACGGCGAGGTTCAAGGTATTGTGACCTTGCAGGACTTGATCGAAGCCATTACCGGTGAGTTCCAGCCGCGCGATCTGGCCTCAAGCTGGGCTGTGCAGCGCGACGACGGCAGCTGGCTGCTGGACGGCCATATTCCCGTGCCCGAACTCAAGGACCATCTGAACCTGGTGGCCGTGCCCGAGGAAGAGCGCGGTCGCTATCACACCCTGAGCGGCATGTTCATGCTGCTGCTAGGCCGTCTGCCCAGCGAGGCCGACAGCGTGGAGTGGGAGAACTGGCGCTTTGAAGTCATGGACATGGATGGCAAGGCGCTGGACAAGGTGTTGGCCACGCGCATCGCCCCCGATCAGACCCTGATCGGCACCGAGCTTCCGCGCAGCGAGTAATCTCAGTAAAAACAGCATGAAGCGCTTGCCAGTCAAGCGCTTTTTGCTATCTGTTTTACGGTTTTATCGCCCGCGCCGACATGCGCTGCGAATGCAGGGCCAGCGCCAGCTTGGCATCCAGCGGCAGCGGCTCCCCGTGTACGCGGGCGGCCAGCAGTTCGCCTGCGAGCATGGACAGCGTAAGCCCGCGTGAGCCCATGCCCGTCAGCAGCCACAGCCCGTTGCCCTGAAGTTCTACAGGTCCGACCACGGGAATGCGGTCGTAGGCAGCGCAGCGCACGCGAGCCCAGGTGGGGGGCAGGGTCTCGGCGGCAAAGAAACCACCCAGCGCCAGCCGGCACTCGGGTAGCAAGGCGGCCAGCTTTTCGCCGTTGCTGGCATGGGCGTCCCGCTGCTCGGCCTGGGTGGGCGGTAACGCGGTGATATCGCGCTCGAAGGTGGAGCCCATGATCCATTGCCGCTGGCCCTGGGCATTCGGAAAATCCGGCACCAGATTGCCGTGGCCGTTGACCGGGAAGGGCGGCATGGCTGTCCGCGTTTGCACCGTGTGAGCGGCCATGCTGACCTGGCCGCGAATCGGCGTTATCTCCCAGGCCCCGGATTGCAGGCCGCTGGCTTGCAGCAAGGCCGTGCTGGCCGGGCCCAAAGCCACCACTACCATCTCGGCCTGGGCCAGCGTCTTGCCCTCGGCGTCCACGGCCGTCCAGAGTGCATCGTCGGTCTGTGCGAGCCTGGCGACCGGCGCATTGCCTTGCCAGCGAATGCCCGCTGCCTTTAACAAGGCCTTGACCAGTTGCGCGGGCCTGACCCAGCCCGCCTGCTCATGCCATAGGGCATGGCTGGCAGCGGGCAGGTGGGCGGCCTCCAGTTGTTCGGGCGTGGCCGGGCAGCTCCATTGCAGGCCGGCCTGCGACTGCGGCGCTGCGGCATCCAGCCACTGCGGCGGCAGGTTCACGGGCTCATGCAGATCGTGCTCCAGCACGCCGCTATGCTCCCAGTCCACTCCCTGCTCCAGCCTATGTGCCTGGCTCAGTTGCTCCAATATCTGTAGCGTGGTGCGCACGCCGCTTCTGGATAGGCGCGATAAAACACTGTCATCTGGCGAGACATGGGGGCAAAACAGGCCTGCGGGCAGGCCCGAGGCGCCGGCGGCGGGCTCATCGGCGGCATCCAGCACGCTGACCTGCCAGCCGCGCCGCGCAAGGCTGGAGGCCGCAGCCGCACCGGCCAGGCCTGCGCCTATGACCAGGCAGCGCCCGGGCGCTGCCACCGGCTGCGGCAGGCCTTCGTCCTTGTGGCGTGGCTCCCAACGGGGGTTATAGCGGGCTTGCAGCGTTTGGGCTGTGCTGTGTCTGTGGATGTCAAAACCCAGCTTGGTCAGTTGCTCGCGTAGCGTGGGGTCTTCATGGCGTTCGCCCAGCGCCAGCATGCTGCCACGGCGGCAATGCCGGGCCAGATTTTTCAAGGCTTCGGGGCTGGAGAAAGCGTCAGCTTGGCTGAGCAGCAGGCTGTCTGCAGTGAGCGGCTGCTTGCGCAGCGTGTTGTGCATATCGCCTACATGCAGCGTCAGCAGCACCCGGCCGTCTTCAAACGACAGGCGGTGCACACCCGGCAGCAGCCCCCAGCATTGGGCGCCCAGTTGTAGGGCCAGCGGGTGCAGCGCTTCGTCAGCAGCGGCTTGGGACAGGGCGCCCAGTATCTCCTCGGCGGAAGGGGGCTGGGCACTGAGGCCAATGAAGTGCAGCAGGCGCGGGGCTTGCGCATCGGCTTTCCAGGCGGCCCAGATGCGCAGAAAGTTCAGGCTACAGCCAAAACCGGTCTCCAGCACGCGCCATTGCCGGGCTTGGGCCCAGGCTGCAGGCAGGCCGCAGCCGGCCAGAAGCTGGTCGGCAGAAAGAAGGGCGCCGTCCGGCTGCTGTGGATGAAGATAGGGCACGCTTGAAGCTTATTCCCAGCGCTGCTGATAGGAGAACACCGGCAGACGCCATTTGAAGCGTATGGCGGCCAGGCGAAAGGCCAGGCCGCCGGCAAAGCACACGATGGTGCTGATACTGGGGCTGACATCCAGAGCGCGCAGACCCAGGAACATCAGGCACACGGCCAGGGAGACGCTGGCGTACAGCTCGCGGCGGAAGACCACGGGCACCTGGTTGCAGAGCACGTCGCGCAAAATGCCGCCGCTGATGCCGGTGATCATGCCGGCCATGATGACGACGATGGTGGGGTAGCCCAACTCCAGCGCGGTGTTGGAGCCAATCAGCGAGAAGGCGATCAAACCCATGGCGTCCAGCAGCAAAAACACCTGCTTCAGGCGGTGCATATGGCGGGCGATGAGCGTGGTCAGCAGGCCAAAGGAAATGACCAGATATACATATTCGGGGTGCTGCGTCCAGCCTATGGGATAGTGGCCCAGCACCATGTCGCGGATGGTGCCGCCGCCCAGGGCGGTGACAAAAGCGATGACGACCACGCCGAAGATATCCATATTGCGCCGGCCCGCAGCCAGTGCGCCGGACATGGCTTCGGCCGTGATGGCCACCAGATAGATCACCAGCATGACGGTGAAGTTGCTGGCCTGGAACGAGTCCAGCAAGGAAACAGAAGGAAGCATGACAGCCCTGATGGGTTAAACCAGCCATTCACCGCAGCGGAATGTCTGGCGTGCCTCTCCCGCTGTCCTTTGTACCTGAGAGTTGCGCGCGCCAGTCTTGCATGGCGCACTTGCCCCTTCGGTGAGCCTGCAGCATAGGGCTGCGGGCTGCTCTCCAGTTGGCGAATTCATGCAGCCGGTTTATTTGGGCTGCACTGTCTTGACCTGCGGTACGGGGTGCCTGAGCGATTATGGGAGTTTGCGCCTTCGGCGGAGGCATGGCGCTAGGTGTGGCGCCTGCCTCGCTCTCCCGCAGGAAAGCCGTGATTCTAGCCAGTTGAGCGGGTGCTCAAACGCAAAAAAGCCAAGGCCTGGGGCCTTGGCTTATGGAGTTAGCAGGCCGCAGCGGCTTATTGCAGCTGATCTTTCAAGGCCGCCAGGGCTTTTTGTGCGCAGGCCTCGTCCAGATGGCCGCCGGGCGCGCCGGCCACGCCGATGGCGCCAATGACCTCATTGCCCGCCTTGATGGGCACGCCGCCGGCCAGCACCAGAAAGCCGGGGATTTGCGCCAGACCGGCGGCATCGGGGTTGGATTGAATCGTCTTGGCCATGCCGCTGGTCGGGTTGCGCGACGATGCCGAGGTGAAAGCCTTGGCGGTGGCGGCCTTGGGCGTGTGGGCGCCGGCGCCATCGGCGCGGGACAGGGCCAGCAGCACGCCGGCGCGGTCCACCACGGCAGCGGTCACGTTATGGCCGTCGGCGCTGCAGGCGGTCACGGTTTGCTGGGCCAGTTGGGCTGCGGTGGCCGAGGCAATGGAGCGGGTGCTGACCGTGGCGGCCGCAGAGGCGGCGCCGCAGGCCAGGGTGCTCAGGGCGAAGAGGGCAAAAGTGCTCAGGCGATTCATGTCAGGGCTCCAGGGGTTGAAAGCAATGACTGAACTGTAGGAACCCGGGCGCTTGGCGCCTATTCGCAAGCCAACGGACGGCTCTCGGTAGTTTTACCGAGGGTGGGCCTCAGCTGCGGGCCGCGGCAGACAGCAGCAGCCGGGTCTGCTCGGCCACGGAGCCCGTGCCCAGCTTTTCGGCCAGCTTGGCGCGGTGGGTGTCCACGGTGCGTACGGAGATATCCAGTGCAGCCGCGATCTCCTTGCTGCCCAGGCCCTTGGTGATCAGCTCCAGCACCTCGCGTTCGCGCTCGGTCAGCACCTGCAGGTGGTGGCGGGCCTCGTTGCGCTCGGCCTGCCGGGCCAGCGTGGCCTGGGCGCTCCTGATGGCCTCCAGCAGGGTCTGCTCCTCTATGGGTTTGGTCAGAAAGTCGGTGACGCCGGCCTTGAAGGCGCGGCGGCAGGAGTGCAGATCGCCATGGCCGGTGATGACGATGGCGGGCCAGTCCACGCCTTGGGCACGCAACTGCTCGTAAAGCTGCAGGCCGGACATCAGCGGCATGCGCAAGTCCATGATCAGCACGCCGGGTTGGCTGCGGTCCAGATGGGCCAGGCAATCGGCCGGCGAGGCAAAACAGCTTACGTTCAGGTCGTAGGTCTGCAGCAGCAGGTGCAAGGCCTCGCGCACCGAGGCGTCGTCGTCTATCAGGTAAATCATGGAATGGGGTTTTCCGGGGCGGAGCCTGTGGTCGCCAGGGGCAGGGTCAGCACAAAGCAGGCACCTGGCCAGGCAGTGCTCGGGCCGGCGCTGGCGGGTGGCAGATATTGCAGCTGGCCGCCCATGCGTTCCATCAGCGTGGCACACAGCGGCAGGCCCAGGCCCATGCCGCCGCTCTTGGTGGTGAAGAAGGGGTCGAAAATATGCTGGGCCGTGGCGGCGTCTATGCCGGGGCCGTTGTCCCGCACCATGAGACTGACTTGTTGGCCGTCGGCTCGCTGCGCTATCTGTATGGCGGGTTCATCCACCGAGCTCTGCGACAGCGCTTCCAGCGCATTGCGCACCAGGTTGTGCAGCACCTGCTCCAGTGCCACGGGGTCGGCCCAAACACTGCAATCTGCCTGCGCCGGCTCCCATAGCAGTTGGACGCCGGCTTCTCTTGCCGGGCCCTCCAGCAGCAAAAGAGTCTGGGCCACGGCCTGGGACAGATCCAGGCGCTGGGCCTGACTGGGCGTGTTGCTGATGTAGCTGCGCATGCGGCCCAGAATGGCCCCGGCGCGGCGGGCCTCGCGCACATTGGCCTGCAGGGCGCTGGTCAGCAGCTCGCTCTTGCCCAGCTCCTGGGCGCGCAGGGCGGCCTGGCTCTGGCTGAGCAGGGCGGTCACGGGCTGGGCCAGCTCATGGGCAATGCCTGAAGCCATCTCGCCCATGCCGTTGACGCGGGAGGCGTGGGCTAGCTGTGCCTCGTTGGCCAGCAACTGGGCGCGCTGCAGGTGACGGCGTGCCTGCTGGCGGCTTTTCCAGACCAGGGCGCCTAGCCATACCAGCAGCAGGCTGAGTGCGGCGCTGAGCAGCAGGCGCGGCCAGCCCAGCAGAGGCTGGGCCTGGGTCAGCAACTGCACCTGCAGGGGCTGGCCATAGCCTTGCAAGGTAAATCGGCCTATGGGCTGGTAAGTGTGGGTGTCGGTACTCTGTCCCTGGGGCTGCAGCAAAGGCTGTCCGTCGAGGTCGATGCGCAAGCCGGTATGGGGCGGCAGAGTGTCGGCCTCCAGCAAATGGGCGGAATCAATGCGCATGCACAACCAGCCTACGGGTGCTGCTATTTTTTTGAGTAGCAGATAGCGCCCGCGCTGAGCGCTGTCCGGCAGGCTGTCGCTTTCGCCGGGACGCAGCGGTGCCACGGTGCGGGCCGCTGCCGGGCTGCGGCAATCGTCCGAGGTGGGGCTTAAGGCATCACTCTGGGCGGAAGGGTCGGTCGCCACCAGCTCGATCCGCTCTATGCGCGGGTACATCAGCTCGATGGAACGGGCCACCTGCCACATGGCTGTCGGCTGGCCGTTGGGATTCTGGAGCGGGGCCAGTGTGGCCAGCGCCGTGAGGTGGGCCTTGTGCTGGGCGATTTTTTCCAGCATCTGGCGCTGCACGGCCTCGGTCAGCTGCAACTGCTGGAGTTGCTGCTCTGTGCGCTCCTGCCACCACTGAAAGCCCGAGGTCAGCAAAAATACCAGCAGCCAGGCCAGGACGAGCCAAGGCTTGGCGGAGCTAACAAAAATGCGGGGGACTGGCATGGCCGCAGTGTACAAAGCCCAAAGCCGTTCTCTGCAAAGCAAAACGCGCCCCAAAGAGCGCCATGCCAAACCGGGTGGACAAGATGGACGGTTCTAGATGTCCGCCAGCAGTTCGTAGGGCAGGGGCAGGACCTGCAGCGCAGCGCCAGCCGTGGCATCGGCCGCATGGCCTTCGTTGAGGGCTGCGTGGGCAAACAGGTCGTTGCGCGAGGCCGAGGCAATTTGCATGGAGACAATCGCATCCCAGCCGCCCAGAGGCGAAGCGGCTGCCTGGACCACGGTGCCCGTGGCCTGCTCCAGATCTTCGGGCGAAAAAACCTCCTGGCCCACGCTCAGTGCGGTATCGGCATGAACCAGATAGGCGCGGCGCTTGAGCGTGCCGCGAAACTGGCTGCGGGCCACGATTTCCTGGCCGGGGTAGCAGCCTTTCTTGAAGTTCACGCCGCCCACCGACTCGTAATTGAGCATCTGGGGTACAAAAGCATCGACCACGGGGGCCGAGAGCGTGGCCACGGCGCTTTGCACCGTGCCCCACAGCCACAGGGCTTCGGGCAGCGTCTCGCCCGCAGGCTCTGGCGTGCCCGCCGGGGCCAGCCACAGGGCACGGGCCTGGCCGGCTGCTGGGTACAGAGCGATCACCGAGGCAGGGCCCACGTCCTTGCGATCCCAGGGACGGGCTGCGGGCATGAGGGCCTCGGCGGCCGTGCCCGAGAGGCCGTAGAGCGAGAATTCGCCCGTGGCATCGCTGAGCTTGCACTTGGCGCGCAGCACAAACATGGAGAGACGCTTGAGCGTGGGCGCCAGCAGGCTGCGGTCGCAGACCAGCAGGATTTCGTCCTGGCTGCGCTTGAAGCCCACAAAGCTGGCCAGCATGCGGCCCTTGGCGGTGCAAAAAGCGGCCAGGCGCGCGTGCTGCATATCCAGCAGGGCAAAGTCGTTGGTCAGCTGGCCGTGCAGGAAACTGGCTGCGTCTTCGCCTACGGCGCGGATGACACCCAGATGGGAAATGGCGGTAATGCCGTTCAGGGACGGCGTCGATGGCAGGGTCATGGCTGAATTATGATCGGCGCTAGTAACTTATGAATGGATCAAGGTTGTGCGTGCTGTTTTTCGTGCACTGATGGTTTTGTTGCTGCTGGCCGTGTTGGCCGGCGGCGCTGCATGGTGGTGGCTGCATCAGCCCATGACCATGACGGCCAAGACGCTGGAGCTGGAGATCGAGCCCGGAACGCGTCCGCGCGCCGTGGCGCAGCGGGTGGCGGATGCCGGTGTGCAGGTCGACCCGCAGCTGCTGTATCTCTGGTTTCGCCTCTCGGGCCAGGACCGGGCCATCAAGGCCGGCAACTATGAGCTCGAGCAGGGGCTGACGCCTTATGTGCTGCTGCAAAAGCTGGCGCGCGGCGAGGCCAGCCAAAGTGCGGTGACGCTGGTGGAAGGCTGGAACTGGCGCCAGGTGCGCCAGGCGCTGCAGCGCGAAGCCACGTTGAAGCAGGACAGCAGCGAGCTTTCGGACGAGGAACTGATGAAATTGCTGGGCCGCGAAGGCGTGGCACCCGAGGGCCGTTTCTTCCCGGATACCTATACCTTCTCCAAAGGCAGCTCCGATGTGCAAGTGCTGCACCGGGCGCTGCACGCCATGGATAGGCATCTGGCCGATGCCTGGGCCATGCGCGCCGCCAACACCCCGCTCAAATCGCCCGACGAGGCCTTGATACTGGCCAGCATTGTGGAAAAAGAAACCGGCCGTGCCTCGGACCGGGCCCAGATTGCCGGCGTCTTCACGAATCGTTTGCGCATAGGCATGCTGCTGCAGACTGATCCCACGGTTATTTACGGTCTGGGTGCCGCGTTTGACGGCAATTTGCGCAAGCGCGATCTGCAGGCCGACACGCCCTGGAATACCTATACCCGTCCCGGCCTGCCCATCACCCCCATCTCCATGCCCGGCAAGGCTGCGCTGATGGCGGCCGTGCAGCCCGAGCAGACCCGGGCCCTGTATTTCGTGGCCAAGGGCGACGGCACCAGCCATTTCAGCGCCTCGCTGGACGAGCACAATAGAGCCGTCAACCGCTATCAGCGCGGCCAGTAAGCATTGTGGTGAGACGCTTGGCCGTCTCACCCGTTTTGAAGAATCAGAAAAAAAGCACCACGGCCTCACAGCGCTGTCGGTGCTTTTGAAGGAAAGATCCCCCGTGACTACCGCTTCCCCCAAAGGCTTGTTTATCAGTTTTGAAGGCATTGACGGTGCCGGCAAGTCTTCGCATATCGAAGGCCTGGCCCAGGCCTTCAGAGACCAGGGCCGGGTGGTGACGCTGACGCGCGAGCCCGGCGGCACGCCCCTGGCCGAGAAACTGCGCGCCCTGATGCTGCACGAGGCCATGGACCCGCTGACCGAGGCGCTGATTGCCTTTGCCGCCAGACGCGATCATCTGGTGCAGGTGATCGAGCCCGCCTTGGCGCGCGGCGAGGTGGTGATCAGCGATCGCTTTACCGACGCCACCTTTGCCTACCAGGGCGCAGGCCGGGGCTTTGACTGGAATCAGCTATTAATTTTGGAGCGAATGGCGCAGACCGGTACTGCGCTGCAGGCCGATTTGGCCGAGAATTTTCTGCGCGAACCCGATATGACCATCTGGTTTGACCTGCCGGCCGAAGTGGCTGCAGAGCGTCTGGCCACGGCCCGCGTGCCCGATCGTTTCGAAGCCCAGCCTGGCGAGTTCTTCGCCCGGGTGGCCCAAGGCTATGCGGACCGCGCCAAGGCCGCGCCCCAGCGTTTTGCCCGCATCGACGCCAATACCAGCCGCCATGCGGTGTGGCAGCAGGTCACCCAGGCCGTGGTGCGCCGGGGCTGGCTGGCCATTATGGTGGCGAACAAGCCTTTGTCCGAAGGTGCGGCATGAGCGAGGCGCAAAGCGTGCAGCCGGTAGAAACATCGGCGCCCTGGATTGCTGCCCAGCGCCGGCAACTGCTGGCCCAGCGCGGTCATGCCTGGCTGTTGCAGGGGCCGTCCGGCCTGGGGCAGTACGCCCTGGGTCTGTCCCTGGTGCGGGCCTGGCTGTGCGAGCGGCCTGGTGCCGAGGGCGCTTGCGGTCAATGCGCCAGCTGTCATGCGATTGACGTGCGCGCCCATGCCGACCTGTGCGTGCTCATGCCCGAGGTGCAGATGCTGGCGCTGGGTTGGCCTTTGCCCGAGAAGGCTCAGGCCGATATCGACGACAAGAAACGCAAGCCCAGCAAGGAAATCCGCGTGGAAGCCATGCGCGATGCCGTGGAGTTTTGCCAGCGCACCAGCGCACGCGGCCGTGGCAAGGCGCTGTTGATCTATCCGGCCGAGCAGATGAATGCCATCACGGCCAATGCCTTGCTCAAGACGCTGGAAGAGCCGCCTGGCGATGCACGCTTTGTGCTGGCCAGCGAGGCGGCACATCAGCTGTTGCCCACCATACGCAGCCGCTGCCTGGGCCACACCATGACCTGGCCGGATGCGCAATCGGCCAGCGCCTGGCTGCTGGGCCAAGGGGTGGATGCGGCCGAGGCGGACGCTGCCTTGCAGGCCGCCGGCGGCCGCCCCGGCGATGCGCTGGCACTGGCCAAGGAGGGCAAGGGCGCTGCGGCCTGGTCGCAGCTGCCGCGCCAGCTGGCCAAGGGCGATGTGGCCGCGCTGTCGGTGTTCTCCCCGGTCGATGCGGTCAGCGCCCTGCAAAAGATCTGCCACGATCTGATGGCCTTGACCGGTGGCGGTGAGCCGCGCTACTTCTCGCCGGCGGATCTGCCGTCCAAGCCCCTGTCCATGGCCCTGCTGTCGGACTGGTCGCGTGAGCTGGTTGCGGCGGCCCGTACGGCCGATCATCCCTTCAACAGCGGGCTGATGATGGAGTCGTTGGCAGCCAGGGCGCGTAGTGTGCTGCTGTCGGGCAATGCCGGCCGGGCGCGCGGTGCTGGGGCCGGACGAGGCCCTGGCGACAGGTGATTTGCCGGGGTTTTGACCGTGGGCCTTGTAGGCTGTTAACCTACAGGCTTTGAAAAAATGTTGAGAGGGCGAGCCTTGGGCCGCCCTGTCGGATGAAATTTCAGCACCTATGAATGCTCCTTCCACTCCCCGGCCCAGCGTGATGCAACTGGCGATCAAGGAAAAGGCTGCGCTGTACGCTGCCTATATTCCGTTGTTCGCCGAGGGGGGGATTTTCGTGCCCACTCAGCGTGATTACCGTTTGGGCGATGATGTCTATGTGCTGTTGACGCTGCCCGAAGATCCTCAGCGCTACCCCATTGCGGGCCGGGTGGCCTGGGTGACGCCGGAGCGCGCACCCGGCAACCGCACGCAGGGCGTGGGGTTGCAATTTCCCAAGGATGCCAAGTCTGCCGAGCTCAAGGCCAAGATCGAGGGCATTCTGGGCACGGCACTGAGTTCGGAAAAGCCCACGCAAACCATTTGAGCCGGGCTTGTGGGCCGAGTTTTCGCCTTGCATGCCGACCTGCTGATTTCGCTCTTGCCAGGGCGGTAGATCGGAGGGTCGGCGTGGTTGTTTTTGACAGGTTTTTTTCTCATGTTTACCGATTCGCACTGCCATCTGAACTTTCCCGAGCTGCACGGCAATCTGGCACAGATCCGCGCCGCCATGGAGCAGGCCCGCGTCACGCGCGCCCTGTGCATTTGCACCACCATGGAAGAGTTTGGCGATGTGCACCAGCTGGCTCTGGACTATGACAACTTCTGGGCCACGGTGGGCGTGCACCCCGACACCGAAGACATGACCGAGCCCACGCTGGAGGATCTGGTGCAGCGCGCCGCCCTGCCGCGCGTGGTGGCGGTTGGCGAGACAGGCCTCGATTACTACGGCATGGAAGACCGCAAGGGCGGGCGCACGATTGCCGATCTGGAATGGCAGCGCCAGCGCTTTCGTACCCATATCCGCGCCGGTCAGATTGCAAAAAAGCCGCTGGTGATTCACACCCGCAGCAGCTCGGACGACACGCTGGCCATTTTGCGCGAGTGCGGCGAGGCCGATAGCGCCACCCAGGCCGGCGGCGTCTTTCACTGCTTTACCGAGACGGCCGAAGTGGCGCGTGCCGGGCTGGACATGGGCTACTACATCTCTATGTCGGGTATCGTCACCTTCAAAAGTGCCCAGCATCTGCGCGATGTCGCGGCCTTTGTGCCGCTCGATAGGCTGCTGATCGAGACCGACAGCCCTTATCTCGCGCCCGTGCCTTACCGCGGCAAGACCAATAATCCGTCTTACGTGCCTTTTGTGGCCAAGCAAATTGCCGAGGTGCGCGGTATTTCGGTGGAGGAGGTGGCCGAGGCCACCAGCGCCAATTTCGATCGCCTGTTCAAAGGCGTGACGCAGTAAGTCCTGGAGAAGAGCTCATGAGCCTGTTTGTCCCCACCCGTTTGAGCCGTCGCCAATCCCTGTTGCGACTGGGGCAGATGGGCGCTGCCCTGGCAGGCCTGTCGGGGGGGCTGGCCCGGGCCGGTGATTTCGATGACTATTCGCGGGCACTGGTCAGCGACAACGCCAGTGTCATGATCAATCTGATCTTCAAGGGGTTCGACCCGAATACGCTGGACTCGCGCGGCCGCCCCGGACTGGTATCGGCCTTGCACCAGGATGCGCTCAAGGTGTTCGACGTGCTGCTCAAATCGCCGGGCGTCAAAGTCAATCTAGCTTCCAGGCAAAACGAGACGGCGCTGATGATGGCCTGTATCAAAGGCCATCTGGACCTGGCCAGACAGCTCATACAGCGCGGCGCCGATGTGAACCGCGAAGGCTGGACGCCGCTGCACTACGCGGCTTCGGCCGATACGCCGCAGACGCTGGATATCGTCAAGCTGCTGCTCGAGGAAAGCGCTTACATCGATGCCGCCTCGCCCAATGGCACGACGCCGCTGATGCTGGCTGCCCAGTACAGCAGCGAGGCCGTGGTCAATCTGCTGCTTAAGGAGGGCGCGGATCTGACTTTGCGCAACCAGCGCGGCTTTACCGCTGTGGACTTTGCCAAGCTGGTGGACCGCCAGTACATGGCCGATCACCTGAGCCAGGCGCTGAGGACCGAGCGCAAAAGCCAGCCCTCTAGAGGCAGCTGGTAAGCGTTCAGACTGTTGATTTAATAGCGGGTAGCGCTGATGAAAAAAGGACTTCAAGGCTTGTCAGCCCTGAAGTCCTTTTGATTAGTGCGCTAGATGCTCTTATTTTTGCGCAGGCGCAGCTTTGGCTGTTGTGCTGCGCACTTGCGAATGCAGGCGGGCGTAGAGGCCGTCCAGCTCCATCAGCTCGGCATGCGTGCCTTGCTCGGCAATCTGGCCGCGCTCCATCACCACCACGCGGTCGGCATGCTCGATGGTGGACAGTCGGTGGGCAATCACCAGCGTGGTGCGGCCCTGCATCAGACGGGTCAGGGCTTGCTGCACCAGGCGCTCGGATTCGTTGTCCAGCGCCGAGGTGGCTTCGTCCAGAATCAGAATTGGTGCATTCTTGTACAGGGCCCGCGCAATGGCCAGGCGCTGGCGCTGGCCGCCCGAGAGCTGGCTGGCGTTATGGCCTACGCTGGTATGGATTCCCTGGGGCAGACGGCGCACAAAGTCGCCCAGATTGGCCGCTTCCAGCGCAGACCAGATACGAGCCTCTTCAATATCTCCGCCCAGTGCCACGTTCACGGCCACGCTGTCGTTAAGCATGACCACGTCCTGGCTGACCATGGCGAACTGGTGGCGCAGCGCGTGCAGATCCCAGTCGGGCAGCTTTACGCCGTCCAGCGTGATCTGACCACTGGTGGGCGAGAGAAAGCGGGGCAGCAGATTGACCAGGGTGGTCTTGCCGGCGCCCGAGGGGCCGACCAGAGCCACGACCTCGCCGGCACCGACCTTGAGGTTGAGGTGGGAGAGCGCTGCGGCCTTGTCTTCGCCGAACTGCACATTCACGCCCTTGTACTCGATGGCGCCGATGACGGGGGCAGTGGGGCGGTAGCTGCCGCCTTGCTCGTTGACCGAGCCTTCCAGCAGATGCAGGCCGCGCTCCAGAGCCGCCACGCCGCGGGTAATCGGGTTGGCAACGTCGGCCATGCGGCGAATTGGCGCAATCAGCATCAGCATGGCCGAGATGAAGGCGGCAAAACTGCCCACGGTCACATCTTGGACGCTGGATGCTGCAGCCGCTGCATCGCGGCTTTGCCACAGCGCGATGCACAAAATGACGGACAGAGCCACCGAGGCCAGCACCTGCGTGAGCGGCGTCATGGCGGCCGAGGCAATCGTGGCCTTGGTGTTGAGGTTGCGCAGCTGGCGGCTCAGGGCGTTGAAGCGCGACTGCTGAGCGGCCTGGGCACCATGCAGGCGCACCATGCGATGAGCCAGCACATTCTCTTCCACCACATAAGCCAGCTGATCCGTCGATTGCTGGCTGGACTTGGTAATGCGGTACAGGCGCTTGGACAGCACCTTCATGATCCAGGCAACGCCGGGCACCATGAAAGCCACGATCAGCGTGAGCTGCCAGTTCAGATAGATCAGATAACCCAGCAGGGCAATCAAGGTGAAGCCATCGCGCGAGATACTCATCATCGCCTGCACCAGCTGCTGGGCGCCGGTTTGCACCTCATACACCACGGTGTTGGACAGCGAGGAGGCCGACTGGCGCGAAAACAGGCTCATGTCCGCCGCCAGCAGCCGCTCGAAGAGGCTTTTGCGCAGCCCGAGCATGCCGTCGTTGGTGATGCGCGCCAGCGCGTACTGGCCGGCAAACTGGGCCAGACCGCGCACGACGAAGATGCCGATCAGAAAGACCGGCACCGTCCACAGGGCCAGCGTGCCCTGGGTGAAGCCGCTGTCCAGCAAGGGCTTGAGCAGGGCGGGCAGGGCCGCTTCGGTGGCCGCGCCAATCAAGGTGGCCAGGATTGCCAGCCCCCAGGCCCAGCGCTGGCCCGAGAAATAGGGCGTCAGGCGCTTCAAGCGCTGCATCAGCGGCAACTCGGCCGCAGCTGCGGCCTGCGCATCAACGGGAAGGGTGGGGGCAGAAACAGACTCCGACGCAGGTGCTGCGGCAGGCGTGCCGGCAGATGCCGGAGCGGTGTCTGCCTCGTTTGGCGGTGTGGGCGGTGTGGCTTGCATAAGCGCGTGATTTTAGAGGCTATGAAAGGCCGGATTTCAGGCCCGGGCCATGAGTTCTGCCATGCATACCTGTGGCTAGCGTATGTAATCAGACTCTGGCATGCTCTCATTTTTCCTTGTGCGTCGGGCTTGCGTTTGATCACCCTACTAAGCACGTTCTTACATCATGACGCATGCAGTGTGTGTAACATTCGCGCTTGTGTTCGTGCCGGGCATGGCCCGGAAATTTTGATGGCTGCCAATGACTATTGACCGACTACCATCCCTTTCCTCTTTTTCTGCAGGTTTTGGCGCTTCGCGCCGCACCGTGCTCGCCGCTTTAGCTTCTTCTTCAGCAATTCCCGCTTTGGCCCAGTTCCGGGTGGAAGTGACAGGCGTTGGCCTGACGCAGTTGCCGATTGCCATTGCACCGTTCAAGGGAGAGGGTGCGTCGCCCCAGAAAATCTCGGCCATTATTCAGGCCGATCTTGAGCGCAGCGGCTTGTTCCGCGCGGTGGATGCTTCGGGCGTGGCGCTGGATGAATCCTCGCGCCCCGACGTGACTCTGTGGCGCTCCAAAGGCGCGGATTCTCTGGCCTCGGGCAGCGTGACCCGTTTGGCCGATGGCCGCTATGACGTGCGTTTCCGCTTGTGGGACGTGGTGCGCGGCCAGGATCTGGGGGGCCAGGGCTTTGCCGTGACCACCGGCGATCTGCGCCTGGTGGCCCACCGCATTGCCGACTACATCTACGAAAAGCTCACCGGCGAAAAAGGCGTGTTCTCCACGCGCATCGCCTATGTGACCAAGGCTGGCGCCAACTACCGGCTGTGGATTGCCGATGCGGATGGCGAGAATGCCCAGTCGGCGCTGTCCAGCCCCGAACCCATCATCTCGCCAGCCTGGGCTCCCAACGGCACGCAGCTGGCCTATGTGTCGTTCGAGTCGCGCAAGCCCGTGGTCTATGTGCACGACGTGGCCAGCGGCCAGCGCCGTCTGGTGGCCAATTTCCGTGGCTCCAACAGCGCGCCGGCCTGGTCGCCCGATGGCAGCCGCTTGGCCGTGACCTTGAGCCGCGATGGCGGCTCGCAGCTGTATTTGATCAGCGCTCAAGGCGGCGAGCCCCGTCGCCTGATGCAAAGCAGCGGCATCGACACCGAGCCCTGCTTCTCCAGCGACGGCCGCACCATCTACTTTGTCAGCGATCGTGGCGGTGCGCCGCAGATCTACAAAGTGGCTGCTACGGGCGGCGGTGCCGAACGCGTGACCTTCAACGGCAACTACAACATCTCGCCCGCCATCAGCCCCGATGGCAAATGGCTGGCTTATATCTCCCGTATCGGTGGCGGCTTCAAGCTGCAGGTCATGGACCTGTCCACCGGCACGGTCAACTCCGTCACCGAGACCACGGCTGACGAGAGTCCGAGTTTTGCGCCTAACAGCCGCCTGCTCGTTTATGCGACCATTCAAGGAGGTCGTGAAGCACTCATGACCACCACGCTCGATGGGAAGATCAAGGCGCGTCTGGCAGGCAAGGGTGGGGACATACGGGAACCCGATTGGGGCCCGTTCCAGAAACAGTGATTGCCAGTTTGCTTTTTCCTCTAACAGTAAAAAAGTCCGTGAGGACCTATCGGAGAAATTCCATGATTACCATTAAACGTCTTTCCCTGGCTCTGGCCGTGACCGCTCTGGTTGCCGGTTGCAGCTCCGGCGTGAAGCTCGATGACAAGCCCGCCACCGACGGCTCCCTGACCAGCCAGGGCGGCAATACTTCGGGCAGCAGCCAAAGCGGCGTGTCCGGCGTGGACCTTACCGGTTCCGCTGCTGCCAAGGCCGGCCCCCAAGGCGTCAGCCGCATCGTGTACTTTGACTTTGACAGCTACAGCGTCAAGGCCGAAGCACAGCCTCAGATCGAAGCACATGCCAAGTTCATCAAGGGCAATCCCAATGCCAAGGTACAGCTGGAAGGCCATACCGACGAACGCGGCGGCCGTGAATACAACCTGGCTCTGGGCCAAAAGCGTGCTGAGGCCGTGCGCCGTTCGCTGGGCCTGATGGGTGTCAACGACTCCCAGATGGAAGCCGTGAGCTACGGCAAGGAAAAGCCTGCCTCTGAAGGCCATAGCGAAGACGCTTACGCCCAAAACCGTCGCGTTGAAATCTCCTACCGTTAATGATGATGCAGGCTCAGTTGACTCTCCGTTCCGTATCGCTGCGCCCGCTGCTGGTAGCCAGCCTTTTGGCTGGCTATGCCGTCAGCTCGCAAGCAGCCTTGTTTGGTGATGACGAGGCGCGACGCGCCATCATCGAACTGCGCCAGCGCGTTGACAGCCTGCAGCAATCTTCGCAGCGCATGGGCGAGGACAACTCGCAAACGCGCCGCAGTCTGCTGGAGTTGCAATCCCAGATCGAGGCGCTCAAGGCCGACCAGGCAAAGCTGCGCGGACAAAACGAACAGCTGCTTCGTGACGTGGTGGAGCTGCAGCGTGGTCAGAAGGATCTGGCCAAGGGCATGGATGACCGCCTGCGCCAGTTCGAGCCGACCATGGTGAATGTGGATGGCCAGGAGTTCGCTGCCGACCCCAACGAAAAAAAGGAATTTGACGATGCGCTGGGCCTGTTCCGTGCCGGCAAGTTCCCGGAGTCCGGTCAGGCGTTTGCAGCCTTCTTGCGCCAATGGCCCAAGAGTGGCTACACGCCGTCCGTGCGCTTCTGGCTGGGCAACTCTCAGTACGCCACGCGTGACTACAAGAACGCCATTGCGAACTTTCGCTCCGTGCTGACCAATGCGCCCTTGCATGCTCGTGCTCCGGAAGCTGCGCTGTCCATTGCCAACTGTCAGGTGGAACTCAAGGACACCAAGGCCGCTCGCGCGACTCTGGAGAGTCTGATCAAGTCCTATCCCAACACCGAGGCGGCGGCCAATGCCAAATCAAAGCTGGCTACGCTGAAGTGATGTCGGAAATTCTGTCTCAAAGCACAGCAACAGCGCCCGAAACAGGCGCTGTTTTTTCTCCAGACGATGCTGCGGATATGCAGCGCCGTTTCGGCGGGCTTGAGCGGCTGTATGGCGTGCAGGGCGCAGCCCGCATCCGAACAGCGCATGTGGTGGTGGTCGGTATTGGTGGCGTGGGTTCCTGGACAGCCGAGGCATTGGCGCGCAGCGGCGTGGCCCGTCTTACGCTCATTGATATGGACCATGTGGCCGAGTCCAACATCAATCGCCAGATTCATGCGCTGACCGAGACGGTGGGGCAGGCCAAGATCGAAGCCATGCGCGATCGCATCGCCCAGATCAACCCTGCCTGCCAGGTGCATTGCATTGACGAGTTTGTGGACCCTGACAACTGGCTGCAGCTGTTGCCTGCGGATGCGGATGCCGTGGTGGACGCCTGTGATCAAGTCAAAGCCAAGACCGCCATGGCCGCGCATGCGCGCAAAACCAAGCAGTGCTTTATTTCGGTAGGGGCTGCAGGAGGAAAACGTCTGGCGCATCTGGTGGATATCGCCGATTTGAGCACCACCACGCATGACCCCTTGCTGGCGCAGTTGCGCTATCGTCTGCGCAAGCAGTTCGGCGCTCCCAAGGACGGCAAGCGCATGGGCGTGACCTGTGTTTTCAGCCGTGAGGCAGTAGCACCGCCTGACGCCTCATGTGCGATTGAAGGCGATGGAAGCCTCAATTGCCATGGCTATGGCTCGGTGGTCGCGGTCACTGCAACCTTCGGTCAATGTGCTGCAGGTTGGGTTATCGACGAAATTAGTCGAAAACTTTCTTTGAAGGCCTGAAAAACCTATTACAATAACGGCATACCGCAGAATAAGCAACAACTGCTTTTTCGGTAAAGGTAGGGTCTTTAGCTCAGTCGGTAGAGCAGCGGACTTTTAATCCGTTGGTCGCGAGTTCGAATCTCGCAGGACCCACCAAAGAATACAAGCGCTACAGCTATAAAAGCTGTAGCGCTTTTTTCTTTTTATTCCCGCGATGGGAATATTCCTCACTTCAAGGAAGTGCGCTTCGCGACCTTTGATCGGTCATATACCCGCGCTGTCGTGGCGGTACTGGCGTGCAACTCTGGCAAGCTGCCGTACTTTTCCTTGTGCTGGGTGGTGTAGTAAGCGCGCAGATCGTGAAACGTAAATCTGCGAGTAATCACTCCCTCCTTGAGGGCCGCCACCATTGCTCTTTGCCAGCCAGTAAGAAAGTTGACTTCAGTCAATGGATTGCCCTTGGTGTTGTTGAACACATGGAGCGAGTTCTCAGGTCGTGGCATTCCAATAAGGCGCCTGGCCAAGTTCTCCATAGCGGGCCCCATCTGTATGGTTTCCGCCTTGGTGGCCCCCAGGTGTTGCTTGGCCCGCATCAACCGGATGACCTTGGCCTCCATGTCGATCTGCGGAATCTGCAGATCCAAGAATTCAACCCTTCTGGAACCTGCAAGAGCGGCAAACTCGGCCATGAGTGCCAGAGTTTTGTTGTGCGGCCCTTGTCTGAAAAGCCAGTCCAAGAAAGCGCTGAGTTCATGCGGATCCGGCGCTTCTGTCCGGGGGCGCTCGGAGTTCTTCTTGACCTGCTTACATGGATTGGCATCGATGTCGCCGCGCTCAATGGCAATGTTCATCAAGTTTGAAAGAAGGGCTACCTCTCGATTGCCACGCACTGGGGCGTCTGCTCGTTCGATTCGTAAATACCGCGCGATATCAGATGGTCTGATGGCTGCTGCTGCAACACCCCCCATGACCCCCAGAAGATTGACGCTGTACTTTTCGTAGTCGCTTTGCGTTCTAGGCTTGAGTTCAGCCCACTTCGCACTCTTTTGATACAAGCTCCACAGCTCTTGAACAGTGCCAGCCGAATTTAAATCGGCGGCGACACCGAGCACTTGGCGGATCGCTTCATCTCGGTCAGTGCCCAGGTTCACGGGCTTTGCGCCGACAGGGTGAAAGCGATAGGTCACTTTCCCATCCTTGCGCGGCCGGGCCTCCATTCTCGGCAGGAGACCGAAGCCGGAGGCTCGCTCACGTCTACGTCCCATTACTTTCTCCAGTTAAATCCGCGTGATTGTGCTGCTGCGGCTTCTTTTTGCTTCAACCGCTCCTCGGCGGCAGCTCGGCCAACAATCGGCACACCGTCTGGGCGCCGGCCAGCAACGGGAATGCCCAGGACTTTTTCAATGAATCGCTTCTGGGCTGCCCGCTGGGTGAGCGGCGTGCAGAGATCGTCAATCTCCTGGGGGGAGAGGTAGAGATTCATTCCATCCTCCAAAAAGCAGAACCCCGCTCAGTGGCGGGGTTCGTGGTGTGTCAGGTTGGCGTGATCGTCTACGCGGCTTTGCTTCTTCCGCGATAGTTGAGATCAGAGGCAGAGTAATTTTCGCGCTTGCGCCAGTCCATCTGTATTGGGCCGGCGTGATTTGGCGGATAGGTTATACGTTCCTTTTCGCGATTGAGCTCCCACTGCTTTGCGTCCACGGTATGGTGAACGGTGGATTCCTTGATTTTGGTCATGAGGGGAACACTGCCTTCCGTCAAGTTTCTGTACCTATGTAAGACAGTACAGGGGTAAGTGGCGAGAGCCTAGTGAATTCGTGTGCGTGCAGCCAGACTGGCGTTATTTCGTTGAAATAGCGAATAGTTAGGGCTTGCAATTTCACTACTGCGCTCCTTCCTTGGCTGTTGCGCGCTGCACAGCTGCTGCCATGAAGTAGCTTTGAACCTCTTTGTCCCGCAGGCTAAAAACGATGCGATGGTTTGATCTTTTGTGATCGCGCACAAGCAGACTCCTATTTTCAAGTCGCTTCAATCGGGCCAGCGCCTCACGAGGTGACGTACGTGGCACCAGTCCGGAATGCAGCTCCAGTCGGCAAATGTCAGCGCGATCGTGCAACACCTGCACCAAGTCAGGGCCAAGCCACCACAGCGCATGTACCACCGGATCTTGCTGGCGATTTGGGATCACGACTCACCCCCTTGCGCTGCCTGGGTGGCGATGGCTTCTGCATTCAGTCGGTCAATTCGAGCCCTGAACTCAGCACCAACTCTTGCATTGGCTTCCTCGTGCGTCTCAAGTGGAAGGTGCTCCCAGCATTTAAGAACGTACTGACCAAATGCGGTCATACCGTATCGGCTTCCACCCATCCATCGCACTACACCCAGCTCTGCAAGCCGCTTCATGTGTTTCTTTGCTATGTCGTAGCTTTCGCCGTCTGAAGCCATTCCTTCAAAGCGTCGCAAATCGTCCAAGTCCTCTTCGGAAAGAATCGGCTTCGGATGTGCTGCAGTGGTGGCGGCAAGCGTGGGTGGTTGTGGCGCGGCAGTCAAAGCTGCTTCATAGCCGGGATGGCTGAACTTCCAGCGATCACCAGGAGAGACTTCGCGCGCCTTGTCCAGATAGGCCCATCCCATGGCTAGCGTTGGAACCTTGGGCACCAGCTTCCACCCGTCAGGCACCGCTACGGCTGCTGACGCTGCCTGGGCAATGGCTGGCGGCCGGATAGCCATTTCAACGGCTCGGGCCGCATCAAGCAGCTTCTGCCCTGGGGCCATTTCACCTGTTTCAGCAACCTGAGCGGAATGGTGGCCGATAGCTTCCCAGAGTGCGGTTATCACCTCAGCTGGCTGTGCTGCCAGCACAGGGGCTGGCTCCTGAATCTGGTGCAGGCAGGGCGCGCCGATGCTGGCCAGCAGTTCACGCTTGCGCTGCTCGGTTAGGTCGCGGGCTGCCAGGGTGTTCTCAGGCGACACACCGCCCTCAATGAACGCTGCTGATGCCAGCGCATCAATGGCCAGAGTGATCTTGTCTTGCATATTGGCTCCCAGAATGAGAAAAGCCCGCTATTGCGGGCTATGAGTGTTGGTTGCTAGCGAGGCCGATGTGCGATTTGCACCTCTGTTGGGGACTAGTCTGATTTCGGTTTCTGTTTGGATTGGCTGTTTTTTGTCAGCATGGGAATCACGCTCAGGATTAGGAGCGCAAAGATTGTGCTGATGACTGCTGTTGCCTCTTCACCGAGTCCTGCACATACGCCGATGGCGGCCGTGAGCCAAAGCCCGGCTGCAGTAGTCAGGCCTTTTACATGGGGTGCTGAATTCTCGCCGTCAGATTTCAGGATCGCTCCGGCACCGAGAAAACCGACGCCAGTGATGACCCCTTGTACTACTCGTGCAGCATTCGCTGTATCCACCCCAGACTGCAGAGACACGAGCACAACAAGTGCAGACCCCATGGCCACCAACATATGAGTACGTAGGCCTGCTGCCTTGCCGTTTGCTTCGCGCTGCCAACCTAAAAGTCCACCGAGGACAGCAGCAAGAAATAGGCGAACAACAATTCTTGTTGCCTGGGCCACGTCTGTGACGTCAGAGAATTCACTGGCAATTGTGCTGGCGATGGTGTTGAGCGTGTCATTCATTGATGGATCCTTTAGTCTGCGTACAACTGTGTAGGAAACCAAATAAAGGCAAAAAACCAATATTGTTTCTATAGCATTTGCTCAAGTGGATGTCAGTAAGAGTCAATCTTTGAAGCCGAGTTTTTCGGGTTGAGTTGGGTGACTTCTGGCCGCTGGCGCTGGTTAGGTGACGCTTTTTGCTACGACCTTCTTGATTTCTTGGATCTGGACTTCGATCCATCCAGCCTTGATGGCCAGCTCCTTGCACTGCTGAGCTGCGTCTTGCAGGTTGTAGGGCTTGCTGCGGACTGCTGAGCGCTTTGCTTTGCGCAGCCATGCCAACTCGTCAAAGTCTTCGACGGGCTTACCGCCTGCTTTGCGCGCCATGACTTGCAACCTCGCATGTTCTTCCTTTGCTTTGAGCAGAGCTTCGGGCGGGATGCTGGTGACGCGCCAACCTTTGTGCGACGACACTTGATCACCCTTGGAAGCCGCGCGCTGTTGATTTCCACCCAGAAGTGACCCACTAGCCCCCGGTGGAGGTGCGGATAAAAACTTGGACTGGTTTTATGCGGCTAGGCCAAGCTTGTGCCGGTATTCCACAGGACTTAAACGTCC
>NZ_CBCSIW010000012.1:0-125470 GCF_965139575.1 Comamonas aquatilis | reverse complement strand
GGACGTTTAAGTCCTGTGGAATACCGGCACAAGCTTGGCCTAGCCGCATAAAACCAGTCCAAGTTTTTATCCGCACCTCCACCGGGGGCTAGTGGGTCACTTCTGGGTGGAAATCAACAGCCATCACATCGACTCGTCCAAGAGACAGCTCAGGAAGGCGAGCCTCGACAGAAACAGTGCGGTGCTTGAGTTCGACGTTTAGGTTCTTGGCAAGACCTTTGCAGACGTCAATGTCAAAACCGCCATACTGGCGGGTCACGGGATCTTGGAAAGCCAGCGGCTCCGCCCCCGCAAGAGTCGCGCAAATCAGATTGCCTCGACTCTTGATTTCATCAAGACGGCTAGCGTTCGCCGTGGCACCCAAAAGGCAAAATGCGAGAACAGCCACTCGCGCGCAATTCAATCGGAACATGAAAGCAACTCCTGAAGAAGTTCGAGACCAGAATCGTGGTGATGGGTCGAGTGAACAAATTGTGGAGTCCTCTTCTCACAAAAAAAAGCGATTTATTTCGATGAAATCACATGCGTTTTTTAGATATTTATGGGATGAACCCGTACTGCGTAAAACTCTGCGGCGGTCGTTTCCATGATTTCGTTCAAGCAACTTGAAGCGATCTATTGGGTGGTCAAACTCGGTGGTTTTTCTCAGGCGGCTGAGAAGCTCCACACCACGCAGTCGGCCATATCCCGGCGTGTGAAGGAGTTGGAAAGCGCTCTGGACACGACCTTGCTTGACCGCTCTTTGCGCACAGCCCGGTTGACGGAGAAGGGACAAGAAACCTTCACGGTCGCCGAGCGCTTACTCGCTCAACGCGATGAGGCCATGGAGCAGCTGGCTCATCCGCAAGTCATCGAACGCAGGGTAAGAATTGGCCTCACCGAGCTCACTGCAATGACGTGGTTTCCGCGACTTGTCAGTCTGGTTCAAGCTCACCACCCCCGTGTCGTCATTGAGCCTGACGTAGACGCCAGCGTAACTCTCAGAGAAAAACTGTTGGCAAACGAACTCGATCTCGCCATCGTGCCGGACATTGCTGATGACAATCGGATCTCCAAGAAATCCCTTGGGAAGGTGACTAACGTTTGGATGTGTAAACCGGGCCAGTTGCCTGCGAACAAGACGTTGCGCTTGCACGAGCTTGCATCGCAACGCCTTCTGACTCAAGGCAGTCGCTCAGGCGCTGGCCTAGCTTCAGAAAATTGGTTCAAGGTTTTCGGCCTCACACCGAAAAACTCGCTTCCCAGCAACAGTCTTATCGCCCTTATTGGCATGACGGTCGCTGGCATTGGAATCAGCCCCTTGCCCCGGCATTGCCTCACACCCATGATCGAACAGGGGCTTTTGCAGGTCGTCAAAGTCACCCCAGCGATTCCCGATATGACGTATGTCGCGATGTGCAGAGTTGAGCAACGAAGCACTTTGATCAACTCCATTATTCTGCTCGCCCAGGAATCCTGTGACTTCTCGCGAGCATTTCAGCTCAGCAGTGCGCCAGAGGGCTCAGGGATCTCATCCCTATCGATTGAGAGCCATCCCTCGACTTAGCGCTCCTCTCCTTACGAGAGGTAGACTTTGCCTGCCAGCAACTGGAACTCCGAGATGTCGGCGGGCCACTTCTGGCTCAGCGCTATGGCACTGAAGTCGCAGTTCAGCAAGTTCTCCGGCGCCGGCTGATCTCGCCCAGGTAGGAACAGTAGTGTCATCGTCTTGGGACGGCAGCTATCAGCCCTCAGCTTCATCAGGCGCCAAACCGCCTTCTCCGAGACCCATACACATTGCCTGACCAGTGAGGTCTGGATCCGGCGGTAGCCCAGCTACCGGATGGCTGCCACGACTAGTTTGCCCAACTGTATTTAAAGCTGCAGCGCGCAAATTCGATCTGGACCGCCTGCAATATGCAAAGACAGGGCGGGCTTGCCCACCTGCCCAAGGGTAGTCCAGGCAAATCCATCCTCTGGCTATGTTCGCTCAAAGAAACATGAATGCAGCCACCGCAACAGCCGTAGGCCCCAAGGCACCAAACAGCAGCCCCACAGCGCTTACCGTCTCATCTGCAAAACCTCGTTTAAGCAAGGCCACACCGGCAGGGTTGGGCGCATTGGCTATGACGGTAAGACCACCGCCAGCCACGGCTCCGGCCACCAGCATGTACTTGGACTCATCGGAGATGCCGGCAATCAGAGAGCCAAGATAGGTCAATGCCGCGTTATCCGTGATGGCGGTCAAGCCCACTGCTCCGATGAAGAGTTCCAAAGGCTTCAAGCTCGACACAATGGGCTGCAACCACCATTGCTGCATGCCGCCCAGAACGACCAGTCCCGCCAGAAAGAAGCCTACCAACAAAGCTTCCTTGATGATGAGCGGGCTTTGGTGCTTGCCATAAGCCTGAGTGAAGCCCAGGAACATCAGAAACAGGCCCAGGAAGATCACGGGATGATGCGCGAACAGCACAACTCCGGCCAGCAAAAGCAGATGAACGGCGACAACCGACCACGGTACGCGCACGTCAGTAGGCAAGTCTTCATTGCCTGGCAAGCTCGGGCGCAGATGGTTTCTCAGCAAGAACGTGGCAACACTGGCATTGACCAGCACCGCCAATGCGGCCTTCCAGCCGAAGGTGGCAAACATGAAAGCACTGTCCCACTGCCAGGTTGTCGCCACCATCAGCACGGGCGGCGCGGCATAGGAGGTCAGCGTGCCGCCGATAGAGACATTCACAAAGAGCACGCCCAAGGCCAGATACTTCAGGCCCTCGGGCACATGGGGACGGAAGATCTGAGGCGCCAACATCAGCGCTGCAATAGTCATGGCAGCTGGCTCCGTAACCAGGGAGCCGAGCAAAGGCACGGCCGCCAAGCCCAACCAGGCAGATGCCAACGGCGTAGGCAACGGAGCCCAACGCGCGATGGTGTTCACCAGTGACATGACCGTGACCAGAACGGGTTTGGAGGCCGCAATCACCATCACCACAAACACAAACAGCGGCTCCGTGTAGTTACGTGACTCTGCGTACTGCAAAGCACTGCTGCTGCCAGAAGACAGTGCCATCAGCACGATCAGCACAATGGCCCAGAAGCCAAAGACGACCTCTACCTCGCCCAGCAGGTGGAACAAGCCAGAGTGGCGAGGAAAACGGTGAGAGAGGCGCTCAAACTGTTTGGCAGCAAAAGTGTGCGCCAGAGCAATCGCAAAAATCGATGCGGCAATCCATTCGATGGGAAGGTCGAACATGTAATAAGTGGTCGTAGAAACGCAGCGAGGCGGCCCGACCTTCGCTACTTTCCTGGTACGCCCCAATGACATGCCACCCGGGCGCAATTTTAAAGGCCAGGCCTAAACCCCTGGAGTCAGAAGTGAACCGGCAGCCCCTTGGTCTTATGCGAGAAAAGTCCTGCGCCCAAACAAGTCGACAGGGATACCGTTTTGGTCTGCCACACCACATCGCGTGCCTCACATCGGCTCCGCATACCTCGCCACCGTACCGCGCCCATGACGTCAGCCGCAAGCCTTTGTACCCTTGATCCTCACCCACCTTCATGCCGATCATGCTTTGGCGCCTGGACCCTGCTCGATCAAAATCCCCGCATCGTGGCCGAAGAGCGCTTCATCAGCCAGATGGAGTTGGACATGCGCAGCAACGGCCTGATCGCCCGCAACAACCAACAGAGCGCGGCCGATGTTCCGCGCAGCTAGGGCAACGCAGTGCACCGATAGCTGGTGTTTGATGGACGCACCGGGCACGGTCCTGGCTATCGAGCCACTTCAAACAAAAAACGAGGCCGCAAGGCCTTTTTTTGTGGCCCGTGTCATCGCGAGATATGACCCATACAGCAAGTTTCCGCCTGCACAATGCTCAAACGCCCAGACGAAAAATGGGTGCCGAGAAACTCGAAAAGTAACATAAGCTTGTGTATCTTCTGTTTTAGCTGGTAATTTAGACGCAGGCCAAATATATTCTTGGTGTAAGTTAAATGACTACATCCAATTTCCGAATCCAGCAGTCCTAGGCCTGAACCATGATCTACCCTTTTGCCGCACGCCTGCAGACATGGATTTCCCGTCTGCAAGCCGCGCAACCTTGCAGCTCACAGCAGACGGCCCATGACATGGTCATCGACCTTTGGATTGCAGTGAACAGCGAACTGGGTGCCCCCGAGTCGCTGATCAAGGCATTGCGCCGCCGCAGTTTCAGCCAGGCACATGGCTGGAACGGCGTGGGAAGCGCAGTTGCGTATTGGGATCTGGATGAGGAAGCCTCGGTGCGCGTCTATCTTCACGACGACGGAGCGATTGTGGTGCAGCAAATGGATGCCGAAAATCGGGAAATCTTGTTTACCCAACCCGGCATTGCTACGGTAGGCGTGGCTACAGCCAGCATTCCCGAGAGCTGCTAAAAAATTGCCCGCACAAGGCGGGCAATCAAATTGTGGGGTCGTACCAAGTGAGTCTGCCAGTCTCAACGCTCAATGCATTTGAATGGTTGGCAGGAAACTCATCTCATCCTCCGGCTGCCGCTTATTACATTTGCACTGCTGCTGACTGAAATTCAGACTTTTGATAAGTTGCCCCATCTGGAGCGGCCAGTACACAGACTTGTACTGCCTTTGAGCCAAGGGGTGCATCTCGTCCTTCAAAGAGGCTATATGCTTTTGCACCGCCGCTGTCATAGCCAGTCTCACAGACTCCGACTTCGCTATCGGCACCGCTGTTGAGACTTGTTTTTCTGCTTCATGGTTTACTCCTTCCGAGTAGTGAACAGCAAGCCAGAGCCTGTCTGCCATGCACTCATGGATGAACCTCAAGAAAAAACCTTGTTGTATGAATCTGTTGCACAGCCGCTTCGCACAGACTCTCTCCACGTAATACCTGTCTGGCTTTGACTTATGTGCCTGCCCATTGCGGCACAGCTCATGCCAGCCGGCCCAGCCGCTCTCCGGGCTTTGCAGCGCTTGCCCCTCAGCGCCGCCATCCTTGCATTGCCGCATTTCTTTCAAACGCCTTGAATTCATCGCTGCATCGCACCATCAAGCAAGCAATTCATGTGAGTCTTATAATTGACTATACATAAAACCCAACACGATGGATGCCATGAAATTCACCCTGAACGGCCAGGAAGTGGACGCGCCTAGCGCAGCTCCCGATACACCTCTTCTCTATGTGCTGCGCAATGACATGCAGCTCAACGGCCCCAAGTTTGGTTGCGGCCTGGGCGAGTGCGGCGCTTGCGCCGTGCTGATTGACGGCAAGGTAGCCCGCTCCTGCTCTGTACCGCTGAGCGTGGTTCAAGGCAAGAAAGTCACCACGCTGGAAGGCCTCTCTCCCGAAGCCAGCCAGGACGCCAAAGCCAAAGCCTTGCGCAATGCAGCCGTGCTGGATGTCAGCGCAGACAAAAGCGCAATGCCCGCAGCTGCAGCACGCACCTTCACCTTGCATGTGGTTCAGCAGGCCTTTGTCGATGCGCAGGCCGCACAGTGCGGCTACTGCACCAACGGCATGATCATGGCTCTGGTGGCCCTGTTCAATCAAAAGCCCCAGGCCAGCGATGAGGAAGTCAAACACGCTTTGTCGGGCCATCTGTGCCGCTGCGGCACCCACGTGGAAATCATGCAGGCCGCAGCGCGTGCCCGCGAGCTGATTGCACAAGGCCGCAGTGCAGCCATTCCCGCCGCTGCCGCATCCAAAGAACAAAAGGCCGCTTGATCATGAAATTCTTTACCAAAGACAATCAAGCGCAACTCACCCGTCGCCAGTTGCTCAAGGCCGGCGGCATGCTGATGGTCGGCTCCGTGGCCGGCGGCCATTTGCTGATGGCCCAGACCGCTCCCGAAACAGCCGCCAAGGGCGCATTTTCGATTCCTTCGGCCAAACTGGTGGACAGCTTCATCGCCATTGGCGCCGATGGCTCGGTGACCGCCTACAACGGTCACGTAGACCTGGGCACGGGCATCCGCACGGCGCTGGGTCAGCTGGTGGCTGACGAGCTGTATGTGGACTTCTCCGCCGTGACCATGGTGCTGGGCCACACAGCCCGCACTCCCGACCTCGGCCCCACGATTGCCAGCAACACCATCCAGGTCTCGTCCCTGCCCATGCGCCACGCCGCAGCGCAGGTACGCCAGTTGCTGATCAAGCTGGCCAGCGAAAAATCCGGTATTCCTGCCGAGCGCATCACCACGCAAAAAGGCTTTGTCATCGCCGGCGGCAAGCGCTTTGGCTATGGCGAGTTGGTGCAAGGCCAGGATCTGCAGATCGAAGTGGACGACAAGATCGAGCTGCGCAAGTCCGGTTTTGAGTATGTCGGCAAGTCCGTGCAGCGCGTGGACATTCCCAACAAGGTGCTGGGCGCGCTCACCTACATCCACGATCTGCGCGTGCCCGGCATGCTGCACGGCCGCGTGATTCGACCACCCTATACCGGCGCTGATGCCACGGCACCTCTGGGCTCCAGCCTGGTCTCGGTCGATGAAAAGTCCATCGCCCACCTGCCCGGCATCGTCAAGGTCGTGGTCAAGGGCGACTTCGTCGGCGTGGTCGCCGAGCGTGAAGAGCAGGCCATTGCCGCCATGCACCAGCTCAAGGTCACCTGGAAGGAATGGGCGGGTCTGCCCGACCTGTCCCTGGACGGCCTGCACAAAACCCTGGTCGATCACACCAAGACCGATCGTGTGCTGCAAGAAGATGAAGGCGCTCTGCAAGCAGTAGAGCAGGCCAAGATTCAACTGACACGCGACTATGTCTGGCCCTATCACGCACACGGCTCCATCGGCCCATCCTGCGCGATTGCGGAAGTGGGCAATGGCCAAATTCAGGTCTGGACCGGTTCGCAAAACCCTCACGACGTGTGCAAGGACATCTCCAAGCTCATGGACGTGAACGCCGACAACGTCAACGTGACCCGCCTGGAGGCCTCCGGCTGCTATGGCCGCAACTGCGCCGACGACGTCTGCTCCGATGCCGCCCTGATGTCTGCTGCTGTCGGCGGCAAGCCTGTGCGCGTGCAGCTGATGCGCGAGCAGGAGTCCGGCTGGGAACCCAAGGGCACCGGCCAGTTGATCCGCGTGCGCGGCGGCATGGACGAGCAACACAATGTGACTGCCTACGAGCTGCGCACCTGCTACCCGTCCAACAACGCTTCCGCGCTAGCCCTGATCCTGACGGGCAAGGTTCCCGCCAAGATCAATGCCCAGCAAATGGGTGACCGCACGGCGATCCCGCAGTACGAATACCCCAAGATGCGCATGATTTCGCAGGATGCCGTGCCTATCGTGCGCGCCTCCTGGATGCGCGGCGTTTCCGCCTTGCCCAATGTTTTCGCGCATGAATCCTGGATTGATGAGTGCGCTTATCTGGCCAAGGCCGACCCCATCGAGTACCGCCTGCGCTACCTCAAAGACCCGCGCGCCGTGGCGCTGATTGCCGAAGCCAAGAAGCAGTGCAACTGGGTTGCAGGCCCAGCCCACCGCACGCCAGCCCCCGACGATCAACGCTTGGTCAAAGGCCGCGGTTTTGCCTATGCGCGCTACATCCATAGCAAATTCCCCGGCTATGGCGCAGCCTGGGCCACCTGGGTAGTCGATGTGACCGTGGATCGTGAAACCGGCGCAGTCAAGGTGGACAAGGTCTTTGTGGCCCAGGACACCGGTGCCATGGTCAACCCCGCAGGCGTGCGCCATCAGGTGCACGGCAATGTGGTGCAGTCCACCAGCCGCGTGCTCAAGGAGTTTGTCACTTTCGACAAGAGCGGCGTGACCTCGCTGGAATGGGGCGGCTACCCCATCCTGCGCTTTGACGAACTGCCCGAGATCGACTCCCTGCTGGTCGAGCGTCCCGACGAAGCGCCCATGGGCGCCGGTGAATCGGCCTCCGTGCCCAGCGCGGCTGCCGTGGCCAATGCCATCTTCGATGCTGCCGGCATCCGTCTGCTGGAAGTGCCGTTCACGCCCAGCCGCGTGCTGGCTGCGCTCAAGGCAGCCAAGACCGCATCCAAGTGACCCACAAAGCAGAGACGATCAAGATGAACACCTTCAAAAAAATCGTGGTGGGTGGCGCCGCACTCGTGGTGGTACTGGCCGCCGCCGGCCTGGCCCTGACCCATCAAGGCGAGATTGCCGCGCAAACCAGCATTCCGACGGCCGAGTTCTCCCCCCAGCAAATTGCCAAGGGCAAGCTGCTGGCCGCCATGGGCGACTGCGCGGTATGTCACACCGCACCCAATGGCAAGACCAATGCCGGCGGCCTGGCCATGCCCAGCCCCTTCGGCACCATCTACACCAGCAACATCACGCCCGATGCCCAAACCGGCATTGGCGGCTGGAGTTATGAGGCCTTCGAGCGCGCCATGCGCCATGGCGTGGACCGCGAAGGCAATTACCTCTATCCCGCCTTCCCCTACACTGCCTTCTCGCGGGTGACGGATGAGGATATGCAATCGCTCTACGCCTATCTCATGAGCGAGCCTGCCGTGGAGTACGCACCGCCCAAGACGGCGCTGAACTTCCCCTACAACGTGCGCCGAGGCATTGCTGCCTGGAACTGGTTGTATCTGAAGCCCGGCGTGGTCAAGGACGATGAAAAGCAGCCGCCCGAATGGAACCGCGGCGCTTATCTGGTCGAAGGCCTGGGCCATTGCAGCGCCTGCCATACGCCGCGCAACGGCCTGGCAGCGGAAAAGACCGGAGAGTTCCACCTGACGGGCGGTAGCGCCGAAGGCTGGGATGCTCCGGCCCTGACCAGCCAATCGCCCTCGCCCCTGCCCTGGACCAAGGCCGATCTGCTCAGCTATATGAAGACCGGCTTCTCGGAACGCCACGGCGTGGCCGCCGGCCCCATGGCGCCGGTTGCTCACGGCCTGAGCCAGCAATCCGATGCGGACCTGGACGCGATTGCCACTTACCTGATGTCTTACCGTGATGCGGATGCCGCACCCGGCGACGCACAAGCCATGATCAAGGAAAAGACAGCCACGCCCAAGCTGGCACTGGACGCAGAAGGCTATCGCCTCTACCAGGGCGCCTGCATGGCCTGCCACCGTGCCGATCCTTCGGCCAGCACCTTTGGCGTGCGCCCGCAACTGGCCTTGAGCACCAGCCTGCACGCCGCCTCGCCTGACAACGCCATCATGGCCGTGCTCGAAGGCGTGCAACAGCCGGCCCATGCGGACCTGGGCACCATGCCCGCTTTCCGCCATGCCTTGAGCGATGCACAGATCGCCACCCTGCTCAACACCATGCGTGCCCAATACGGCATGGGCGAGTGGAGCGATCTGCCAAACCAGGTGGGCAAGCTGCGTAAGCAGACGGCAGCGCAGTCCCACTGACCCGCTGCTTGAAGCCAGGCCTTCCCGGCGTCTGCATGCAGGCCCGGGAAGGCCTTTTTCATGCATGCACTTTGGGTTCCGTTTAGGGTTCACATACATAGAAATAACACCTGCCCAACGGCAATATGCGAGCAGGTGTTCGATACAAGGAAGCGATCAATGGACAACATCGATGTCATGGTGCTCAAGGCATTGCGGGACTGGCGCGCAGCCGGTCAACGCGCCTTGCTGGCCACCGTCGTTCGCACCTGGGGATCCTCGCCAAGACCCGTGGGCTCCATGATGGCACTGCGCGAAGACGGGCGAGCCATAGGTTCGGTCTCGGGCGGCTGCATAGAAGATGATTTGATTGCGCGCTACACCCAGGCACTGAACAGCAATGCCGGCATTCCCGACGGCCCGCCACAGCTGGCGCGCTATGGCGTGAGTGCCGACGAAGCCCATCGTTTTGGCCTGCCCTGTGGCGGCACGCTGGAGCTGCTGCTCGAATTCAACCCCGATGCCGCCAGTCTGCAGGACCTGGTCCAACAGCTCGAAGGCGGCTGTCTGGTCCAGCGCGCCGTGGATTGCGGCAACGGCCACGTCGCCCTGACCCCCACCCAACAGCCCGGCACGCTGGAGTTTGACGGCCATACCCTGACCAACCATCTGGGTCCGGGCTACCGCATGCTCTTAATCGGTGCTGGCGCCCTGGCCGAGTATCTGGCCACCATGGCCTTGTTCAACGGTTTTACCGTCACCGTGTGCGATCCGCGCGAGGAATACATGGGCAGTTGGGCCGTGCCCCAGGTCCGCAAGGTCAGCGATATGCCGGACGACGCGGTGACCGCTTTCAAGCCCGATGCGCGCAGCTGCATCGTCGCCCTCACCCATGACCCCAAGCTGGACGATCTGGCCCTGCTGGAAGCCCTGCATAGCTCGGCCTTTTATGTGGGTGCCATAGGCTCGCGCCGCAACAACCAGGCCAGACGCGAGCGCATGATGGAACACTTCGGCGAAACCGAAGCCTCCCTGGCCCTGCTGCGCGGCCCCATTGGCCTGTATATCGGCAGCAAGACCCCGGCCGAGATTGCCGTGAGTGTGATGGCCGAAATCCTGGCCGTGAAAAACGGCGTCAGCCTGCCCCAGATCATGTCGGTGGAAACGGCCAAGCAAGAGCACGATGTGGCCATGAACGAGGCCAGCACCCAATGCGCTGTGGCCCAGATACTGGAGCCGGCGGCGGCCGCGCCAAAGCCTTGAAATCCGGGCACTGAAACACCCGGTTTCATTGCCCGTCCCATAAAGTGCGGCCTAAAGGCCGCACTATGCTTTTGGAAGCACCAAGGCGGCGTACCATTGCGCCCGCATGACCACCGCCAAGAACAAGAAAACGCCGGCGCGCAAGCGCAGCGCGGCCTCCAGGAAATCGGCCTTATTCAGTTTTTCCCGCACCAAGCGCTTTGCGATCTCTTGTGCCACCACCGCCCTGGCCAGCTTTCAGATTGCCAGCTGCGGCTTCAACCCCGGCTGGTCGGCAGACAAGCTCATCAACCAGGCGCTGGCGGCGCTGCATCTGCCGGCACTGGACGCTTTCCGCAAAAACGGCTGGCCGCATTTGCCGGGCAACTCCACCTCGGGAGCTTCTCATTCTCCCAGTGTCGGCGGCACGGTCGCGCGCAGCCCTGCACAAGCGGGCGGCCAGACCAGCCGCTTTAGCCACTGCACGCAGTTTTTCCCGGGTGGTCAGGCGCCGGCCCTGCAGCTGCAAACCCATGAGCGCGAGCTGTGCTTCAGCAGCTTTGCCGTGCTGCACAACGGGCTGACCAAGACCCCGGTGTTCGTGGTCGAGCGCCTGAACCGCAGTACGCTGCAGCAAGGCCAGGGTCTGGAGCGTAGCGACAAGTTTTATGCCGACGCGCGTCTGCCACGCGCCGAACGCTCCGAACTGGACGATTACAAACGCTCGGGCTACTCACGCGGCCATATGGCACCGGCCGCCGACATGAGTACGCCCGAGGCCATGGCCCAGAGCTTCAGCCTGGCAAATATGGTGCCGCAAAACCAGGTGCACAACGGTGGCGCCTGGAGCCAGGTCGAGCAAGCCACGCGTAAATACGCGCTACGCGCCAAGGGCGATGTCTATGTGTTTACCGGCCCGGTATTTGCCAGGAATGCGCCCACAATTGGCCCCGGCAAGGTGGCAGTCCCCAGCCATATCTTCAAGTTGGTGTACGACGCCAGCACCGGCCAGAGCTGGGTGCATTGGCAGGCCAACAGCGCCGACACCCGGATGGACAGTCCCATCAGCTACGAAGAGTTCACGCGGCGCACCGGCATGCCGCTGCTGTCGTCCATTCGCGCTCCGCGCGCCTGATCTCCAATCCGCAAGCAATAAAAAGAGAGCTTATAGCGCTTTTTTTATCCTGATTTCAGCAACGAATCGACCTGAGGTCAATTATTTACCGGCGCTATCCGCTCTCTAATCAAGAGCAAGCGACACCGTAGTCTGCAACGCTTGCGGCATCGCTTTTCAATGCCCAGCCCCAGGGCCTTAGCGCGATGCCACCGTCTCGCGCAAGCTGTCCACCAGCAACTGGCTGGCCGGCGTTTTTGCACGTCCTCGCAGCGTGATGATGCCCACATGCGGCAGCTCTATCGGCACCTTGAGGTTCAGAATGCAAAGCAGCCCTTGGCACTCGAAATGCTCGGCAACGCTGCGCGCGAGAAAACCGATGGCTGGGCGCTGCTGCATGCCCGAGAGCGTGACCAGAAAGGACGAGGTTTCGACAATGTCCGTCGGCGGCAGCAACTGGTGCTTGTAGAACATCTGGGCCAGCTTCGAGCGGGATGAAGCCCAGGGCGGCGGCACCACCCAAGGCAGCTGCGCCAGCAGCGTCCAGCTCGGTTGTGGCGTCTTGGCCAAGGGATGCTCGGGGCTCACCACAATGCACATCGGCTCCGGGTAAAGAGACTCGGTCTCAAGATCCGGCGACGCATAACCGGGCTCCAGCCGGCCCACGATCAAGTCCAGCTCTCCCACGCGCAGCCTGGGCAGCAGCCGCGTGAGGTCGCCCTCCTCCACCATGACCGTCGTCAGCTGAGAGCGCTGCTTGACCCGCACGATGGCCGGCATCAGCAGACTGGGCAAGGCGACCACCATGGCACCGACGCTGGTCCGCCCCACGCCGCCGCTGGCCTGCGCACTGATTTCATCGCGCGTGCGCTGGTAATCGGCGAGCACCGAGCGGGCAAAGCGCACCACGGTGACGCCATGGGAAGTGGGTTCGGTGCCTCTGGTGGAGCGCACGAAAAGTTGCAGATCGAACATCTTCTCGATCTCCGCCAGCATCTTGGATACCGCGGGCTGGGTGATGGACAGGAACTCCGACACCCGTCCCAGGTGGCGAAACTCATCCAGCGCCACCAGCAATTGCAGGTGGCGCAGCTTCAGGTTGGATCTCAGAACGCGGTCTATCTGGCTCATGGGGTTCTTGTTGGCTGCGCTCTTCATAACTTCCAAGTTATGAAGCGAGTCCGCTATGTCATTAGATTGCAATCATTATCTTCAGAATAATCCGCGGGGCTGACCCTAAAACAATCATTCGGAGACAACGATGAATCCCTCCCGCCCCGTGACCCGGCGCCAACTCGTTCTTGGCAGCCTCGGCGCCGCTGCCTTGAGCACCACATCGGCGCGCGTGCTCGCCGCCGAATATCCCGAACGCCCCATCACCTTCATCTGCCCCTGGCCGGCAGGCGGCACCGCAGATCGCTCCATGCGCATCATTTGCCAGATCGCGGCGCGCGAACTGGGTCAGCCCATTGCACTGGACAACCGCGCCGGGGCCTCCGGCATGATCGGCTCCAAAGCCCTGTCTTCCGCACGCCCGGACGGCTACACCATCGGCCAGATACCGATTTCGGTGACCCGTTTCTCTCAGCTGGGCACGGTACAGCTCGATCCGCTCAAGGACTTCACCTACCTGGCCCGGACTTCGGGTCAGACTTTCGGCATTGCCGTGCCAGCGAACTCCCCGTTCAAGTCTCTGCGCGACGTGATCGCCAAGGCCAAGGCCCAGCCCGGCGTCATCACCTATGCGCATGCCGGCATCGGCGGCGCCACCCATGTGGGGATGGAGCAGTTCGCACAGGCGGCCGGTGTGCGCTTCAACGCCATCGCCTACAAGGGCGGCTCGGCGGCCTTGCAGGACGTGCTGGGCGGCCAGGTCGATCTGCTGGCCGACAGCTCCTCCTGGGCACCCCATGTCGAAGCCGGCAAGATGCGCCTGCTGGCCACCTGGGGTGAGGCACGCACGCCGCGCTTCAAGGACACGCCCACGCTCAAGGAACTGGGTTTTGACGTGGTGGTGGAAGCGCCCAACGGCATCGGTGCGCCCAAGGGCTTGCCTGCCGTCATCGAAAAACGCCTGCGCGACGCCTTCCGCACGGCCGTCAACAGCGAAGAGTTCCGCAAGGTGGCCGAGAGCATCGACGCGCCCGTCATGTACCAGGACGGGCCTGACTACCGCAAATACATACAGGCCGTCTACCAGCAAGAGACCGAGCTGATCCGCAAGCTCAGCCTCAAAGAGCTGATGGCCAAGGGCTGATCCCCCGGCCATTGCCCTGTCCCATCCGCTTGCCGCTTTCCTATATATGAACCACAGCTCCCTGCTTCGTCTGCACCCGAACGACAATGTTCTCGTTGCCAAGACCGCCATTGCCCTGGGCGAAGTGATTGCCGAATTCGGCGTGCGCGCCAGGGCGCAGATTCCTGCCGGCCACAAGATCGCAGCGCGGGCCATTGCGGCCGGCGAACGCGTGTTGAAGTACGACACCATGATCGGCGTAGCCGCGCGCGACCTGCAAGCCGGCGACTATGTGCACAGTCACAACCTCTCCCTGGTGGACAGCTACCGCGATCCGGCCTTTTGCCAGGACGTGCGCCCGGTGGACTTTGTGCCCGAGGCACAGCGCGCGACCTTCATGGGCTTCGAGCGGCCCGGTGGCGGCATCGGCACGCGCAACTTCATCGGCATTCTGTCGTCGGTCAACTGTTCGGCCACCGTGATCAAGCGCATCGCAGCGCACTTCACGCCCGAACGCCTGGCGGCCTTTCCCAATGTGGACGGCGTGGCGGCCTTTGCGCAGTCCAGCGGCTGCGGCATGTCGTCCCCCAGCGAGCATTTCGACCTGCTGCGCCGCACACTGGCCGGCTATGCACGCCACCCCAACCTGGCCGGCGTGCTCATCGTGGGCCTGGGCTGCGAGCGCAACCAGGTCGATGCGCTACTCGACTCTCAGGGTCTCGATTCCGGTCGACTGCTGCGCACGCTGGTAATGCAGGAAGTCGGAGGCACGCGCCAGACCATAGAGGCCGGCATCCGCGCCATCGAGGAAATGCTGCCCGAGGCCAATGCCGCACAGCGCACGCGCGTCAGCGCCCAGCACTTGAAAATCGGACTCGAATGCGGTGGCTCCGACGGGTTCTCGGGCATTACCGCCAACCCCGCACTCGGCGCTGCGATGGATTTACTGGTGCGCCACGGCGGCACGGCTATTCTGTCCGAGACACCCGAGATCCATGGCGTGGAGTTCATGCTCACGCGCCGCGCAGCCACCCCGGAAGTGGGGCAAAAGCTGCTCGACCGCCTGGCCTGGTGGGAGCACTATGCAGCGGGCCAGAACGCCCAGTTCAACGGCGTGGTCGGCCACGGCAACCAGGCCGGCGGCCTGGCCAATATTTTCGAGAAATCGCTGGGTTCGGCCATGAAAGGCGGGACCACGCCGCTGCGTGCCGTGTACGAATATGCCGAGCCAATCAAAGAGCCCGGCTTTGTCTTCATGGACTCGCCAGGCTACGACCCCGTGGCAGCAACGGGCCAGATTGCCAGCGGAGCCCAGCTGATCTGCTTTACCACCGGGCGCGGCTCCATGTTCGGCAGCAAGCCCGCGCCGACCATCAAGCTGGCCAGCAACACGCCGATGTTCCGCCGCCTGGAAGACGACATGGACATCAACTGCGGCGTGGTCATTGACGGCGAACTATCCGTGCCCGAACTGGGCCAGCGCATCTTCGAACAGATTCTGTGGCACGCCTCGGGCGAACCGACCAAGAGCGAGCTGCTGGGCCTCGGCGACCACGAGTTCGTGCCCTGGCACCTGGGCATTGTGAGTTGATTGTTCGCCCACCCCACATTCTTAATTTCCCCCACGCCATGCCTTTGACTCTTTCGCGCCCCAACCTGCAACGCAGCACCCATTTCATCGCCGGCCAATGGCAGCGTCCCGAAGTCGGCCCCAGTTTCGATGTCACCGATCCGGCCACCGGTGCCGTAATCACCTCCATTCCCGACGCCGACGCCGCCGTCGCACGCTCCGCCGTCGATGCCGCCCATGCCGCCTTTCCCGCATGGCGCAAGACACCGGCCAAGCAGCGCGCACAGATTCTCAAGCGCTGGAACGATCTGGTGCTCGCACATCAGGAAGACCTGGGCCGACTGATCTCGCGCGAGCAGGGCAAGCCCCTGGCCGAAGGACGCGGCGAAGTCAGCTATGCGGCCAGCTACATCGAGTGGTTTGCCGAGGAGGCCACACGCGCCAACGGCGAAGTGATTCCTGCGCCGGTCCCGGGGCGGCGCATGTTCGCGCTCAAAGAGCCGGTGGGCGTGGTCGCCGCCATCACGCCCTGGAATTTTCCAGCGGCCATGATTGCGCGCAAGATCGCGCCGGCGCTGGCCGCTGGCTGCACCGTGGTCTGCAAACCCGCCGAGGACACGCCTTTGACTTCGCTGGCACTGGTCGCTCTGGCGCAAGAGGCCGGCGTGCCCCCCGGAGTGCTGAACATCGTGACGGCATCGCGAGAGCACACGCCGGAAGTGGTCGATGTCTGGCTTGACGACGCACGCGTGCGAAAAATCACGTTTACCGGTTCGACGCCTGTAGGCAAGCACCTGGCACGCCGCTCGGCCGACACGCTCAAGAAGCTTTCTCTGGAGCTTGGCGGCAATGCACCCTTCATCGTGTTCGAAGATGCCGACCTCGAAGCAGCCGTCGAAGGTCTGATGGCTGCCAAGTTCCGCAACGGCGGTCAGACCTGCGTCTGCCCTAACCGCGTGTTTGTGCACGAGGCCGTGCACGATCGCTTTGCCGCACTGCTGGTGGCCAGAGTTTCCGCGCTGCAGGTCGGCCCGGCCAGCGATCCTGCCTCGCAAATTGGCCCCATGATCAATGCGCGCGCCGTCGAGAAGATCGAACGCCATGTGCAAGATGCCGTGGCGCGCGGTGCTGCCGTGCTCACCGGCGGCACGCGCCTGCCTGCGCTCGGCGCCAACTACTTCGCCCCCACCGTGCTGACGGGCGCAGACGCCAGCATGGCCTGCGCCAGCGAAGAAACCTTCGGCCCGATTGCACCGCTGACACGTTTTTCCGACGAAGCCGAAGTCATCGCCCAGGCCAACGACACCCCATTCGGACTCGCCGCCTATTTCTATTCCAACGACACACGCCGTATCTGGCGCCTGGCCGATGCACTGGAAACCGGCATTGTCGGCATCAACGAAGGCGCGCTGGCCGCCGAGGCCGCACCCTTTGGTGGCGTCAAGGATTCGGGCTACGGCCGTGAGGGCTCCACCCATGGCCTGGACGACTATCTGCACACCAAATACGTCTGCCAGGGCGGGCTGGACGCCTGAAGCCGGCGGCCCGTGCGCCCACCCTCACCTGGATGCAAAGGGGAAGCCAAGACCACAGCCAAGCACTGAGATCAACGCAGGGCCCGCAGCATGGAGCGGGGCCCTGCGCACCCGGGGTACTGCCCCATGCCGTAAGAGCAATCACAACAGGAGACAAGCACCATGAATTCTTCCACCTCTTCCCGCTTCAGCCGCCGTGGCCTGCTACTGTGCGCCGCAGCCCTGGCTTGCCCGCTGGCCGCGCCGCTGGCCCATGCCCAAAACGCCTACCCCGCCAAGCCGGTCACCCTGCTCGTACCCTACCCCGCCGGAGGCGCCAACGATGCGGTAGCGCGCCTCATCGGCCTGAAGATGGGCGAGGACCTCAAACAACCCGTGGTCATAGACAACCGGCCCGGCGCGGGCACGACCATCGGCACCGCGACAGCAGCCAAGGCCCAGGCCGACGGCTATACCCTGGTGCTGGGCTCGCTGGCCAGCCATGCCGTCAGCCCCCACCTGTACGCCCGCCCCGGCTACGACGCGGTGGCCGACTTCGCGCCCATAGGCATGATCGGCGTGGTGCCCATGATCCTGGTCGTGGCCCAGGACTCGCCCTACACCAACCTCAAGTCCCTGGTGGAAGCGGCACGCAAGCAGCCGGGCCAGCTCAACTACGGTTCCTCCGGCAACGGATCGCCCTTGCACCTGGCCGCCGAGCTGTTCAAGCAGCGCGCCCAGCTGCAGATCAATCATGTGCCCTACAAAGGCGGCAACGCCCACACCATGGACCTGATGGGCGGGCGCCTGGACATGATCCTGGACACCTTGACCAGCGCCTCGCCGCTGCTCAAGAGCGGCAAGGTGCGCGCCCTGGCCGTAGCCTCGGCATCGCGACTGCCCGAACTCCAGAATGTGCCCACCTTCGCCGAGGCCGGCTACCCGGGCTTCGAGGTCAACGCCTGGTATGCGCTGTACGCCCCGGCCAAGACCAGCAAGGAAGTGCTGACGCGCCTGAACACCTCGCTCACCCAGGTGCTCAAGCTGCCCGAGGTGCAAGAAAAGTTCGCCTTGCTCGGCGTGCGCACCCGGCCCGGCTCGCCCCAGGAGCTGGCCAGCTTCACCACCGACGAATGGAGCCGCTACGGCAAGGTGATCCAATCGGCAGGCATTCGCATCGACTGAGCTCCGCCCCCATGTCCCCACACTTCCACGTTCTAGTCACCGCGTCGCACTGGGCCGAGCCTGCGCAGCGCATCATCCAGCAGGCCGGCGGCCAGTTGCATTTTCTGCCCGGCAGCCTCAGCGAAGACGCACTGGCCGCGCGCCTGGCCGAGACCGGCGCGCAGGCCATCGTGCTGCGCGGCTCTGCCCCCATCACCGACCGTGTGCTGACAGCGTCGCCGGCGCTGCGCATCGTGGCCAAGAACGGCGCCGGCGTGGACAGCGTGGACCTGGAAGCGGCGCGCGCACACGGCATTGCCGTGGCCGTGGCACCCGGTGCCAATGCCGGCGCAGTGGCCGAGCATGCCCTGGCCCTGATGCTGGCGCTCACGCGCCAGCTGCCGCAGCTGGACCGCATGGTGCGCGCCGGCGAATGGGCCGGCAGCACCTGGCAGGGCCGCGACTTCCGCGGCGCGACGGTGGGCATCGTCGGCTACGGCAGCATAGGCCGCGCGACTGCGCAGCTGGCCAGCGCCCTGGGCGCCAGAGTGCTGGTGCTGCGGCCTCAGGGCCAGGCCGACGGCTTTGCCACCGAGGCCGAGCTGCACCGCCTGCTGCCCCAACTCGACATCCTGAGCCTGCACTGCCCGCTGACCGAACGCAGCCGGGGCCTGATCGGCGCACGCGAGCTGGCCCTGCTGCCGCGAGGCAGCCTGCTCATCAACACCGCGCGCGGTCCCGTCGTGGACGAGGCCGCACTCATAGACGCGTTGCGCAGCGGCCAGCTCGGCGGCGCCGGCCTGGACACCTTCGATACCGAGCCCCTGCCCGCCACCCACCCACTGGCAGCACTGGCCCAGGTGCTGCTCACCCCTCATGTGGCCGGCGTGACGCGCGATGCAGGCCTGCAGGTCGCCACCATGACTGCGCGCAACATCGTGGACCATCTGACCCACACCGCACTGCCCGCCCTCCACCGGGTCGCCTGAGGCGCTTTTGCGCCCGACCTTCACCTCCACCAAGCGATCACATGCCCGCAAACAACCCCTTCAAGGCCGCACTGGCCGTTCAGCAGCCTCAGGTCGGCCTCTGGCTTTCCATGGCGGATCCCTACATGGCCGAAGTCAGCGCCAGCACGGGTTTCGACTGGTTGCTGATTGACGGCGAACACGCACCCAATGACTTTCGCTCCACCCTGGCCGCACTGCAGGCCGTGGCAGCTCACAAGACACAGCCTGTGGTACGCGTGCTCCACGGCGACACAGCACTGATCAAGCAGTTGCTGGACATAGGCGCCAAGACCCTGCTGGTGCCCATGGTCGATACCGCAGAGCAGGCCCAGCGCCTGGTGTCGGCCACACGTTATCCGCCGCTGGGCATTCGGGGCGTGGGCAGCGCGGTTGGCCGCGCCTCGCAATGGAGCGCGCGCAGCGACTATCTCGATGTCGCCGACGAGGAAGTCTGTCTTCTGGTACAGGTAGAGACGGTAGCGGCGCTGGCCAATCTGGAAGCGATCTGCGCGGTCGACGGCGTGGACGGCGTCTTCATTGGCCCGGCCGATCTGGCCGCGTCCATGGGCTATCGCGGACGCCCCGGCCATCCCGAGGTGCAGGCCGCCATCGAAGCGGCGATGCGCACCATCAAGGCCTCAGGCAAAGCGGCCGGCACGCTCACCTCGGACCCCACGCTGGCCAGACGCTACCTTGAACTCGGCTGCACCTTTGTCGCAGTCGGCGTCGACTTGCTGCTCTACGCCAATGCCGCCCGCCGACTGGCTGCCGATTTTCTGGGCAAGCCGGCCGCACCGGCAATTTCCGCCGAAGCACGCGGAGCCTACTGAACATGACTGAAGTTTCCAAGATCTCCCCCACACAACTCCTCGAAAGTCTGCGCGCCATCGTCGGTGAAAAGGCCTGCCTCGATGCCTCGGCCGACATGCAGCCTTTCACCACCGACTACCGCAAGCTCTATCACGGCAAGGCCCTGGCGGTGGTGCTGCCGGCCACCACCGAGCAGGTCAGCGAAGTGCTGGCGCTATGCTCCCGCAACCACATCCCCGTCGTACCGCAAGGTGGCAACACCTCCCTCATGGGCGGGGCCGTGCCCGACGCCGCAGGTGATGCCGTGGTGCTCAATCTGCGCCGCATGAATCAGGTGCAGGAGATCGATAGCGTCAACGACACCATGACGCTGCAGGCCGGCGTCACGCTGCAGGCCGCACGCGCCGCTGCCGAAGCCGCCGGCCGCCTGTTTCCACTGCGCATAGGCTCCGAAGGTTCTTGCCAGATCGGCGGCAATCTTTCGACCAATGCCGGCGGTACGGCCGTGCTGCGCTACGGCAATATGCGCGACCTGACCCTGGGCATCGAGGCCGTGCTGCCAGATGGACGCATCTACTCCTCGCTGCGCGGCCTGCGCAAGGACAACACCGGCTACGACCTCAAGCAACTGTTCATTGGCTCCGAAGGCACGCTGGGCATCATCACTGCCGCCGTGCTCAAGCTGATGCCGCTGCCCAGCGCCACGGCGGTGGCATGGGTCGCCGTGAAAGACCCGCATGCGGCAGTTCAGCTGCTGACCGAGGCCAAGCGCATTGCCGGCCAGGCGGTCACGGCTTTTGAGCTGATTTCAGGCCCGGCGCTAAGCCTGGTGCTGGAATCCATGCCGCAGTGGAGCGCCCCCCTGCCCGAAGCGCACGACTGGATGGTGCTGATCGAGTTGAGCTCGGGTGGCGATGCCCAGACTCTGGATGCCACGCTGATGCGCATCCTCGAGGAAGGCATGGCTGGAGGCCTGATCAACGACGCAGCCGTCGCGGCCAGCATCGCCGATGCCCAGGCCTTCTGGCGGTTGCGCGAGGAGATTTCAGACGCCCAGACGCGCGAGGGCGGCAGCATCAAATGCGATATCTCCATTCCTTTGTCCAAGGTGGCGGACTTCATCGCGCAAGCATCGGCCCAGGTGCTGGAGATGGCACCCGACGCACGCATGGTGATCTACGGGCATATGGGCGATGGCAACGTGCACTTCAACCCCTTGCGCCCCAAGCATGCTTCTGCTGCGCAGTTCCTGTCAGAACACTATGTATCCGTCTCGCGGGCGGTGGACGGACTGGCGCACCAGCAAAATGGCTCCATCTCGGCCGAGCACGGCATAGGCGTGGCCAAGCGCGACAACCTGCTGCTGTGCAAGACACCTGTGGAGCTGGAGTTGATGTGGCAGATCAAGCAGGCGCTGGATCCGAAGAACTTGCTCAATCCCGCCAAGGTGCTGCCGGCTCCAAGCGCCGCGTCGTAACACTGCGGGCTCCGGCCGCTGGGGCCAGTGCAAAAAGCGGAGCCTGCGACTATCCGCCGACTCCGCTGCAGGAGCGCTATCGCCCCTATTGGCCTGCAGCCTGAACTGGCGCGGCCGATTCCTGCACCTTGGCCGGCACGTGCGGCCAGTTTGGCGAAAGCATGCCGTCCAGCCAATGCATGCGCCAGGCCAGCAGAGCCACCATCACGACCAGACCCAGCACGCACAAAGCGTTGCGCAGGCCATGGGTGTCTGCATAGGGATCTGCATAGTTGCGCTTGGCATTGCCCGGCACCTTGGCCGTTTGCGACAGGCTGCGGCCCAGGCCCAGATTGATGTTCATGCGGCCGTTTATGGCCCAGCCGCTGGCATCCAGAATCGGCCCCAGGCTGCGCTGGCGCAGCTTGAGCCAGGCGATCAGCATGCTGGGCCCGGAAATGGCCAAAATCATGCCCAGAATGGCGACGGGAATCCAAGGGCCTAGCTCGATGAATTTGCCAAAAATCCCGACGATCACGGCGCTCAAAGAGCCCAAAGCCACGCCAATGGCGGCCACCGTACCGACATCGGTTTTGCGCGGGGGCGGAGCAAGATCCTTGGGCGCCGTCACCAGCTTGGCTGCGTTGTTGCTGAGGCCGGCGTTGACGACATCGTTCTTGGCGGCAGCGTGCTTGGCCACCTGCTCCTCGATCATGCGCACAAACTTCTTGTAGGGCGAGAAAAAGGCCTGACCAATGCTGGTCGGGTTGTCAATGAGCTTGATGATGGTGGCATCCCAGTCATTGCCCGCACGGTCGTAGAACACGCCGTTGCGCCCCACAAACAGAAAGTCCACATCGCCGGCCGTAAAAGCGGCAACTATGGTTTTCTTCACCCCTGCACGCTTGCATTCGCAGTAAGCCAGATAGGTCTTGGCCATGGCGGCCAGCACCGAGTGGGAAGCGGCGTCGGCCACTTCCACCGTCAAATCGCAGCTGCGGCCATCCAGGAACAAGGTGCCGGCCTGAAATGCAGCCCCCTCACGGCGGTAAAAGCTGGAGAAGGAGACAAAGTTGTTGAGCAGCGGCAGCAGATCGCGCTGCAGGCGAATCAGCTTTTCCAGCGCGACGGCCTGCAGGCTGTGCTCTTTCTCGGCATCATCATGGTCAAGCAGCTCCGTCACGGCCGCTTGCAGCCCGCCATGGAGCAGCGCATGGATTTCGGCTTCCGCCAAGGTGCCCAGCGGCGTGGCCGGGCAAGATGCCAGCCATTGCTGGCAATGGGCCAGCGTGGCCTTGAGTTCTTCCCACTGCGCCTCGGTCAGCGCGCTCAGCGCATGGCCAAACACCGGGGCCACGGCCTGCTCGCGCAAGGTCTGCAAGGCAGTCGCCCAGGCGGGGTTCACGCCATGCACCAGCGGCAGGCTGCGCTCGCCGCTCACAGCGGCCAGCGGAAGCGCTGCCAATCCTGCAGAGCTGCTGCTCAGTACCTGGGCACCCAGGGCTGCATAGCCTTCTGACGTGGGGTTCAGCGCTGCCAGGGCATTGGCGTCGAACTCCACCAGGCGGGTACGGGCAAAAAAATCGTCCACCTTGGCCTGTACGGCGTTGACGGCCTCGGCCGCCGCCAGCGCCAGCGCGCGAGGCTGCAACTGGCATCCCAGTTCGGCAGCCAGCGCAAACCAGGCTTGCAAGGCCTGCACATCGGCAAAAAAAGCCTCGACCTTGCTGCGATCAATACCGGGTACGCCATCACAACCCTCGACGGCGCCATAGCTGTCCTGAATACGGGCAATCAATGCCGCCAGCGCTTCGTCACCGTCTGCCGTGGCGGCCGAGATCACGCCATCGCCATTGAAACGCAGCGCCTGCAATGAAGCCAGGCGCTGCTGCACCTGGGCCAGCGTCAGCGAAGTGGCCTCGGGGCAGCCCGCCAGCGCCAGCACACGCCTGGCCTCGGCCAGCAGCAAGACGCCTTCTTCGGTCTGGTCGTTGATGCTGGACAGCTGCAGCACGTCGCCCCCATCGGCCAGCACCTGCGGATCGCGCACGCGGGCCACGGCCCACTCGCAAGCAGCCACCAGTTCGGGCGGGCGGATGCGACCGTCCTTGCTCTCGTCAATCAAGTCCAGCGTGGCGCTGTCGAACTCAATGCCCCGGGTAGGGCAAGCCAGCGCCACCCACAACTTCTGATCCAGCTCACCCAGATGGGCAATGTCCTGCCCGTTGCGGATGACGACCTGATCCACCTCACCGGCGCGGAAAAACTGCCACGCGTACTGCTGCTGCATGAAAACCCCAACTCCTCGGGCGCATATCGCCACTGAAAAAGCATGTTGCTGCACGTGCAGATTACATACTTAGCTATCAAAAACGTAGAGTTTAGAATTCTTTGCGACCCTGAAAATGGTGACATTTGTCAATTGATGCAGCCAGACTGGCCTTTAATCTTTGCCACGAAGTCCCCTGCGTGCGGGAAGGCCTTGTAGTCATGCGAAAATAAAGTATCTTTTTAAGCACTTTATTTATTCATCCACTTCATCCTCGCTCTGCCTATGCCACAGCCCACGCCCCCCGTTGCAAGCGCCCAGACTCGCGACAAGCTGTATTTGCAGCTGGCACGTCTGTTTCGCAACAAGATCACGACCGGCGAATGGGGTGTGGGCCAAAGCATTCCCACGGTGGAGGAGCTGGAGGATTTGCACAAGGTCTCGCGCACCACGGTTCGCATGGCCGTGCATGCACTGGTCGATGAAGGCTTGCTGGAAACGCGCAAACGCGGCGGCACCCGGGTGATGGGCCAGCCTTACAAGCCGCCGTCCTTTCTGCTGCCCACCAGCTGGAAGGAACTGGTCGCCTTTGGCGAGCAGATTCAGCAGACCACGCTGCGCACCATCAAGGATTCCGTGCCGCCGATTCCGTCCGGTTTCCCGCTGCCCGGCGAGATGGCCCCCGCCTATGTACATCTGCTGCGCGTACACACACATGGCGAGGATCGCTTCTGCCTCTCCGAGCTGTACCTGGAGCAAACGCTTTACGCCCAGATCCATCCCCAGCTCCAGCACGCCACGCTGGCCCAGGCCCTGGGCAGCCATCCCTCGCGCATTGCCACGGCACGCCAGCACCTGAGCGTGGCCCCGGCCGATGAGCTGATTGCCCAGCATCTGAGCGTGCAGCTGGGCACGCCGCTGATGCAGGCGCTGCGCTGGGCCTGCAATCCGCAGGGGCTGATCATCTACTGGGCCAAGGTGCGCTTCATCAGCGAGTACGTGCACATGGAAATGGACTTGCTCAAATGAACGACCGTCCCCACACCGGCCGCGTGGCCTGGGTCACCGGCTCCACCAGCGGCATTGGCTGGGCCATCGCGCAGCAGCTGGCCAGCGACGGCGCCGCCATTGCCCTGCACGGCCGCTCGGCCGCAGACGAGAAAACCGATACTTTGCTGGCCGAGCTGCAAGCCCTGGGCGTGCCCGCCCGCTACTACGCATTGGAGCTGAGCCAGGGCGAGGCCATTGCTCCGCTGGCGGCGCGCATTGCCGCCGAGCTGGGCAGCGTGGACATTCTGGTCAACAACGCCGGCATGCAGCACGTGGAATCGGTGCTGCAGTTTCCGCCAGCGCAATGGAACGCCATGCTGGCCGTCAATCTCTCGGCGCCGTTTCACAGCATTCAGGCCTGCGCGCCGGCCATGCTGGCCAAGGGCTGGGGTCGCATCATCAACGTAGCCTCGGTCAGCGGCCTGGTGGGCGTGGCGCGCAAGCCCGCCTATGTAGCCACCAAACATGGGCTGATCGGTCTGACCAAGTCCGTAGCCCTGGAGCTGGCCACCACGCCGGTGACCTGCAATGCGATCTGCCCCGGCTGGGTGCTGACCCCGATGGTGCAGGCGCAAATCGATGCCCTGGCCCGGCGCGAGGTGCTGGACGCCGACACCGCCTCCAGCCGGCTGTTGGGAACCAAGCAACCCTCACAGGCTTTTGTGACGGTGGAGCAGGTGGCCTCGCTGGCCAGCTACTTGGCCAGCGACAACGCAGCCCAGGTACGCGGCGCCCACTGGAACATGGACGGAGGCTTTGCCGCCGCCTGAACGACAACAACAATCAAATCAATAGCTTAAAGCGCATATGCAACAAGCGCTTCAGGCCGATTTCACGCATATCAATCCTAGGAGACAACAATGGCTTTGAACGAAACCCATGACCCCGCCCTGCAAAGCTGGGTGGCATCTGCCAACACCGGCAGCAGCGACTTTTCCATTCAAAACCTGCCGTTTGCCGTATTCCGCCGCAGCGGCAAGAACGAAGCCTTCCGTGGCGGCGTCGCAATTGGCGATCAGGTGCTGGACATGGCCGCCGTGCGCGATGCCCAGGCTCTGGGTGCCGAAGTGCAAACCCAGGTCGAGGCCGCAGCGCAAGCCCAGCTCAACGCATTGATGGCCATGAGCCCCGCCCAGTGTTCGGCCCTGCGTCTGGCTCTGTCGCGCGGCCTGCGCCTGGGCTCTGCCCAGCAAGCCGCTCTGCAGGCCTGCCTGGTGCCCCAGTCGGAAGTTGAATACACCGTGCCTGCCAGGATCGGTGATTACACCGACTTCTACACCTCGGTCCATCACGCCACCAATGTGGGCAAGCTGTTTCGCCCCACCAATCCGCTGATGGAAAACTACAAGTGGGTGCCTATCGGCTACCACGGCCGCGCCTCCAGCATCCGCATCTCGGGCGTGGATTTTCACCGTCCCAACGGCCAGCTCAAGGCTCCCGACGTCGATCCCGTGCTCAAACCCTGCAACCGTCTCGACTATGAGCTGGAGATGGGCATTTACACCGGCCAGGGCAACCACTGGGGCGATGCCATTGCCATTGAAGCGGCCGAGAACCACATCTTCGGCCTGTGCCTGCTCAACGACTGGTCGGCCCGCGACGTGCAGGCCTGGGAATACCAGCCGCTGGGCCCGTTTCTGTCCAAGAACTTCGCCACCAGCATCTCGCCCTGGATCGTGACGCTGGAAGCGCTGGCCCCCTATCGCACGGCCTTCACCCGCCCGGCCGAAGACCCCCAGCCCCTGCCCTATCTGAGCTCGCAGGCCAACCGCGAACAGGGCGCGCTCGATGTGCAGCTCACCGTCGCCATTCAGACGCCCCAGATGCGTGCAGCCGGCCAGCCAGCCGCCCAGATCACCCAGACCAGCTACCGCCACGCCTACTGGACCATGGCCCAGCTGATGGCCCACCACAGCGTCAACGGCTGCGATCTGCAGCCCGGCGATCTGCTGGGCACGGGCACGCTCTCCGGCCCCACCACGTCCGAAGCCGGCGCGCTGCTGGAAATCACCGAAGGCGGCAAAAAGCCGCTGACCCTGCCCAATGGCGAAACCCGCACTTTTTTGCTGGACGGCGATGCGGTGGTCTTTACCGGCTGGTGCGAAAAGCCCGGTGCCGCCCGCATAGGCTTTGGCGAATGCCGCGCCACCGTGCTGCCTGCGCGCCAGGCCTGACGGCCTTCAAGCCTTGAAAGAAACGGCGCAACACCGGTTTTTTCAAGGCTTGCCGCAATACCTGCGGAGATATCTGCATGCCACAATTGCGGCATGTTTGCCGCCTCGGACCCATCTTCAGCCCCCGCACTGGCTCCGGCCGATGCCGCCGCCCCTCCTCATGGCAACAGCCGCCTGCCGGCCTCGGTGGCCGGCGCATTTGCGGCGGCGGCTTACTCCATGCAAAACGAGTTGAACCGCAGCCAGCTGGGCGATGACACGCAGCCGGAACCGGCAGCGGCAGAGACCGGCTTGCTACCCCGCCTCTATGCCAGCCGCCTGGGCAAACACTCGGCCGACTACTATCTGCGCCAGTTTCAACGCTTTGATGCGCTGAACCGGGGCCTGCCCAGCTGGAACATGGCCGCCGCCTGCTTCACCCTGGCCTGGTGCAGCCTGCGCGGCCTATGGCGCCAGGCAGCCTGGTATCTGCTGGCCGTGCTGGCCACGGCGGCCCTGTGGCTCTGGGGCTTGCGCCCCTTGATGCCGGCCACCATGGGCTATGGCCTGGCCGGCGCACTGTGGCTGCTGGCCATGGCTGTTCCGGGCTTGATGGGCAATAGCTGGTACTGGCGCAAAGTGCGTGCCCAGACCCTGGAGGCCGTGAGCAGCAGCGCCACCGTGGCCCAGGCCCACGCCCAACTGGCGGCGCAGGCCATCACACCAAGACAGCAAGCTCTGGCCCTGCTGGTACTGGCCTTGCCGCTGGCTGCAGCTGCCGGAGCAGGCCTGGCACTGCTGCCACAGCCCATGAGCAGCCCTGCGACAACACCCACACCCGCCATCGCCCCGCCGCCACCGGTCGCCCAGCCAGAAATCCCTGCTGCGCCCGTCATTCCCGAGGTGCCAGCGACACCCGCAGAGCCAAGCGAGGAGGTATTGCCCGCGGAGCCCCCGGCCGCCGAGCCGACTCCCAGTGCCGCCAGCGAAAACACAGGGCTTGAACCCGGCCGCTTTTACGTGAATGTGGGCACATTCTCAGATCCGGAAGAAGCGGGCCAGGCCCTGGCCTTGCTGGAGAAATCCAAGCTGCCGGCCCTGGTTCAGATCTTGCCCAGCAACAAAGGCGATGTCAGCCGCATTCGCTCAGGCCCGTTCAACAGCCAGAAGCGGGCTGAAAGAGCGGTTCGCAAGCTCAAGCCCCTGAAGCTGCAAACCAGTGTTTTTCAGCACGAATAGGCATCAAACCATTTCTAAATAAACGTTTCAAGCTCTTATATTAATAGCAAATTATTTGCAAGAGCTTGCACTTTGCTTAACCTGCTTACCCTAAGCAAGCCGATAGCGGTGCTCAGTCGCGCTATGGTGTGCGCAGAACAACGACGATGCCCTCACCATGCCCGCTGCAAATACCCCATCCTCCCGCCTGAGCCTTGGCACGATAGGCACGCTCAGCCTTGCCCTGCTGCTGTCCGCCTGCGCCGGCACCGGCGGCCCTGTCGGCAATACGACGTCCACGCCCGCACCACGCCCCACGCAGATCTGCAACGCGCAGGCTGTGCAATCGTTCGTCGGCCACAACACGGCAGCCTCCACCCTGGAAACAGCCCGCAAGAAATCGGGCTCCTACATGGTGCGCGTGCTGCGCGAGAACCAGCCCGCCACCATGGAATACAACCAGGAGCGGCTCAACGTCATCACCAATGAGGCCGGCAAGATCATCGCCCTGCGCTGCGGTTAAAGAGCGCAAGCACCCATCAAAAAAGGACGCATCACGCGTCCTTTTTTTTTGGATTCTGCCGATATGACTCACGTCGCCAGAAACAGCTCCTGCAGGTCATTGAGGAAGTCAAAGCCGCGCTCGGTGGGCACGACACGCCCCAGATCGCGGGTGATCAAGCCCTTGGCATGCGCCGCGTCCAATCCCTTGGCAATGGAGGACATGGGCAGGCCGGTGCGCTCCATAAAGGTCTGCAGGGCAAAGCCTTCGCGCAGGCGCAAGGCATTGAGCATGTATTCAAACGGCAGATCTGCGCGCTTAACCTCGCTGTCCTGGGCCAGCGGCGTGCCGGCCAGCGCCATGTCCATATAGCGGCTCGGGTCACGAAAACGCACCTGGCGAGCTATGCGGTGGGCAAAGCTGAGCTTGCTGTGTGCGCCGGCGCCAATGCCCAGGTAGTCGCCAAACTGCCAGTAATTGCGGTTGTGAAAGCACTGGTGACCCGGCTTGGCATAGGCCGAGACCTCATAGCGCTGCATGCCCGCTGCGCCGGTGCTGGCGGTGATCAGATCCAGCATGTCGTAGGCCGTATCGTCCTCGGGCACCACGGGTGGATACTTGGCAAAGTAGGTGTTGGGCTCGATGGTCAGGTGGTAGATGGACAGGTGCGGCGGCGCAAACGAGAGCGCGGTATCCACATCGCGCTGCAGATCCGCCAGCGACTGGCCGGGCAGCGCATACATCAGATCGATGTTGAAGGTCTCGAAATTGTCGGCAGCCTCGCGCACCGCAGCCTGAGCCTGGGCCGCGTCATGCACCCGGCCTACCGACTGCAGAAATCGGTCATCAAAGCTTTGCACACCGATGGACAGGCGGCTCACCCCCGCAGCACGGAAAGCCTTGAAGCGGTCTTTCTCAAAGGTGCCGGGGTTGGCCTCCATGGTGATTTCGCAATCGGGCTCCATACGCAGCCTGGCCCGCAAACCGGCAATCAGCTTGTCTATGCTTTCGGGTGAAAACAGGCTGGGCGTGCCGCCGCCCATGAACACGCTGTGCACCGTGCGCCCCCAGATCAGCGGCAGCGCGCTTTCCAGGTCGGCCATCAGGGCGTCGATATAGCGATCCTCTGGCAAGGCCGCCGCGCCGCCCTTGCGATGCTCATGAGAGTTGAAATCGCAATACGGGCATTTTTTCAGGCACCAGGGCAGGTGCACATACAGCGACAGCGGCGGCAAACTGCCCAGCTGCAGCGTGCCGGGGCGCATGTAATGCTGAATATCGCGCTGAACGGCGACTTCAGCGGCATCAGTGGTGTGGGGCTGTATAGGAATCATGGGGAATAGTTCTCGACAGAACCGATGCAGCACAAACTGGCACGCCCCAAGCCAGAGATGCCAAGCAAGGGCCGCCCCGCAGCGAGGGCATCGTCCCCCTCCCGAAGAGAGAGGGGGAAGCCGCAAAGCGGCTCAGGGGGACTAATTTATAACCAGCGCTCTCGCACCATGGCCAGCATTTTCTGCGAAGAGCGGCCGCGATGGCTGTGCGCATGCTTGACCTCGGGGCTCATCTCGGCAAACGTCATGCCCACTTCAGGCAGGTACATCACGGGATCAAAGCCAAAACCCTGGCTACCACGGCGCTCGGTGGTGATCAGGCCTTGCACGCGGCCCACGGCGATCAGAGGCTCGGGATCCTTGGGCGAACGCACAGCGACCAGCGTGCTGACCATGGCCGCGCGGCGGTTCTCCACGCCTTGCAGCTGCTCCAGAATCGCCAGCACATTGTTGTCGTCGCTTTTCTCGTAACCGAACTGCGTGCAGTAGTAAGCGGTATCCACGCCGGGCAATCCGCCGAAATGCTCCACGCACAGGCCAGCATCGTCCGCAATCGCGGGCAGACCGGTGTGCTCGGCGGCAAAACGCGCCTTGGACAAGGCGTTTTCCACAAAGGTGCCGTAGGGCTCGGGCGCTTCGCCTTCAAACAGGTCGCCCTGGCAAATCAGTTCCACACCCAGGGGAGCAAACATGGCCTGGAGTTCGGCCAGCTTGCCGCGATTATTGGAGGCCAATACAATTTTCATGATAAAAATTCACGCAAGCCCAATTAAAGAGTGCGCATATAGCTATAAATTAAATAGCAGATCACAGTCTGCGCACCGGCAGCACTGGCGAGCGATGACAGGCTGCGGGCAGCGAGTCTGCGACTCAGGATCTGACTTTTTGCCGCTCTGCAGAACGGCGAATGGCTTCATTGATCTCGGCGATTGAGCGTTCAATGGCCTCGTCATTGAGCTCATCCTCGCACGCATCGAGCGGCCCCATCTGTATCGTGGATTCAAAACCCGACACATCAATCTCCTGGGTGGAGACAGACGAGGGCTCACTGACACTGGGCGTTTCCCACTCCATGGCAAGAACGGTGACATTGTCGCTGGAATCACCGGCACGGCGCAGCGCAGCCTCCACCAGCGCCGGCACGGACTTGGCCACCGGCTGCTTTGCCAGACACTGCAGCATCTCGTGCGTCTGCACGCTGCTCCACAAGCCGTCCGAGCACAGCAACAGCTGATCGCCCTGCTCCAGCGGCCTGGAATCGCTCAGGTCATAAATCGGCTTGGAGGGCGAACCCAGGCAGGTGAAGAGCACGTTGCGGTTGGCCTGGTTGACCAGGCTGGACACTTCGCGCATCTCGGAATAGGAATGATCACGCGTGCGCTCCAGCAACTCGCTGCCGCGCACCCAGTACAGACGGGAGTCGCCGCAGTGAATCCAGGTCGCCACACCATCTTGCACCACGGCAGCCACCAGCGTGGTGCGCGGCGTATCTACCATGCTCTTGCCGCTGGCGTAACGCAGTATCTGGCGATGGGCCTGCAAAAGCGCCTCCTCCAGAAAAGCCCGCGGGTCGTCCAGACCGGGCCGGGCTTTTTTCTGAAAATGCACCGACACCACCTGCAGCGCTATCTGGGCCGCGACCTCCCCTTCGGGGTGGCCGCCCATGCCATCGGCCAGCACAAACAGCGCGGCATCCCGCGTGTAGCTGTAGCCCATGCGATCTTCATTGATGACACGTCCGCCACGGCGGCTGAGCTCGAATACCGAGAACTTCATGGTTTGCGCCCATTGGCGTCAGCCCCCGGCAAGGCGCCGGAGCCACTGATCTTTTGTATGTTTTTCTTGGCGTCGTGCACCAAGGTATCCAGCTGCAGGCGCATGCGCTCGGCCACGCTGAGCTTGGTGAAACGGCGCTCGCCTTCTCGGCTCAGCTCTTTTTGCAGCGTGAACACGGACTGGGGGCGCGACAGCGGGTCCATGGCCATGCACCACTCCACCACCTCGATGAGGTTGTCGGAATAGACACCGCGCAGCTTGCCGAAAGCCATCGACAGCCGGTCTTTCTCCTGGCGCTGCGGCGCTTCATTGGGCGGTATGCCCTGCATGCAGGCGTAGATGCAGGCGCCGATGGCATAGATATCCGTCCAGGGCCCCAGGGTGGTGTCGCGCCGATACATCTCGGGCGCAGCAAAGCCGGGGGTATACATGGGACGGATGAAGTTGCCTTCCTTGGACAGCACTTCGCGCGCCGCGCCAAAGTCGATCAAGACGGCTTTGTCATCCGGGGTGATGAAGATATTGGCCGGCTTGATGTCCAGATGCAGCATCTTGTGCTGGTGCACAATGCGCAGCCCGCGCAACACCTCGTCGAACAGCGAACGGATGGTGGACTCGCGAAACACCTTTTCCGTCTTGAGCTCTCTGGCCGTGACGATAAAGTCCTGCAGGGTGGCCCCCTCCAGGTAGTTCATCACCATGTAGACGGTTTCGTTTTCGCGAAAAAAATTCAACACGCTCACCACGGAGGCATGTGAAATCTGGGCGAGCGAGCGCCCTTCCTCGAAAAAGCTCTTGAGCCCGAGGCGGTATAGCGACAGTTTTTCAGGGGCCACTATCGGCTGCAGCTCGCCCGGGGCACGGGTAGCTAGCGAAGCTGGCAGGTATTCCTTGATTGCGACCTGATTGCCCTCGACATCAAGAGCCAGGTAAACAATGCCGAATCCCCCCGAGGACAGCCTGCGCACCACCCGGTAGCCGCCAATTGTGCTGCCAGACGGCAAAGGCGCTGGCTTGATCTTTGTAGACATTTTTTACCGGTAAACCTCAAGGATGATGCGAAACCCGGATAATCGTGCAATTGCAAGCATCCATCAAAAGTCCAATGCCAGTTTACAGCATGACCGGATACGCCAGTGCCCAGCACGGCGCCTCCGTTGAGGGTGGTCAAGTGCCACAGGCCAGCAGCCGCCTCGGCCTTGAGATCCGCGCGGTCAACAGCCGCTTCCTGGATTTGTCCTTCCGCCTGCCCGACGAACTTCGCGCCCTTGAACCGGCGCTGCGCAGCCTGCTGACCGCGCGCCTCAAGCGCGGCAAGGTCGAGGTTCGTGCCGCCATAGACAGCAACGACAACCAAGCCCTCTCCACTCCTTCGGCGACCCAGCTGCAACGCCTGGTCAACCTGCAGGATTCCATCCAGGCCTGGTTGCCCAAGGCCCGCGAGCTTTCCGTCGCCGACGCTTTGCGTCTGTGCTCCGGCAGCAGCGGCCCCGCCAACGACTGGAGCGAGATCGCTCCGGCCCTGGCCGAGCAAGCCGTGACCGAGTTGCTTGCCGCCCGGGCACGCGAAGGCGAACGCCTGGCCGTCATGCTGCTCGATCGCATCAAGCAGCTGCGCGAACTGGCCAAAACCGCCACGCCTCTGGTACCCCTGCTTGTCGAGCAGCAGCGCCAGAAGTTTCTGGAGCGCTGGAAGGAAGCCATGGCGCTGAGCGAAGGTACGGCATCGCCGGAAGTCGCTCAAGACCGTGCACTGACCGAAGCCACCGCCTTTGCCATCCGCATCGACGTGGCAGAGGAAGTGACCCGTCTGGGTTCGCACCTGGACGAGATCGAGCGCCTGCTCAAAAAGGGCGGAGACATAGGCAAGCGCCTGGATTTCCTGATCCAGGAGCTGCACCGCGAAGCCAATACCCTTGGCTCCAAGTCCGCCACACTGGAGTTGACCCGCATCAGCGTGGACATGAAAGTGCTGATCGAGCAAATGCGCGAGCAAGTGCAAAACATCGAATAAGCCCAATTACCTCTGCGTAACCACCACCCTACGCAAAAAGTCATGGACCATCCCGGAAATCTATTTGTCGTGTCGGCACCCAGCGGTGCCGGCAAATCATCGCTCGTGCGCGCTCTGCGCGAATTCGACGCCCGCGTCTACCCTTCGGTCTCCCACACCACGCGCCCGCCGCGTGGCCAGGAGAAACACGGCCGCGAATACTATTTCGTGCCCGACTCGGAGTTCGACACCATGGTGGCCAATGGCGCCTTCGTGGAATGGGCCAATGTGCACGGGCGCCGCTATGGCACTGCCAAGAAGTCTCTGGAAGAACGTATCAAGGACGGCACTGACGTGCTGCTGGAAATCGACTTCCAAGGCGCTTTGCAGGTCAAGCAGGCCTTCCCCAATGCCATTTTGATTTTCATCCTTCCCCCCAGCTGGGATGAACTGCGCGCTCGCCTGGAAAACCGTGGCGAGGACGCTCCTGAAGTCATCGAGCTGCGCCTGAAAAATGCAGAGCAGGAGATGGCTCAGGTCGCAAAATTCGACTTCGTTATAATCAACGAACTGTTTGAGGCCGCTCTCTTTGATCTGAAGGCGATTATTCACGCCCAGCGCCTCAAATATGCGGCCCAGCGGCGTGTACGCGCCGACACCTTCGAGTCGCTCAATATCCCTGAATCCAACTGACCGTACCCGGAGAACTTGATGGCACGCATCACTGTAGAAGATTGCCTGGAGAAAATCCCCAATCGCTTTCAGCTCGTTTTGGCCGCGACCTATCGCGCCCGCATGCTCAATCAAGGCCACACGCCCAAGATTGAGACGAAGAACAAAGCTGGCGTTACTGCTCTGCGCGAAATTGCCGAAGGCAAGGTCGGCGTGGAAATGTTGAAGAAGGTACCAGGCTAAGTTGTTGCATTGCAGCACCACAGCGCACAATAAAGCACCGCTTGACGGTGCTTTTTTGTGCCTGCAAGTTTGCACTCACCGCTTGCACGCTACATTTAAGGCATATGACAGCGGCCCAGAACTCGATCACTGCTCCTCCTACCCCGGCACAGGCCAAGCCTCAGCGCATGTCTGCTGAGCAAGCTGCCAGCGTGTCCGCTGCTGCATTTGCGGGCTTGATGGAGCAATTGGGTTATCTGGATCTGGACAGCGCGAACCGAGTTCACCAAGCCTATCTGTTCGCCGACAAGGCTCACAGCGATCAGTGGCGCAGCAGCGGCGACCCCTACATCACCCATCCAATTGCAGTCACCAGCATCTGCGCCAACTGGAAGCTCGATGCCCCAGCCCTCATGGCAGCACTGCTGCATGACGCCATGGAAGACTGCGGCGTCACCAAGGCCGATCTGGAAGAGCGCTTTGGCGAGGATGTGGCCGAGCTGGTCGATGGACTGACCAAGCTGGACAAGCTGCAGTTCAATACCCGCGAGGAAAACCAGGCCGAGTCTTTCAGAAAAATGCTGCTGGCCATGGCCCGCGATGTGCGTGTCATCCTCATCAAACTGGCTGACCGCTCCCACAATATGCGCACCATGGGCGATATGCCACGCGCCAAGTGGGGCCGTATCTCGTCTGAAACGCTGGAAATCTACGCCCCGATTGCCCATCGCCTGGGGCTGAATCAGACCTACCGCGAACTGCAGGATCTGGCGTTCAAGCATCTTCATCCCTGGCGCTACGCCACGCTGGAGAAAGCAATCAACCGCTCGCGCACCCGTCGCCGCGACCTGGTGCAACGCGTGCAGGAAGAAGTCAATGCGGAATTTGCCCGTCGCGGCATGCATGTACGCCTGATTGGCCGCGAAAGCACGCTGTACTCCTTGTACCAGCGCATGCTCAAAAGCCAGCTGAGCTTTGCCAAAGTCACCGATATCTACGGCTTTCGCATCATCGTGCCGCAGACACTGGACTGCTACACCGCCCTGGGCGTGCTGCACCAGAAATACAAGCCCATGCCGGGGCGTTTCAAGGACTACATCGCCATTGCCAAGAGCAATGGCTACCAGTCGCTGCACACCACGCTGGTCGGCCCCTCCAGCGTGAACATAGAGTTCCAGATCCGCACGGAAGAGATGAATATCGTGGCGGAAGCTGGCGTGGCAGCCCACTGGCTGTACAAGGCCCAAAAGGGCAGCGACTCCGAACAGCTGAGCACCCAATGGCTGCAATCGCTGCTGGATATCCAGAACGAGACGCGCGATGCCTCCGAGTTCTGGGACCACGTCAAGGTCGATCTGTTTCCCGACGCCGTCTACGTGTTCACGCCCAAGAGCGAGATCATGGCCATGCCGCGTGGCGCCACCGTGGTGGACTTTGCCTACGCCATTCACAGCAAGATCGGCAACCGCACCACGGCGGCCAAAATCAATGATGAGGAAGTGCCGCTGCGTACCGAGCTCAAGAGCGGCGATGTGGTTCAGATCATCACCTCCGAGACGGCCACGCCCAATCCGGCCTGGCTGGGCTTTGTGAAGACGGGCCGCGCCCGCTCCAAGATTCGCTCCTATCTCAAGAACGCAGCCCAGACGGAAGCCGGCCAGCTGGGCGAAACCCTGCTGGCGCAGGCGCTGCGTGCCGAGGGCATTGATGCCATCCCGCTCCAGGACGATGCCAACCGCGCAGTCTGGGATGAAATCCTGCGCATCACCGGCAACCGCACCCCCGCCGATCTGATGGTGGACATTGGCATGGGCCGCCGCATTGCCTCGCTGGTTGCGGCGCGCATGACCACCGCAATGACCAAGCAAGGCGTGCGCCCCGATGCCTTGCTGATCACGCAAGAGCGCTTCAACACCAGCAACCGCCCCTTCCAGGGCGCCGTCACCCTCAACGGCGACGAGAGCAGCACGGTCCATTACTCACACTGCTGTCGCCCCGTACCCGGTGATCCCATTCTTGGCTATCTGGGCGGCCAGGGCCTGATCGTTCACCATGCCCAGTGCCACAACGTCATCAAGCTGCGCGAAAAGGATGCCGAGCGCTTCATTACGGTGGACTGGGCCGATGATGTCACCCGCCTGTTTGAGTCGGGCATTGTGGTGACGGTGCAGAACAACAAAGGCGTGCTGGCCCGCGTGGCGGCAGAACTGTCCAACGCTGAAGCCGACATCGTCCGCGTGGAAATGACCGACGAAGCCGCCATGGGCACCACCGACCTGTGCTTTGTGATTGCGGTCAATAACGCGCAGCAGGTGGAAAATGCGCTGCGCAATTTGCGCCGCGTGCACTCCGTGCTCCGGGCCTCTCGCATCATTGCCTGAACACTGCGGTTCCCCCTCCGCCACAAGCCGCTTTGCCAGCCAAAGCGGCTTTTTTACAATTTTCTGCGACTGATCGGCCTCATCCCACAGGCCCGAAGCCATGGGCAGGCAGCGCGCGGGCGACAATGTTTGCATGCCCCAACTCGCTTTTCCGCCCCAGCTTTTCTCCACCCGCTCATTGGCACTGGCGGCTGCCGTGGCAGCTACTGTGTTGGCGGGCTGCGCCAGCAGACCTGAGCCCCAAGCCACTCCAACCCCTTCCAGCACAGCCAGCACCTCGTCGGCCGCTACACCGACCGAGAGCACAGCGTCAGCGGCAAGCACTTCGCCAACCGATGAGCCTCGCCTGCGGGCCCAGGACTTTGAGCGCTGGAAAGCTCAGTTTCTGCCCCAAGCGCTTGCTGCAGGCATCAGCCAGGCCACGGTCAACGCGGTGTTGGCCCAGGCAAAGCTACGGCCCAGCATCGTCGGACTCGATCGTGCACAGCCCGAATTCACCCGCACGCCCTGGCAATACCTAGACAGCGCGGTCTCTGCGCTGCGCATCAAGAACGGCCGCACCAAGCTGCAGGAATATGCCGCCCCCCTGCAAGCCGCCGCCAAGCGCTACGGTGTTCCCGCACCAGTGGTTGCTGCCATCTGGGGCATGGAGAGCAACTACGGTAGCAACTTCGGCAACTTCTCCACGGTGGATGCACTAGCCACCCTGGCCTTTGAAGGCCGGCGGGCAGAATGGGCACAAAAAGAGCTGATCGCCGCGCTGCGCATCATAGACAAGGGCGACATCGACGCCGCACACATGCTGGGCTCCTGGGCCGGCGCCATGGGCCACACCCAGTTTCTGCCTTCCGTGTTTTTGCAGTATGCCGTGGATGCCGATGGCGACGGCCGCCGGGACATCTGGGGCTCCATGGCCGATGTGGCAGCCTCCACCGCCAACTATCTGGCCCATTCGGGCTGGAACAGCAACGAGCCCTGGGCTGTAGAAGTGCGCCTGCCCGCCGGCTTCGATTACGCCCGCGCAGATATGTCGACTCGCCAGAACAGCAGCGACTGGGCCGCCGAAGGCGTACAAAGCATGAATGGTCAGGCCCTGCCCAGCATGGCGGGCGCCAGCATCATTGCGCCCGCAGGTGCGCGCGGCCCCAGCTTTATGGTGGGCAGCAACTTCAAGGCCATCCTGCGCTACAACAACTCGGTCAACTATGCACTGGGAGTGGGCCTGCTGTCTCAGCAACTGGCTGGCAACGGCGGCGTGCAGGCCGACTGGCCGCGCGATCTGGCCGCGCTTTCGCGCGATCAGACATTAGCGCTGCAAACCGCACTCAATGCTCGCGGCTTTTCTGCCGGCGCTGCCGACGGCGTCATGGGCCCAGCCACTCGCGCCGGTCTGCGCCGCTTCCAGCAAGCCCAGGGCCTGGTTGCCGATGGCTATCCCACGCTGGAGTTGCTGCAGCGTCTTCAGTCCGCCAACTGATACATACACGACAGCAAAAACAATAGCTGTCTGCGCTTGATATTCATAGATATCACACACGAACAATGCTGATACCTTTGAATAATTAGCGCTAGCAGCTCCTCAAATGAAAGCGCCGCATGGGCTTGAACTCGGGCGGCGCTTTGTTTTGTACGGTTCAACTCTAGTCGGAAGACGCTGGATAGCTCACTTCCAGGATTTCCAGCATGCGCACACCGGCAGGCGTGGGCAAGGCCACCTCATCGCCCACCCGCGCCTTGAGCAAGGCTCGGGAAACCGGCGCAATCCAGCTGACCTGGTTCTGGGCGCTGTCGGCCTCGTCAATACCCATGATGGTGATGGTGCGCTCCACGCCTTCATCATCCACATAAGTCACGGTCGCACCGAAATAGACCTGATCGCTGCCCGCATGCACGGCGGGGTTCACGACTTCGGCAATTTCCATGCGCTTGGTCAGAAAGCGGATGCGTCTGTCAATTTCGCGCAGACGCTTTTTGCCGTACAGATAGTCGCCGTTTTCGGAGCGATCGCCATTGCTGGCAGCCCAGTGCACGATTTCCACGATCTTGGGCCGCTCGTTGTCGATCAGATCCAGCAGCTCGGTCTTGAGGCTTTGATAGCCTGCGGGCGTGATGTAGTTCTTGCCGCCTGCGGGCAACGGCGGCAGCGCGCCGACCTCGTCGTCTTCGTCGCCGTCTGATTCTTTGGTAAATGCCTTGCTCATGGGGCAATCTTCACACAGAACCGCGATGGCGGCACCCAAGCAGGCAGGAACGAAAAAGCCTCAGAACTTTTCAGTTCTGAGGCTTGTCGTTTGGTGCGGCTGGCAGGAATCGAACCCACGACCCCTTGGTTCGTAGCCAAGTACTCTATCCAGCTGAGCTACAGCCGCTAAGCCACTATTGTAACGCGCTTTTGAAGCCCGTTTTGAAGAAACTCAGCATTTCTTCCAATAGACAAAAAATTTTAGAAGACTAAGAAGTAAATCCAGCTTCAGCAGACATGCAAACCAAGGCTCTTCAATTGGAGACTGCAGAAACGAAAAACCCTCAGAACCTTTCAGTTCTGAGGGTATGCGTTTGGTGCGGCTGGCAGGAATCGAACCCACGACCCCTTGGTTCGTAGCCAAGTACTCTATCCAGCTGAGCTACAGCCGCCAAGACTCGAATTATATACACAAAATTCGACCCAGGAAGAAAATACACAAGAAAATGAAAAAGAGGCGCAAAGAGCTCCGGGTTCTCAGCGCTCCTACAGTCCCAAGTCTGCGTCTTCAAAAACCGAGTGAGTGGCCGGTTGCACCTGCTTCTAGCCAAGAAAGCCGCACTTGCTGAACGCACATCAACTCTGTCCTATATTGGCAGAGCTGACCAGCCCGCAGTGGCCGATCAGCAAGGCAGCAGCACAATCAAGACTCGCTCCATGAGTACCGTGCCGTGCGCCAAGAGACAACTCAGACCATGCCCCGCATGCGCTGAGACAGCGAATGCACAACAATAAATGACAACAGATATCCAACAAGCTCCCTCCCGGATACCGCCCTCGGTCGCCATGTGGGAGCAACTGTTCCGCCGCAGCGCCAGACCGGCCCTAGGCTTGCAAGGCCAGATCCGCGAGATGCTGGTGGATGCCATCCTGACCGGCGTTCTGGCGCCGGGCGAACCCATACCCTCCAGCAGGGAGCTGGCCAAGCACCTGGGCGTGGGCCGTATCACCGTGGTCATGGCCTACCAGCAACTGACCGAAGAAGCCTTCCTGCTGAGCCGCGAGAGAAAAGGCCACTTCATTCACCCCGATGTGCTGCAAGGCCGCACTTACGGAGCCGAGCGCAACACACCAGCCGGCAAAAATGCCGATCCCCAAGCGAATACGGACTGGTCCCGCCGCTTGTGGCTGCGGCCCAGCCGGCAGCGCAGCATCGTAAAGGAAGACGATTGGCAGCGCTTTCCCTACCCCTTCCTCTACGGTCAGTTCGACAAGGAACTGTTTCCCATCGCTGCATGGCGAGAGTGCTGCCTCAAGGCTCTGGGTGTGGTGGACATTCACATGTGGGCGCCGGATCACATCACCCGCGATGACGACAGCCTGATCCAGCAGGTGCAGACCAAGATCTTGCCGCGCCGCGGCGTCTGGGCTTCACCCGATGAAATCATCATCACCGTTGGCGCCCAGCATGCGCTGTACATGGTGGCTGATTTGCTCATGCGCGAAGGCTCGTCCATCGGCATTGAAGACCCCTGCTACCCTGATGCGCGCAATATCTTCAGCAGCCGCACCTCGCAAGTCATTCCCATTCCCGTAGACGGCGATGGCTTGCCCATCGTGAATGCCATGCGCAAGCTGGAGTATCTCTACGTCACGCCCAGCCACCAGTGCCCCACCGGCGTCACCATGCCGCTGGAGCGGCGCGAAGCCTTGCTGGACGTCGCGCAAAAGCATGACCTCATCATCATCGAAGACGACTACGAAAGCGAAAGCAGCTTTGATGAGCAGCCCATACCGGCGCTCAAAAGTCTGGATCGCAGCAACCGCGTGATCTATATAGGCAGCCTCTCCAAGAGCATGGCCCCGGGCCTGCGCGTGGGCTATATCGTGGCGCCGCCTGAGCTGATCAAGGAGCTGCGCGCTCTGCGTCGCCTCATGATCCGCCACCCTTCGACCTTCATCCAGAGAACACTGGCCATGTTCATCTCGCTGGGCCACTACGAAGCCCAGCTGCGCCGCCTGGGTCAGGCCCAAAAAGAGCGCCATGCCGAATTGACGGCAGCGATGGCTCTGCATCTGCCCGAATGCCGCATCACGCCGGTGCGCGGCGGTGGCTCATGTTGGGTGCAGTTGCCAGACCATATACCCGCTCAGACCCTGGCGCTTCAGGCTGCCGAGCATGGCGTGCTGATCGAGCCCGGTGATGTGTTCTTCACGGCCACCAGAAACACGGGCAACTTCATACGCCTGGGTTACCAATCCATCCCCACCCACAAGATCGCCCAAGGCATCAAGGCGTTGGCCGACGCAATGCACAGCATGTAAGTAAAAAGGCCCTGGACTCAAGGTCTGGGGCCTTTTGCTTTGGGATTCAAGCCCTCAGTTCTTACGCAGCTTCGGCGGTGCCAGGTCGCCCAGCAAGCCATCGTGCGCCACGCCGCGGCGCAGGACCTGGCGCACGCCATAGGCCAGCAACAGAATGCACAAGCTGGCCACACCCAGTGCCAGCGGCATGCGCTGCTCGGGGATAAAGCCCATGGCCACCACGATGGACACCATGCCTGCAATGGCCAGCCAGGTCAGGTAGGGGAAGCACCACATGCGCACCTTGAGCAAATGCGGTGCCTCACTCTCCAGACGATAGCGCAGACGCAGTTGTGAGATGGCAATCAGGATGTAGACAAAGATGGCCACGGTGCCGTAGGAGTTCACCAGGAAAGCGAACACCTTGTCGGGCGAGATGTACGACATCACGATGGCGCCATAGCCAAACAAGGTGGCGACCAGAATCGCGTAGACCGGCACGCCGTTGCGACTGACCCGGGCCAGCACCTTGGGTGCGTCGCCACGGCGGGTCAACGCAAACAGCATGCGCGAGGAGGCATAGAGGCCGGAGTTCAGAGCCGACAGCACGGCCGTCAACACCACGGCATTCATGATCTGGGCTGCAGCCGGCACACCCATTGCTTCCAAGGCACTCACATAAGGCGTGGACATGCCTGCAGAGCTCCATGGCACCAGGCAGGCCACCAGCAATACCGAGCCTACGTAGAAAACCAGCACGCGCAAAATGACCGAGCTGGTTGCCTTAGCCACGGCCTTCTGAGGCTCTGCCGTTTCAGCAGCAGCAATCGTCACGATTTCCGCACCAAAGTAAAAGCCCGTGGCGGCCACCGCACCGGTGAGCACCGGAACAATGCCGTTGGGCATGAAGCCACCGTTATTGCTCAGGTTGGCGATATGCATGCCATTGCTTCCCGGCGTCAATCCCAGCACGTAGACGCCGGCAATGAACAGAAACACCACAATGGCGGCCACCTTGATGGAGGCCAGCCAGAACTCGCACTCGCCAAAGGATTTGACCGAGACCAGATTGGTCAGCGTCATCATGATCAGCAGGATCAGGCTGATGCTCCAGGTCGGCACATCGGGCAGCCAGTATCGCACCAGCTCGGCCCCTGCCACGGCTTCCAGCGCCACCACGATGACCCAGAAGTACCAGTACATCCAGCCTGTCAGAAAGCCCGCCAGCTGCCCCACGGCAGGTCGGTCGATCCAGGCTTCGCGGGCGTACTCATAAAAAGAACCGCCCGTCATGGAGCAAGCCATCTCGCCAAGCATGCGCATGACCAGAACCACCAGCAGTCCGGTGATCAGGAATGAGATGATGGCTGCAGGCCCTGCAGACTTGATGACCACGCCGCTGCCAACGAAAAGCCCTGCTCCGATGACGCCCCCCAGGGCAATCATGGTCATGTGCCGCTGTTTGAGGCCGTGTGACAACCCATCAGACGATGAACGCTGATTTCCAATCATTTTTTGTCTCCTGTCTTGCTGACATCAACATGTCAGACGCCACGGCTTTGTGTGTGTAATTCAGCCCTGCCGCTCATGCAGCTTGTTGCCGTGGTCGTTCAGTTATGGTGCTTGAAAATATCTGCTGAAACCTCTGCATGCCGCGCAATTTGCTGTTGCACAGAAGTGCGCGGCACCATGCCTTGACTTAGGCGCTGGCGAGCGCCACTGGCGGACGATCCTTGCGATAAGCGTTCTTGACGGCAATCTTGCCGTCGCGGAAGGTGAACACATCGACCATGCGAGCCTCTACGCGCAGGCCATCGGCCTTGGTACCTTTGAAGGTGCTCTCCGAAACGCCACGTTCGCCTTGCACAAAATGCTCGCCATCGACCCAGGCCGCATCGGGGAATGCCTGCCAGGCCAGTTGAAAGCCGTCACGCACGGCATCACGTCCCACAAAGCTGCGCCCCATCAGGTCCGGTCCGGCAATGGCGTGAAACTCGCACTCATCGGCCATGAAACCCATCAGTGCTTCGATGTCGTGACGATTCCATGCATCAGAGAAACGTGCCAGAAACTGGGCATCGGGTTGGGATTCTTTAGTGCTCATGTACTCTCCAGATTGGTTCAATGTCATGGGTGCCTGCGACTGAAAGTGCGACACCTTCTGATCGAAAAATGCCTGAAATTCCGATAAGCCATGGTAGGTAGCACGGGCCATATTTCGTAGAACCAGTCTGGCTCTATCGTTAAGTCCAAGGCCAGACCATGCACAGCGCAGCACAGTGAGCGCATGCAAAAAATCTGCGGGAAGATGGCTTGAGAAAAGGCTGCTTCTCCTGCGAGAACAAACGCCTTTCGCACCATCTTTTCGAGCCGAGTATGGGCATTTTCCAAGGCCGCTTCTTCGTCGCCATTTAGGTGAAAACGATAGGAGCAAGTCAATACGCTCAGCGCGGTCATCGCAGACGAACGCGCTCAGAAAATCAGTGCCCGCAGCCGGGTGCTTGCGCAGGTTGTGAGGAAAACAATCGGGGCTTGGCACATGGTTTTTCAGTGTTCATGCATTGGCCAGGGGACTGCACACCATGCAAGCCATCACGCGGCGAATATCACGAGGGCGCAGCCATGGCTACCGTTTTCTTTCACAGCATATGAGTGTGATCTAGGGACCATGGATGAAACTGGCAGCATGCACAGAGCCGCGCAGCTGCCACAGGCACCGCGCTCACTTCGATGTGTATTGCTTTGCCAGCTCCCAAAGCGGTGCGCAGGCTTGCGGCAAAGCCAGCGCACGGCCGGCTTTCAACTCTCTCGCACCTGGTGCACCGGAGGCTGCTTCTGCTGCCGCAAATCGGCCGCAACCCAGCCATCATTCGGGCCGATACCAGTCGCGTGATTCCCGACTGCTGCGGCCTGCGGCTGCTCCGTGATCAGCTTGCAGCGATCGCCGGCCGGTCCTTGCGGAAAGCGTTCTTGATGGCAATCTTGCCGTCGCGGAAAGTGAAGACATCGACCATGCGCGCTTCCACACGCTGACCGTCGGCTTTGGTTCCTTTGAAGGTGCACTCCGAGACGCCGCGTTCGCCTTGCACAAAATGCTCGCCATCGACCCAGGCGGCATCGGGAAAGGCCTGCCAGGCCATTTGAAATCCTTCGCGTACCGCATCTCGCCCCACAAAGCTGCGTCCCATCAAATCGGGGCCAGCCACAGCATGGAACTCGCATTCATCGGCCATGAAACTCATCAGCGCATCGATATCGTGTCGATTCCAGGCGTCGGCAAAGTGCGCCAGAAACTGGGCATCGGGTTGAGGCTGGGGGAAAGTCAATGGAGTCTCCTGATGGTGGATCTGAGGGCGGCACTTCTTGGGGTGTAGCGCTGCGTCATCGAATCATCGATGACCCATGGTAGGCAGCCGCCGCACAGACTCGTTAGAACCAGTTCCTACCAATCGTTAGGTCCAGATGACAGAGCACGCACTTCTGGCTCCATCAAAACCTGTTCCGTGGCCCTAACAAACTGCGCAAAGGGCTGGCTATGCTGCGTTCATCACTCCATGCAGTGGCCTGCAACGGCATCTGCACTGGCTTTGCTTCCCTCAATTCCATAGCTATAAAGCGACGCTTCAAGCGCTGCCACACAAGGAGACAACCGCCATGAAAGCCGAGGACATTCGCCCCAGCCTCCTGCGCCCCTACGATCCGCAGTACGACCCTCTGGTTGCCCCCAATCCAGGGCACGGAACCGACTATGCACCGACCTACTGGGTGGGAACAGCAGGCCGCCCTCCCGAAGATGACGGCCCTATCTGCCAGGATATCGAGGCCGATGTGGTCATCGTGGGCTCCGGCTTCACGGGCTTGTCCACCGCCCTCTTTCTGGCCCGCGAGCACGGCATTCGCGCCGTCGTTCTCGATGCCAACCAGACTGCCTGGGGCTGCACCAGCCGCAACGGCGGCCAGGGTCAGAATGCCAGCGGTCGTCTCTACCGCTCACAGTGGGTTGAACGCTGGGGCAAGGACGTGGCCCTGAAGCTGGACGCCGAGATCCGCGAAGGCTTTGACACCTTCAAGCAGCTGGTTGCGGAATTCCCTGAATGCGAGCCGCAGCCGGGCGGGCATTTGTACATTGCCCACCGCGACAGAAAAATGGATTTCCTGCGCAACGAGACCCGCGTCATGCGCGATGTCTTCGGCTATGACGCCCGCATGCTCAGCGTTGACGAAGTCCGCCGCGATTACGTCGATGATGCCGATTGCCGTGGTGCCATGCATGAGCCCGACGGCATCGGCGTTCACCCGCTCAAGCTGGCCTTCGGCTATCTGCGCAAGGCCCGTGAACTGGGCGTGAAAGTACACCCGGCCAGTCCCGTCATCGGCATGGAAACACGCAACGGCGTGCACTACCTCAAAACTCCGGGCGGCACCGTCAAGGCGCGCGCCGTCGGCTTTGCCACCGGTGGCTACACCAGCAACGGTCTGCACCGCAATTTAAACTCGAAGATCATGCCGATTCTTTCGAACTCGCTGGTCACCCGACCGCTGACGGAAGAAGAGTTGGCAGCCACCAGTTTCAAAACCACGCAAGTCATCACCGACACCCGCACCCTGCGCTTTTACTACCGCAAATTGCCTGACAACCGCGTGCAGATCGGCAGTCGCAGTGCCATCACGGGAGCGGACGCACCCAATCCGATCCACATGGCCAAACTGGTCGAAGGCCTGCATCACAAATTCCCGGCACTCAAGGGCATTCAGGTAGATTACTCCTGGTGGGGCTGGGTTGACGTAAGCCACGACATGATGCCGCGCATCACCCAGCCCGACCCCAAGGAAAGCATCTTCTATGCGGTCGGCTACGGCGGCAACGGTGTGTCTTTCTCCGCGCACGCAGGTCGTCGCATGGCCCAGCGTATTGCGGGCAAGAACCTCAAGGCTTTTGAGCTGCCGATCTACAACTCGCCACTCGAATATCCAAACGTGTTCAACACAGTGCGCTCAGAGGCGTTTGCACCATTTCGCCGCATGGGACAGCGCTTCCTCTACCACTGGTATCACATGCACGACGAAAAGAACTGATCCCGGCCATCGCAACTCGGCTCTGCGCAAATCAAGAGCACTTTCCGAAAGGAAGGTGCTCTTTTTTTGCCCCTCCAATGCTATTGGCTCTTCTGGCTATGGATTCGATGTTTCAAGCGCACTCAAAAGCGTATCTCTGGCACGCATATTGCGACGCGTTCAGGGCAGCAATGCCCCAAAAGCACGCAGTTCTTCAACGCGTCCATCCAGATCAGTGAATACACCTAAGTCCATGAAAACATCCAAAAAAGCAAATACCGGAACAGCTCATGTTTCTGCAGAAACCGCGCCGCATAAGGCTTTGCGGCGTACAGACGTGCTGGATGCAGGAGCATTGAGCCCACGTTTCTTCAACCAAACACCGTGCCTGCAGGCACTGGACCTAACGATTGACATCAACTGGCCCTACTGGCTGAACAGCGTTGCTCACTACGATCCGCTGAGAAAGCCTTTTGCAGTTCACGAGCAGCTTTCAAACGGTTCAAGCCCCAAAAAGGAAATACGAAAACAAGACAGCAAGAGTGGCGGCAACACGGAATTTTTCGGTCGGGATACTCAACGGATTTCGTTCTAAAAATGGAGAAATTGAAAATGAGAATGCAGAAACGATTGGTGCTGAAAGCAGGTATTGCAATGACAGCACTGGCTTTGGCCGGTCCCGTGCTTGCACAACAAAAGACAGTGACCTTCGCCAACCAGGACATGTTGGTGCCTCTGCGTCTGGTCATGGAATCCGGCGAAGTGGAGAAGGAAACGGGCTACAAGATCAACTGGCGCATGTTCTCGGGCGGCGGCGATGTGATCCGGGCCATGGCCTCGGGCGATGTGCAGATGGGAGAGGTAGGCTCCAGCCCACTCACGGCAGCGGCTAGCCAGGGACAGGACATCAAGCTGCTATGGATCTCAGCAGACATTGCCAGCGCGGAAGCGTTGGTGGCACGCGATGGCGGCGGCATTAGCAACTTCAAAAGCATGGAAGGCAAGCGCATCGGCGTGCCATTCGTCTCCACCGCGCACTACCAGCTGATCGCAGCCCTTGGAAAAGAAGGCGTGGATGCGCGCAAGGTCAACATCATGAACATGCGCCCGCCAGAGATTGCGGCAGCCTGGGAGCGCGGCGATATCGACGGCACTTTTGTCTGGGATCCGGTACTGGCCAAGGTCAAGCAAAAGGGCAAGGTGATTGCCACCTCCGGCAGCATTGCGCAGATGGGCTACCCTACCTTCGAAGGCATTGCCGTCAGCACCAAGTTCGCTCAGGAAAATCCCCAGTTCATGGTGGCCTTCGCCAAGGCTCTGAATCGGGCCAGCGCCCAGGTACGTGACAACCTGGCCAAATGGACGCCCGAGTCGCCCGAAATCAAGGCCATTGCCAAATGGAGCAAAGCCGACCCCAAGGACGTGCCTGCGGCCATGGCGCTGTACCGCTTCCCCAGTGCAGAAGAGCAGCTCAGCGCGCAATGGCTGGAAGGCGGTGCCGCCAAGGCCATGACCAACACCGCAACCTTTCTGAAATCGCAAGGACGAATTCAGGAAATCAAGCCCGACTATGCCGTGTTCGTGACCAACAGCTATGTCAAAAAGGCGCTAGGCCGCTAATTGCCCGAACCCGCTCACGACGGCCGGCAAAGGTAATCACACCGTCGTGAATTCCTGCTTTACTTCTCTTTGGAAGGCAATCTCATGCCGACTCTGGATATACGCGACCTGACCGTCAATTACGAGGTCAAGGGCGGGCATTTGCAAGCACTGGCTCCCGTGAACCTGACCATGCATGAAGGCGACTTTGTGGTGGCCCTCGGCGCCTCAGGCTGCGGCAAGACAACTCTGCTCAACTGCATGGCCGGATTTCTGGCGCCTTCCAGCGGCCAGATCCTGCTGGACGGAAAACCCATCCAAGGTCCGGGCGCCAATCAAGGCGTGGTGTTTCAAAAACATGCGCTGATGCCATGGCTCAATGTGATCGACAACGTCGCACTGGGCTTGCGCATGCGCGGCATGGACCTGAAAAAACGCACGCAGATCGCGCAGGAAAAATTGGGCCTGGTCGGTTTGGAGAAATACGCCCAGCGCGCCGTGTATGAACTGTCTGGCGGTATGCAGCAACGCGTGGGCATTGCCCGTGCGCTGGCCAACGACCCCGCTCTGTTGCTGATGGATGAACCCATGGGCGCACTCGACGCTTTCACGCGCGAGCAGGTCCAGGAAATTTTGCTGCGGGTATGGAAGGCCACCAACAAGATGGTGTTCTTCATCACCCACTCGGTGGAAGAGGCCCTGTTTCTGGCCAGCCGCCTGATCGTCATGAGCCCCAGCCCCGGGCGCATCTCGCATGTCTACGACGACATGCCGTTCTGTCATGAATTTCTGCGCACCGGCGATGCCCGTGCCGTCAAGTCGCGCCCTGACTTCATCCGGATGCGCGAAGAAGTTCTGAGTCTGATCCACCATAGGGAGCCTGCAAATGTCTGAAGCAGTCCAAATGAACCATCTGCCCCCCACGACAGCGCGCGCGCAACCCAAAGCACCGACGGCACTGGCATCGGGACCGGTGAAAACCAGCCGCTTCAAGGTCCCTGGCGAAGGCTCCAGCGTGGGCATCAGCATAGTCACCGTGATCGTGCTGCTGGCACTGTGGTTCGCGGCCACCAATCTCGGCTGGGTCAAACCCTTGTTCCTGCCCAGTCCACAGGCGGTTTTCCAGCAGTTCTATGAATATCTGACCGGACAGGCCAACGACAAACCGCTGTGGCAGCACTTCTCCGCCAGTCTGTTGCGCGTGACTGTGGCCTTCTGGCTGGCCTTCATCATTGCCGTGCCGCTGGGCATTGCGATGGGCATGTCACGCGTCGCACGCGGCATCTTCGATCCACCCATCGAGTTCTACCGCCCGCTGCCGCCGCTGGCTTATCTGCCGCTGATCATCATCTGGTTCGGCATCGATGAAACACCGAAGATTCTGTTGATCTTCCTGAGCTGCTTCGCCCCCCTGGCTCTGGCGGCGCGCTCGGGCATGCGCAGCGCGGCACAGGAGCAAATCAATGCCGCGTATTCGATGGGCGCAAGCTACTTGCAAGTGATCCGCCACGTGATCCTGCCGGCCGCCCTGCCGGACATTCTGGTGGGCATGCGCATCGCCATCGGCTTTGGCTGGACGACGCTGGTGGCTGCTGAAATGGTGGCGGCAAACGTGGGCCTGGGTCAGATGGTGCTGAACGCCTCGAACTTCCTGCGCACCGACATCGTGATCATGGGCATCATCGTCATCGGAGTGATTGCCTATGTTTTTGACCTGTTCATGCGCTGGGTAGAAAAGCGTCTGGTTCCATGGAAGGGACGCATGTAAGCTCGCTGCTTGCGCCATGTGTAAACCGCCCCCGCCAGTGCATCTGCCGGGGGCGGTTTCACAAGCAGATTTGGTCCAGATAGTGCGCTTTCTCGCTTTGATGGCTTGATTTCAAGAGGCTGGTCAGCCGTCAGCCGGCTTAGCTAGAGAGATGGATAGCCCTATCCATCTCTTTCATCGTTGGCACAGCAACTCGGCCACCGAGTACAGCAAAGCCTCGTTTATGTCCTGATGCAGATCGATGGCCAGCCGTTGACGGTAGAACACGCCCAGGTCCAGGCCGACACCCAAGGCGCAAACCTTCACGTCCCCCATGCGCTCTTGCGCGGCCAGCACTTGCCTCAGGTGCTGATCCAGATAGTGCTCGTCGTTGCACTGATGCGTTGCCGTGTCCATGGGGCAACCATCCGAGATCACCAGCAAAATGCGCCGCCTTGTGGAGCGCGTCATCAGCCGCTGGCAGGCCCACTCCACCGCTTCACCATCAATGCCTTCGCGAAAGATATCGGGTTTGCGCAGGGCGGCCACACCATGGCGGCCATGACGCCAGGGCTTGGCACCATCTTTGAAGACAATGTGCAGGCGCTCATTGAGGCGACCCGGAAATTCCGGCCGTCCGGCGCGCTGCCACTGCTTGCGCGCTCGGCCTCCATTCCAAGCCTGAGAGGAAAATCCCAGTATCTCCACCGCCACACCGGCCATCTCCAGAGCCCGACCCAGCACATCCAGCAGCAAGGACAGGGGCTTGGCGTACGCTTTCATCGAGCCTGAGCAGTCCATGAGAATGGTGACGGCCGTCTCGTTGAGCGGGCGCTGCATTTCGTCTTTGAAAATGGCCCGCTGCTGGGGATCCGTGACCAGCTGGGACAGGCGGTTGCCATCCAGATAGCCTTCTTCCTGCGCAAACTTCCAGCCGTCGCGCTGCGACGTTGCCAGGCGCTGCTGCAGATAGCGCGCCAGCCGTCCTGCATGCTGCAAGCCGGAGCGGGCCAGTTCCTCATCCATCTGTTCTCGAAATTGCGCCAGCTGCACCGCGCGTATCAATTCACTGGCAGCGACCTCCCGGTCAAATTCGCGCGTTAAAACCCGGTAGCTTTGCGCCGTACTGGCCCAGGCCCGGCTGTCGCCGCTTTGAGCCATAGGCAGCTCATCCAGGCTCTGAGATTCAAAATGCAGCGGCAAGGCGAAATTGCTGCGACGCTTGGGGCCGCCGGCACCACGAGGTGCCTCTTCCTGCGCCGCGCGCACGGCTTGTCCTACCCAACGGCTGACCGCCAAGGCTGGCACGACAAACTGCCGCTGCTGCTCCCGCAGGCGCCGCAACTGAACCCATTGCGACCCCAGTTGCGTGGCCATGGACAGGCGGGTGGACTCCACCAGATCACCCATGCTCTCCGGTATTTCATGACCTGTCAGCCGGCTCCAGGCCGTGATGGCCACCGTGAACAGCAAGATGCCCAGGCTGCTTTCCGTCAAACCGGAATCCATAAAGGCCTGGCACCAGTGCAAAAAGCGCTGGCGCATATTCTCGCGCGCCCCGGGCCAGGCCTCGGGCACTAGACTCTCGACCCGCAACTGCTCCAGCAGCTCGAACACCATGCGCTCTACCGGATCCTTGGGCAAATGCTGTTGGTGCAAGGCCCCGTCGCTCAAATGCAGGCGCAAACCCATGCTGTCCAGCAAACCACGTTGATCCGTCTGAAGCAGCGGCACATCGCTGTGGTGGGCCGCAAGCTGAGGCAAGGGATTGGTGCCGCGATAAAGCGTTTGCCCGCTCCATTGCAGCGAATCGTCACCCGTCATGGCGCGCAGCATGGCTCCGCCCCAGGCTTCCATCTGGGACTGCGAAGCAGAGATTGGCGTTTCAGTGCTCATGCAGGAACGCCAGAGCAGGCTCCTCGGTCCGCGCCAGTTCCTGGCCAAAACAGCGCTGAAAATATTCGGTCACGATGGCGCGCTCGGCAGGCTCGCATTTGTTGAGGAAAGACAGCTCGAACGCCAGTTTCAGATCGTTGAAGATGGAAATGTTCTCGGCCCAGGTAATCACCGAACGTGGCGACATCAGCAAGGACAGATCTCCCACTGAGAAACCCCTGCGCGTCAGGCCGGCCAGCGCCACCATGGCGTCCACCCGCTTGCGCCCCTGCGGCGTATCCATCTCCGGCACACGGGCCAGCACAATGGCGGCCTCTTCGGCAGGCTCCAGATAGTTCAAGCTGGTCACCAGATTCCAGCGATCGAGCTGTGCATGGTTGAGCAGTTGCGTGCCGTGATAGAGCCCATTGAGATTGCCCTGGCCCAGGGTGTTCATGGTCGCAAACAGGCGGAAATACGGATGGGGCTGGATCACCCGCTTTTGATCGAGCATGGTGAAGCGGCCTTCGCGCTCCAGCACACGCTGGATGACGAACATCACGTCCGGCCGGCCCGCATCGTACTCATCAAACACAATGGCCACGGGCCGCTGCAAGGACCAGGGAAGAATGCCCTCCTGAAACTGCGTCACCTGCTTGCCTTCCTGCAGCACGATGGTGTCCTTGCCCACCAGATCCAGACGGCTGATATGGCCGTCCAGATTCACCCGTACGCAAGGCCAGTTCAGCCGGGCAGCCACCTGCTCTATGTGCGTGGATTTTCCTGTGCCGTGCAGGCCCTGTATCACTACGCGCCGGTTGTGCGCGAAGCCCGCCAAAATGGCTTGCGTCACTTGCGGGTTCAAGCGGTAGGCTTTGTCAATGGCCGGAACATGCTCGGTTCGCTCTGCGAAAGCAGGCACGCTCATGTCCGTATCAATGCCAAAAACATCACGCACGCTCACGGTACGGGTAGGCTGCAGCAAGCTCAGGTCAGTCATCGTCGGCTTCCGGTGAAATTTCATCATTGATGCGGGCGATCGCCGCGACGGCCGCCTGCAGCTTGGGGAGAAAGGACAGGGCTTTCTCCTTGGAAAAACGCATGATGGGTGCCTGCACGGCCAGCCCCATGTTGGAGCTGCCATTGGGTGCCGGCACCAGCACGCCCAGGCACAGCAACCCCGGCAGAAACTCTTCGTTGTCAAACGCATAGCCCTGTTCGCGCACCTGCTCGAGCTCCTGCTCCAGGGCCTCGAAAGTCGTCAAGGTGTTGCCGGTGAAGGCTTCCAACGGCACGTTGGACAACAGCCTGCGGCGCTGCGCCGGCGCCATCTGACTCAGGAACAGCTTGCCCGTGGCCGAGCAGTGCGCCGGTACGCGCGAGCCCGGGTGCAGATAAAAGCGCAGCGGGGCCGGCGTCTCCACACGGTCCAGATACAAGACCTCGCTGCCCGAGAAAGCGGTGATGTTGCAGCTCTCGCCCAGCTCGTGCACCAGCTGGGTCAGCACCGCATGCCGCGCGCCATGCGTGGTGTTGTTGAGCAACACGCTTTCCGCCAGACGCATCAGGCGCTGACCCGTGCCGTAGTGACGTCCATTGCCATCCCTTTGCAAGATGCCTGCGCTTTCCAGCTGGGAAAGCATGCGGTGCATGGTCGGCTTGGGCAGACCCGTCTCTTCCACCATGGCTTGCAGGGTGAATGGCACGTTTTTCTGGGCAACGGCTTCCAGCAACGCAAACAAACGCAGGTTGGGCGTGTCTCCGTCAAGGCGAGCCGAGTTGGTTTCTTCGCTGTTCTTCATATCGTCATCGATCATAGTAATTTCCATTTTTCGAGTCAATTTATTCCGAAAAAAGAAATTTATTTGCACTTCGACAAAAAAATGCCCTAAACTGGCATCGCGATTTCTTTTTTCGAAACGATAAGTTCCAAATTTTCAAAGGAGACAAAGATGGCTGCTACTGACAATCGTAAGGTGGTTGAAGGCGTTCAAAAGATGACCCCTTCTGAAGCATTCGTGGAGACCTGTGTCGCCAATGGCGTCAGCGAGATGTTCGGCATCATGGGCTCGGCCTTCATGGACGCCATGGACATCTTTGCTCCTGCAGGCATTCGCCTCATCCCCGTGGTGCACGAGCAAGGTGCAGCCCACATGGCCGACGGCTATGCCCGCGTCTCCGGTCGCCATGGCGTGGTGATCGGCCAGAACGGCCCCGGCATCAGCAACTGCGTTACCGGCATTGCCGCAGCGTTCTGGGCGCACAGCCCGGTCGTGATCGTGACGCCCGAAACCGGCACCATGGGCATGGGTCTGGGCGGCTTCCAGGAAGCCAATCAGCTGCCCATGTTTCAGGAGTTCACCAAGTACCAAGGTCATGTCTGCAACCCCAAGCGCATGGCCGAGTTCACGGGCCGCGTGTTTGACCGCGCCATGTCCGAAATGGGCCCCACCCAGCTGAACATTCCCCGTGACTATTTCTACGGCGAAATCGAGTGCGAGATTCCCAAGCCCATGCGTGTGGACCGCGGCCATGGCGGCGAGCAAAGCCTGCAGGCTGCCGTGGAACTGCTCAAGACCGCCAAGTTCCCCGTGATCCTGGCCGGTGGCGGCGTGGTGATGGGCGATGCCGTGCAGGAAGCACAGCAACTGGCCGAACGTCTGGGCGCTCCCGTGGCAACCGGCTATCTGCGTAATGACGCCTTCCCCGCCAAGCATCCGCTGTGGGCCGGCCCTCTGGGCTACCAGGGCTCCAAGGCAGCCATGAAGCTGATCGCTCAGGCCGACGTGGTGATTGCACTGGGCTCGCGCATGGGTCCCTTCGGCACCCTGCCCCAGCACGGCATGGACTACTGGCCCAAGACGGCCAAGATCATCCAGGTCGAAGCCGACCACACCAATCTGGGCCTGGTCAAGAAGATCTCCGTGGGCATCAATGGCGATGCCAAGGCCGTGGCTGCAGAGCTAACCAAGCGCCTGGCGAATGTGACGCTGAACTGCGACGCAACCAAGGCCGCACGTGCCGACACCATTGCATCCGAAAAGCATGCCTGGGAAAAGGAACTCGACGAGTGGACCCACGAGCGCGACCCTTACAGCCTGGACATGATTGAAGAGGCCAAGAATGAGCGCACACCTACCGGTGGTACCTATCTGCACCCCCGCCAAGTGCTGCGTGAGCTGGAAAAAGCCATGCCGGCACGCGCCATGGTGTCTACCGACATCGGCAACATCAACTCGGTGGCCAACAGCTATCTGCGCTTCGACGAGCCACGCAGCTTCTTCGCTCCCATGAGCTTTGGCAACTGCGGCTACGCCCTGCCCACCATCATCGGTGCCAAGTGCGCAGCCCCCGAGCGTCCAGCCATTGCCTACGCCGGCGACGGCGCCTGGGGCATGAGCATGATGGAAATCATGACCGCCGTGCGCCACGACATTCCCGTCACTGCCGTGGTGTTCCACAACCGCCAGTGGGGTGCGGAAAAGAAGAACCAGGTGGACTTCTATAACCGCCGCTTTGTGGCCGGCGAGCTGGAAAGCGAAAGCTTCTCCGACATCGCCAAGGCCATGGGTGCCGAAGGCATCGTGGTGGACAACATCGAGGACGTGGGCCCGGCACTGCAAAAAGCCATCGACATGCAGATGAAGGAAGGCAAGACCTGCGTGATCGAAATCATGTGCACCCGCGAACTGGGCGATCCGTTCCGCCGCGACGCTTTGGCCAAGCCCGTGCGCTTGCTGGAAAAGTACAAAGACTACGTCTAAACCAGGCAACCCCACGGAGTCCGACTTCGTGGGGTTTTTTTCTGACTTTCGACAGGAACCTCCATGGCATCCATCACCTCCCTCGCCGTGGCAGCCGCCGAGACCACTGCCACGCCCCGTCCCCACCTTCAGCAACTGCAAGAGCGCGCGCTAGCCAAAGGCCCCATCACCGTGGCCGTGGCCTATCCCTGCGATGCTGGCTCTCTACAAGCCGCCATGCAGGCAGCCGACACCGGTCTGATCAAGCCTCTGCTGGTCGGCCCGCAAGATCGTATTGAAGCCGCAGCCAAAGCCGCCAGACTGGATTTGTCCGGCGCAGAAATTCATGCCACCGCCGACGATGCGCGGGCAGCCGCCGCACAGGCAGCAGCCCTGTGCCGCGACGGTCTGGCCAGTGCCTTGATGAAAGGCAGCCTGCACAGCGACGATCTGTTGGGCGCTGCCGTGGCACGCGAAGCAGGCCTGCGCGGCAACTGCCGCGCCAGTCATGTCTTCGTCATGGACATCCCCGGCTACGACCGACCTTTGCTGATGACGGACTGCGTGGTCAACATCTTCCCCAGCCTGATGGACAAGCGGGACATCGCACAGAACGCAGTGAACCTGGCCCATGCCATAGGCATAGACCGCCCCCGCGTGGCCGTGCTCTCGGCAGTGGAAACCGTCAACCCTGCCATTCCCGGCACCATTGACGCCGCCGCCCTGTGCAAGATGGCAGACCGCGGTCAGATCACGGGAGGCATTTTTGACGGCCCGCTGGCCTATGACAACGCCATCTCGCTGCATTCGGCTCACAACAAAGGCATTGTCTCGGACGTCGCAGGACGGCCCGACGTGCTGCTGGTTCCCAGCCTCGAAGCCGGCAACATGATTTACAAGCAGCTGGTCTACATGGCCAATGCCGAGTGCGCAGGTCTGGTGCTCGGCATGCGCGTACCGATTGTGCTGACCAGCCGCTCCGACTCCGTGGCCAGCCGCATTGCCTCCTGTGCGCTGGCCGTGCTTGCCAGTCCCGCGCCCCGGGCCGGTAAGGAGTCGTGATGGGACAAGCCAACGCCCCTGCCAGCGCCCCACTACCCCGGATGGAGCCAGCGCCGCGCGCGCTTCAGCATCTGGGGCTTTTGCCAGGCATCGCGCTCTCCGGCGTGATTGCCCTGGCAGCGACCTTTGTCTCCACCTTGCATGGCGGGCCGCAGCTGCTGTATGCGCTGTTCTTTGGCGTGGCTTTTCACTTTCTGAGCCAGGACGCCAAAACCAAGCCCGGCATCGAGTTTTGCGCGCGCGCCGTGCTGCGCCTGGGCGTGGGTCTGCTGGGAGCTCGCATCACGGCCACCCAGATTGCCGGCCTTGGATGGAGCACGGCCCTGATCGTCATCGCCGCCGTGCTGACGACCATTTTTTGCGGCTACTTTCTCGGCAGGCGCCTGGGCATGACACGGCCGCAAGGCGTTCTGTCCGGCGGCGCAGTGGCCATCTGTGGTGCCTCGGCAGCGCTGGCCATCTCGGCCGTTCTGCCCCGCGACAAGAACAGCGACCGCTTCACCCTCATGGTCGTGGTCACGGTGACGGTGCTCTCTACCGTCGCCATGGTCCTGTACCCGCTGATTGCCCGCGCCCTGGGGCTGCCGCCCGAAATGGCCGGTCTTTTCATCGGCGGCAGCATTCATGACGTGGCCCAGGTGGTGGGTGCCGGCTACACCATCGACCAGACCACGGGTGACTACGCCACCATCGTCAAGCTGTTTCGCGTCTCCATGCTGGCCGTGGTTGTGGTCGTGGTCTCCGCTCTGTTCAAAAAGCAGCGCGAAGCCGCGCAAGAGCAGCACTCGGGCAAAAAGCCGCCGCTGGTGCCCTGGTTTTTGTGGGTGTTCGTGGCGCTGGTCTGCGTCAACTCGCTGGGCTGGGTACCGGCCATGCTGCAGCTGCAGCTGACCGATATGTCCAAAAACTGTCTGGTGCTGGCCATTGCAGCCCTGGGCATGAAGACCTCGTTCAAACAGCTGGCACAAGCGGGCTGGCGCCCGTTTCTGCTGCTGCTCGTGGAAACCGCCTGGATGGCCGCCTTTGTGCTGCTGGCCATCGCCTTCAAACCCTGAGCCGCAACGCAAACAAGGCAGACAAACAAAAAGGCCCAACCATCTGGTTTGGGCCTTTTTTCATGACTTGAGAGCAGAAACAAAAAAACCCGCGTGAGCGGGTTTCCTTGCTATAACCGAGAGCCTATGGCAAACGGCGTATATGGCGGAGAGGGTGGGATTCGAACCCACGGTAGTATTGCTACTACGCCTGATTTCGAGTCAGGTACATTCGACCACTCTGCCACCTCTCCTGTGTCGAAGCTGAAATTATAGCCTAAAAAATCAGGCTTTCAGCAAAGTTTTGCCGCCCATATAGGAAACCAAAGCTTCGGGCACGGTGATGGAGCCGTCGGCGTTCTGGTAATTCTCCAAAACAGCCACCAGCGTGCGGCCTACGGCCAAGCCGGAACCATTCAGGGTGTGTACCAGTTCGTTCTTACCCAGGGCATTCTTGAAGCGGGCCTGCATGCGGCGGGCCTGGAAGGCTTCGCAGTTGCTGACCGAGCTGATTTCACGGAAAGTGTCTTGCGCAGGCAGCCACACTTCCAGGTCATAGGTCTTAGCCGCGCCAAAGCCCATATCGCCCGTGCACAGGCTCATCACGCGGTAAGGCAAGCCCAGCTTTTGCAGCACGGCCTCGGCGTGACCCGTCATTTCTTCCAGCGCTTCGTAGCTCTTTTCGGGATGCACGATCTGCACCATCTCGACCTTGTCGAACTGGTGCTGGCGGATCAGACCACGTGTGTCGCGGCCTGCGGAGCCGGCTTCGGAGCGGAAGCAGGGGCTGTGCGCCGTGAGCTTGATGGGCAGGCGGTCTTCGGCCAGCACTTCGTCGCGCACCAGATTGGTCAGCGGCACTTCGGAAGTGGGGATCAGATACAGCGCCGCGGTATCGGGCACCGGTTCGGCATCCTGACCGCCCTTGTTGGCCGCAAACAGATCGCCTTCAAACTTGGGCAACTGGCCCGTGCCCTTGAGCGAATCGCTGTTGACGATATAAGGCACATAGCATTCGGTATAGCCATGCTCTTCGGTCTGCAGATCGACCATGAACTGGGCCAGAGCGCGGTGCAGGCGGGCAATCTGGCCCTGCATCACGGTGAAGCGCGAGCCGGTCAGCTTGACGCCGGCTTCAAAATCCAGACCCAGGGGCGTGCCCAGATCGACATGGTCCTTGACCTCGAAGTCGAAGGTCTTGGGCGTGCCCCAGCTGCGCACTTGCACATTGCCGGTTTCGTCGGCACCCAAGGGCACGGATTCATGCGGCAGATTGGGCACGGCGACCAGCATGGCTTGCAGCTCGGTCTGGATTTGTTCCAGACGCGTGGCCGATTGTTCCAGCTCGGTCTTCAAGGTGGCGACTTCGGCCTTGGCGGCTTCGGCGGCGTCTTTCTCGCCCTTGCCCATCAGCATGCCGATCTGCTTGGACAGCTGGTTGCGCTTGGACTGCAGCTCCTCGGTGCGCGTCTGGATGGACTTGCGTTCGGATTCCAGCGCCTTGAAGACTTCCACATTCAGGAAGGCTTGAGGGTTCTTGCGGGTCAGCAGTCGGGCGACGACCGAGTCCAGGTCTTTGCGGAGAAGTTGAATGTCGAGCATAGAGGGCGATTTTAGAGCGACTGGCCGGACCCGGCACCCGGCCAAGGGCTTGGTCTGTGGCGCAGCTGCCGCAATCGAGAGATTAAAAATGGGTTCTTGCTATGAATAACAAAGCGCCTTGCGCCGATCTTTGCTCGGATTTGAATTGTTTCCAGCTCAAAGTCCATGAAAGACCAGCGCAAGGCGCTATGAAATTGTTATGGCGTTTCAGTGACCGGTCTCGGGTGCCTTGCGCACTTCGATCTCCAGCCCTGTGGCCGCATCGATCTTCAAACCTTTGGGCAGGGGGAACTTGATGGTCTCCTCGATGCCGTCCATCTTGCGCACAGCCACCGCACCCAGCTGCTTGATGCGGGCAATCACCTCGTTGACCAGCACCTCGGGAGCCGAAGCGCCGGCCGTCAGGCCCACGCGGGCGGCGTCGACAAACCACTCTTCCTTGAGCTCGCCGGCGTTGTCCACCATATAGGCAGGCGTGCCCAGGCGGTCGGCCAGCTCGCGCAAGCGGTTGCTATTGGAGCTGGTGGGGCTGCCCACCACGATCAGCACATCGGTCTGCGGCGCCAACACCTTGACGGCGTCCTGTCGGTTTTGCGTGGCGTAGCAAATATCTTGCTGCTTGGGCTCGCGCACCTGCGGAAAGCGGGCACGGATGGCAGCCATGATGCCGGCAGCGTCGTCCACGCTCAAGGTGGTCTGCGTCACCACGGCCAGCTTTTCGGTCTGGCGCGGTGCCACGGTGGCCACATCGGCCTCGTCTTCCACCAGGTGAATGCCTTCGGACAGCTGACCCATGGTGCCTTCCACCTCGGGGTGGCCTTTGTGGCCGATCATGAGGAACTCATAGCCCTCTTTGGCCAGCTTGGCCACCTCCACATGCACCTTGGTGACCAGGGGGCAGGTGGCGTCAAAGATGGAGAAGCCGCGCTGCTGCGCCTCTTGCTGCACGGCCTTGCTCACGCCATGGGCGCTGAACACCAGGGTGGCGCCGGGCGGCACGTCGTCCAGCTCTTCAATGAAGATAGCGCCCTTGGTCTTGAGATCGTTGACGACAAAGGTGTTGTGCACGATCTCGTGGCGCACATAAATCGGCGCGCCGAACTTGGCCAGCGCCCGCTCCACGATCTCGATGGCCCGGTCCACGCCGGCGCAAAAGCCGCGCGGCTCGGCCAGCAGGATTTCCTTGGCGCCCACCACGTCAGAGCACTCCGATCAGCTTCACTTCAAACGTGACCGGCTGGCCGGCCAGCGGGTGGTTGAAGTCAAACAGCACGGCGCCGTCTTCGCGCACCTGCACCACGGCACCGGCATAGCTGCCCAGGCCGTCTGGCGTGGGGAACTGCACCACATCGCCGGCGGTGTACTGCTCGTGCGGATCGCCCAGCTCATTCATCAGCTTGCGTGCCACCCACTGCATCATGTCGGCATTGCGCTCGCCAAAAGCCGCGCCAGCGGGCAGCTCGAAGGTGGTGTGCGCGCCTTCAACCAGGCCGATCAGCTGATCTTCCATGGCGGGCGAGAGCTCGCCAGCACCCAGCGACAGCGTGGCAGGCTTGTCGTTGAAGGTATTGATCACATCACCGGCCGGGCCGGCCAGGCGGTAGTGCAGCGTGAGAAAAGAGCCAGCCTGTACGACGGGCAGATCCGAAGGGGTTGCGCTTGTGGTCATGAAAGTCCCGATAAACTGGCCCATATTGTAAGAGCGAGCCTATAACCTCTGTGCCCCCGTGAGCTGTGCCAAGGATTGCCGCCCATCGCCTCCCCTGCCCCGCCCAAAAATCCATGCCGATCAAAGACTTGCCAGCAGATTGCCAGCCGCGCGAAAAGCTCGCGCAGCGGGGCGCGGCTGCGCTGTCGGATGCCGAGCTGCTGGCCATTGTTTTGCGCACCGGCATGGCCGGCAAGACGGTGCTGCAGCTGGCCGATGAGCTGCTCAGGCTACCGGGCGCCGGCGGACTGGCCGGACTGCTGGCCGCCAGTTACCAGGATTTGGGGGCCGTCAAAGGCCTGGGCCCTGCCAAGCGCGCCGAGCTGATGGCGGTGCTGGAGCTGGCCCGCCGCGCCACGGCCCAGCCGCTGCGCGAGCGCGACGTGTTCGCCTCGCCCGAGGCCGTCAAGCAGTTCCTGCAGCTGCACCTGGCCGCCAAGCCCCATGAAGTATTTGCCGTGTTGTTTCTTGATAGTCAAAACCGTTTGCTGGCCCTGGAAGAGATGTTTCGCGGAACGCTGACCCAGACCTCGGTCTACCCCAGAGAAGTGGTGCTGCGCGCCCTGCACCACCAGTCCGGTGCCGTCATCCTGGCCCACAACCATCCCAGCGGCAGCGTGCAGGCCAGCGCTGCCGACAAGTCCCTGACGCAAACCCTGCAATCGGCTCTGGCCCTGGTGGACGTGCGCGTGCTTGACCATGTCATCGTGGCGCCGGGCGCAGCCCTGTCCATGGCCGAGGAGGGCTTGCTGTGATCCACGCCCACCGCTCCCTGCAGGATCTGGCCGGTATCTCGCGCCAGCTCAAGCTCGCCCGCGAACATGCCGAAGCCCGGGCACTGGCACAGGCCCAGGCCCGCGCCGCCAAAGAGCGCGAGCGCAATCTGTTCGTGCTCAGCGTTGGCAAGGTCGAACAGCTGCGCGCCCGCAACGCCGTGAGCTTTCAGGTGCCACCGCCGGCGCCGTTGCCGCTGCAACTGGTGCTGGACGAGCAGAACGTGCTGCGCGAGGCCATGAGCGACGAATTCGACGTCAGCACCTTGTTGGACGTGGATGACCAGCTGAGCTTTCGCCGCCCCGGCATAGGACTCGAAGTCACGCGCAAGCTGCGCGGCGGGCAGTGGAGCATTCAGCGCCAGCTCGATCTGCACGGCCTGCGCTCCGACGAAGCCCGCGAGGCGCTGGGCCAGTTCATACGCCTGTCGCACCGCACCGGCATACGCTGCGTGCGCATTGTTCACGGCAAGGGCCTGGGCTCGCCGGGCCGCATGCCGGTGCTCAAATCCAAGGTCCAGCGCTGGCTGGTGCAGAAAAAAGAAGTGCTGGCATTTGTGCAGGCCCGCCCAGCCGAAGGCGGAGCCGGCGCCCTGGTCGTGCTGCTGCAGCCCGGCAAACGCCAGCTTTTCTAGGCAGCATTCCGATATTGATAGCTGCTAGCGCTTACAGCCATTGGGATTGAGGCCAAAAACCTCTTAACTACCGCCCCTGGGGCACGGTATTGACCGGCAAAGGCAGGGCCTGCATATCGCGCCCGTAGATGCGGCGCACGCGCTCCTGCAGCGGAGGGTGCGACTCCAGCCAGTCTTCCAGACGGCTGGCGTGCGGGGTTTCCGTCAGCAGCATGTGCTGCAGCGTGCGGTGGTCCAGACCCACATGGCTTCTTACATCGGCCTGCCAGCTGCCGAACTGCTGCCTGGCCTGCTGGCGCTGTGTCATGACCTTGCGCAGCACGCCGCCCAGGCCGTCCTTGCTGCGCGTCCATTGCACGGCACGCGCATCGGCCAGATGTTCGCGCTGGCGCGAGACCGCAGCCTTCAGAAGCTGGCCGCTGAACCAGCCCACAAAGCCGGCCGCCTGAATGAAGGCACCAAACCACTGGGTGAAAACGCTGTCACGCTCACGCATGCTCTGACCGAAGTTATGGATCAGCTCCAGCCCGTAAACCATGCCGGCCAGCTGCATGTTGAGCCGGGTATCGCCCTCGCTCAGATGGGACAGCTCATGTGCCACCAGTCCCTGCATTTCCTCGCGGCTCAGTTGTTCGAGTGCGCCCTGGGTCACGGCGATGATGGCATCTTCGGCATCCCAGCCCGCAGCAAAAGCGTTGATGGCCTGGGTGCGCGCCAGCACCGTGACCTGGGGCGGCGAAAGCCGGGCGGCAATACACATCTCGGCCACGATGTTGCACAGCTGCTGCTCGGCCAGCGAGCCGCCGGGCTGGGCCTGGCGCGCACCCACTCTTACCGCCAACTTGCGCCCGCCGCTGCGCAGCTGATCGGTCTCCACCCACCAGCCGCCCAGAACCAGCAGCAAGGTCACCCCCACATTGACGGCCGCAAAACCGGCCGGATAGTCCCAGCCGCCCAACAGCCGGGTGCCCAGCCACCAGGCCAGCATCAGGCCGAAATGCACCGATGCCACCACGGCCAGCACGCACAGGGCAAACGCCATCAGCAGCCAGCGCGTGCTGCGCCTGGCCTGACGTTGTCGCTCCCAGAACTTCACGGGTTTAGAACCTGACCTGGGGAGCCAGACGCTCCTGTGCGCTCTGGGTGGAGGCCAGCATCTCCATGTGCACAAAGCCCGCCAGACGGGCCACGATCAGATCGGGAAACTGACCGCAGTGGTTGTTGAACTCCAGCACCTGATCGTTGAAAGCCTGGCGTGCAAAGCCGATGCGGTTTTCGGTGCTGGCAATCTCCTCGCTCAGCTGCTGCATGCGCGCATCGGCCTTGAGGCTGGGGTAGGCCTCGGCCAGCGCCATCAGCCGGCCCATCTGCCCGCCCAGCGCCTGCTCGGCCGCCATCAGCGCCCCCATGGCCTGGGCCTGACCGGGCTGCTGGCGTGCCTTGTCTGCCGCACCCACGGCCTCGCCACGGGCGCGGGTCACGGCTTCCAGCGTCTGAGCCTCGTGCTGCATATAGCCGCGCGCCACTTCCACCAGATTGGGAATCAGGTCGTGGCGGCGCTTGAGCTGCACATCGATCTGGGCGAAGGCGTTCTCCACCTCGTTCTTGCTGGTGCGCAAGCGGTTGTAGAGGGCAACAGCCCAGATCACGATCACCACCACTACAGCCAAGGCGATAAATGCCGTCATACCCTCTTCTCCCTGAATAATTTCTCGCATCATAGCCAGTCACAAAAAAGCCGCCGTGGCCCATACAGCCACGGCGGCGATCACATTGCTCCCGAACTTATTTGGACAGATCGAGCTGATATTTACCCATACCCTTGCCGGAGCCATCATCGGCCGCCAGCACGGCCACTCCGGTCAGGCCCGCGGCCTGGGCCACGCTCAAAGCGCCAGCACCCGAGCTGAACACCACCGGACCGGCCGTCGTCACCTTGGTAAAGCGCCAGCTCTTGGCTGAGCCATTGATCGCTCTGGTGATCTGCGGGTTCTTGCGCACATACTCGATCACCACATCGCGGTTCGTGTCGGGCGATGCCCAGATGGCGGACGAGCCATCAAGCTTGGGGATAAAGCTGGCACCGCTGGTGGCGCGGTAGTTGTTGGTGGCGATCACAAACTCTTGCGCCGTATCCATGGGCTTGCCCAGATAGCTCAGGTTCTTGATGCGACTGCCCAGGGGCTGGGTCACATCGATCTCGTACTGCACATCGGCGGTGGTGAACATGTCGAAGTTGTAGCCCGGGAAACTGCTGATCAAGGGCTGCTCTGCCGTCTTGCTCACGTCGATCTGGTTGAAGCGCTTGGCAGCAGCCTCCAGCCAGCTCTTGATGTCGGCTCCGTTGACCTTCACCGCATACACGGTGTTCGGATACAGATACAGGTCGGCCGCGTTGTTGATGGCCAGCGGGCCAGCAGCCACATCGGTGAAGTCCTTGCCGCCCTGGAAGCCCGATTTGAACGGTGCGCTCACCGACAGCACGGGCAGGCTGGCGTACTGTGCCAGATTGGCTTTGATGTAATTGGCCACATAAGCCTGCTGGGCCTGGTTGACGATCTGGATGGCACCGGGATCGCCCACATCGGCAAACAGCGTGCTCATGCGGAAATCCGTGCTGCCAATCGGCGTCTTCACATAGCTGATGGCCGCCTGATGCTGTGCCTCGATCAGCGGCGCAACGGCCGGGTCTGCGTCCACAAACACCGTGCCGCCCGCGGCATCCTTGTTCTGGATATTGCGCAGCTCGCTCTTGCTGCCGGTCTTGGCCACGCTCCACTTCTTGCCGTCCCATTGCAGCGGCAGCTGGATCACGCCCAGAGCCTTGCCCCAGGAGCTGGCCATGACCGCTGGCACGCCGTTGATGGTGCCTGCCGCATTGTCCACACCGCTCTGGCTGTAGGCAGGCTTGGCCGACAGATCGGGGAACACGCTGTGCTGGTGACCCATGACCATGGCATCGATGCCCGCCACCTTGGACAGATACAGGCCGGGGTTCTCCATCGTGGCCGAATAGGCCGAGCCGTCCAGCCCGCCATGCAGCAGCGCCACCACCACATCCGCGCCCTTGGCACGCAGCTCAGGCACATATTTGCTGGCCGCTTCCACCGCACCCTCGGTGTAGACCTTGCCCTCGAGATAGCGCTTGTCCCAGTTCATGATGCCCGGCGTGGTGAAGCCGATCACGCCGATCTTGATCGGCAGCCTGACTTCCTTGCCATCGCTGCCCTTGGCCAGCAGGGTGCGTTCCAGCACGGCATAAGGCTGAACCAGCGGCTTTCGGGTCTTGCTGCTGTAGACATTGGCCAACACGGCCGGATAGCCATTGCCCGCGCATTTCTGGCTGGCGTCCACGCCATCCACGTCGAGACCGCCGCCCAGCACCTGATTGAGAAAAGGCAGGCCGTAGTTGAATTCGTGATTGCCCAGCGTGCCCGCATCGAAGCTCAGCGCGCCCATGGCCTTGTACATGGACAATTGCTGCGTGCAGGCAATGGGCTTGATCTCGGCCTCGTAGTCGGCCAGGGCCGTGCCCTGGATGGTGTCGCCGTTGTCCACCAACAGCGTATTGGCGAACTCCTTGCGCGCCGCACGGATCAGCGTGGCCGTGCGCTCGAAACCATAGGTCTTGTCTTCGGCCAGCTTGAAATAGTCATAGCTACGTACATTGAAGTGCAAGTCCGTGGTCTCCAGCACGGCCAGCGTAGCCGTCGCTGACTCGCTGGCAACAGGTGTTGTGCCGCTGTCATCGCTGCCGCCACAGGCGGCCAGCAATGCGGCGCAGCCCACGACCGTCAACACATGGCGGCGTAGCTGCAATACCGAGAGGAAACCGCCTGTGCGCTGCTTTGCGCCAAGCAAATCGAAATCCTGCATGACTGACCCTGCTTATTGGTAAACAGGCAGTGTCGGCAGCGCTTTTGACAGAGTCATGAAGGATATTTGACGCTTTGAAGCAAGCGCCAGAACCTTATGCGCCGCGGTTGCGCATCCAGTCGGCCGTGTTCATGAAGCTGGCTTTGAGGCGGGTGCGCAGCGCCTCGGGCACGCCAGTCTCGGCCATGGCCTGATCCATGCAGGCCACCCACTGGTCGCGCTCCTGGATGCCGATGGAAAACGGCATATGGCGCATGCGCAGACGCGGGTGTCCAAAGCGTTCCTGGTAATGGTCGGGTCCGCCCAGCCAGCCGCTCAGAAACCAGCACAGCTTTTGCCGCGCATCGTCGAGCGTGCTGCCATGGGCGGCGCGCAGCTCCTTGTAGGCCGGCTCCAGATCCATCAGATCGTAAAAGCGCGCCACCAGGGCCTGGACTTTCTCTTCGCCGCCTATCCATTCATAGGGGGTGTCAAACGGAGGCTTTTCTTCAATCTGCATGGGTGATCAAGGCAAAAAATACGGTTACCAAGGATTGTGCGTTGCAGCACAACTCCTGCGCTGACGCAAGACAATTTTGAATAAAAACAGCCTCAACCGCTTATTGATAAAGCGCATGAAGCTATTTATTCAATAGCAAGCCCTATTCCGCAGCCTGGCGCAAGGTGCTCATCACCGGCCGCTGCAGCACCTCGCGCAGCGCCCACCAGCCGGCCAGCCAGGCCAGCAAGGCCCCCGCCAACGCCCCGACCAGCGGCACCCACCACAGCACCGTCCATTCAAAATCAAACACCCAGCGGGCCAGCGCCCAGCCCACGGCCAGCGCCACACAACTGGCCAGAAAACCGGCCATCAGGCCCACGCCGGCCAGCTCGGCGCTTTGCACCTGCTGCAGCAGCGAAGCTCTGGCACCCACGGCACGCATGATGGCGTACTCACGCGCCCTCTCCTCGCGCGTGCCGGTGACGGAGGCGAACAGCACGACCAGGCCTGCCGCCAGCGTGAAGCCAAACAGAAATTCCACCGCGCGAATGACCTGATCCATCACGCGCTGCACCTGGGCCAGCGTGCTGGTCAGGTCCACATTGGTGATGTTGGGAAAGCGGTTGACCAGCGCATTGTCAAAACCCGGCGCGTCGGGCGCGCGGTAGGCCGCCAGATAGGTGACGGCCACGTTGTCCAGATGCTCCACGGGGTAGATCACAAAGAAGTTGGCGCGCATGGAGCTCCAGTCCACCTTGCGCAAGCTGGTGATGCGGGCCTCGTTCTGCTCGCCGCCGATGTCAAAGCGCAGCGTATCGCCCAGCTTCAGGCCCAGGGTCTTGGCAATGCCGTCTTCCACGCTGACCGTGCCCTGCTCGCCAGGCGTCCATTGCCCCGCCACGATCTGGTTGTGCTCGGGCTGGGCAGGTGTGGTGGAGAGATTGAACTCCCGGTCCACCAGGCGCTTGGCCCGGTCTTCGCTGAAGTCCTCGGGGCTGACCTCCTTGCCGTTGACGGCGATCAGCCGCCCGCGAATCATGGGAAACCAGTCATAGCTTTGCACCCCTGCAGCGGCCAGAGCGCCCTTGAAATCCTGTGCCTGCTCGGGTTGCACATTGATCACAAAGCGATTGGGTGCATTGGCCGGCGTGGCCTGGCGCCAGCTGGCAATCAGATCGGTGCGCAGCAGCACCAGCAGCACCAGGGCCAGCAGGCCCACGGCCAGGGAGCTGACCTGCACCACGGCATAGACCGGGCGCGCCGAGATCTGGCGCGTGGCCAGCACCAGCCAGCGCGGAGCCGTGCTTTCGTTAACAACGCGGCGCAGCAGTTTCACGCCCAGCCAGGCCAGGCCCGCAAACACCAGGGCCGCGGCAGCAAAACCGCCCACGGCGATCAACCCCAAGGTCAGATCGCGGCTGACCACCATCAGCAAAGCCGCAAAGCCGGCAACGCCCACGGCCAGCACCAGCAGCGATGCAGGCTTGAGCGCCCCCAGATCGCGGCGCATCACGCGCAGCGGCGGCACTTGCGCCAGCTGCAGCACGGGCGGCAAACCAAAGGCCAGCAGCAGGGTCAGGCCCATGCCCATGCCGAACAGCACCGGCCAGATGCTGGCCGCGGGCAAGGCCGACTCCACCAGCCCGGCCAGCAACCAGACAAACACATGGTGTACCGCCCAGCCCAGCAGCACGCCGGCAGCGCTGGCAGCCAGAGCGACGAGTACAAATTCCACGGTGTAGGCACCGGCAATGCGCCGCTGGCTTTGGCCCAGCACGCGCAGCATGGCAGAAGCATCGAGATGGCTGTTGGCAAAAGAGCGTGCCGCCAGCGCCACGGCCACGGCCGACAGCAGCGCGGCCAGCAAGGCCACCAGGCTCAGAAATTTCTCGGCCCGGTCCAGCGTCTGGCGCATCTCGGGGCGACCGCTCTCCAGCGACTCTATGCGCAGGCCGTGGATATTGCCGCTCTTGGCCTGCTCCTGCGCCCAGGCCAGATAGCGCTGCGCTGCAGCATCGCCGCTGCGGCTGCCGTCGCCCGCCACCGCCAGGCGGTAGGTGATGCGACTGGCCGGTTGCACCAGCCGGGTGGCGGGCAGGTCGGCACTGTTGATCATCACGCGCGGCGCAAAGCTCATAAAGCCCGCGCCCTTGTCGGGCTCGATGACGATAGTGTGGCTGACGGTGAAGCTGCCATCGCCCAGCAGCAGGGCATCGCCCACCTTCAGGCCCAGGGCCTCCAGCAAGGGCGCATCCACCCAGACCGTGCCGGCGGCAGGAATGCCCTGGGCCGGCTGCTCGGCCTGACCCGGTCCGGAACTCAAACTGACCTGCCCGCGCAGCGGGTAACCCTGATCCACGCTTTTGAGCGCCACCAGCTTGATATTGCCGCCACGCTCCTGCGCGGCCCGTGCCATGGTGGGAAAGCTGCTGGTGGCCACGGTCTGCAAACCCTGGGCCTTGGCCTGCTCCACAAAGGCGGCAGGCGCCGGGTTGTCGCTGACCACCACCACATCGCCGCCCAGCAGCTGGCGCGCATCGCGCTGCAAACCGGCTTGCAGGCGGTCGGCAAAAAAACCGACCGAGGTCAGCGCCGCCACGGCCAGCAACACGGCCACGATGAGCAGGCGCAGCTCGCCCGCACGCATATCGCGCCAGAGATTGCGCAGCCCCAGAGTCCAGACAGATGATCCATGCATGGGTCAGACCATAGCGCAACACCCAAAACCGGATAAACAGCAGCACAAGCACTTACGGTGCGGCGCGGGCTTGCAGCCCCTGCCCGGCTACGCCCCGGCCAATAGCTGCTCACATAAAAACGAGCGGCACTGGGCCACCACCGCCCGCTGCTGGGCCGGCTCGCCATTGAGCATCAGCGCCAGGCGCCGACCGATGACGGGAGCGGTCAGCGAGCGCACCTGCAGCGCCGGCGTGGCCACGCCCTGGGTGTACAGGCGCGAGATCACGCCTACCGCATGGCCGGCCTGCACCAGGCTGTAAAGCGATTCGCTGTAGCGCATGCGCATGGCATCGCCCATGGCAATGCGCTGCTGGCGCAAGGTCGCCACGGCCAGCTCATAGGTGCTGCCACGCGCAAACAGCACCAGGCGCTCGCCACGCAAAGCCTTCCAGCGCAGCGGGCCCTCGGTCTGCGCCAGGCGGTGGCCCGGGGGCAGCAACACCACCAGCTCATCTTCGGCCAGCGCCGTGGTGTGCAGGCGCGCAGGCGTATCGAGCTCGGTGGTGATGCCCATATCCACGGCACCGCTGCGCAGCTGCGCAATCAGCTCCTCGTGCAGCGGATCGGACACTTCCACCTTCACCTGCGGGTTCTGCGCCTGCCAGCGTGCCAGCACCGGCGCCAGCAAATGCATGGCCGAGGGCAGGCAGGCAATGCGCAAGGTCTGCTGACCGCTGGCCAGCATGGCGTGCATCTGCCCCACGCCGCGATCAAAGCTGGCCACCAGCCACTGCGCCTCGTGCAGCAGCGTGCGCCCGGCGTCGGTCAGCGCCATATGGTGGGGGCCTCTATCCATGAGTCTGGCGCCCAGCAGAGACTCCAGCTCGCGAATGCTGGCCGACACCGCCGGCTGCGTCAGCGACAGGGCTTGCGCCGCCTGGCTGAAGCTGCCAGTTTCGGCCACGGCCAGAAAGGCGCGCAACTGGCGCAGGCTGGGTGCATGCAGGTTTGCCATAAATCCAATCGATAGACCTATCAAATGAAGTCATTTTATTTATAGCTCATCGCCGCCTACCATGGCGAACATGAATGCTGCCCCCACCTGCGCCACACCCGAACTGACGGCCTTTGTCCACGCCATCCCCAAGATGGAGCTGCACTGCCATCTGCTGGGCACAGTGCGCAAGAGCACCTTTATCGAACTGGTGCAACGCGCCAAGGCACCGCTGGCACTGGAGGAAATCGAGGCCTTCTATACCCGTGGCGAAAAGCCCGTGGGCGTGCTGCGCGTGCTGCGGGCCCTGGATGAATGGCTGCTGCAATCGCCGGCCGATCTGCAGCGCATCACCTACGAGTACCTGCAGGACGCTGCCGACCACAATGTGCGCTATGCCGAGTTTTTCTGGAACCCCACGGGCACCGTGCAGTGCTCGGGCATGAGCTATGCCACAGCGCAGGCCGCCATTCTGGCCGGCGTGTCCGATGCGCAAAAAGACTGCGGCATTCGCGGCCGCCTCGTGCCCTCGATCGACCGCGAAGCACCGGCCGCCGCCGCCGTGCAAATGGTGGAATGGATGTTGACCAACCGCCACGACGAAGTGCCCGGCATTGGCATCGATTACCGCGAAAACGAGCGCCCGCCCGAGATGTTTGTCGATGCCTATGCGCTGGCCAGAAATAGCGGCCTCAAGACCACGGCCCATGCCAGCGAATTCGGCCTGCCCTGGAACAATCTGCAGACCGCACTCGATGTGCTCAAGGTCGATCGCATAGACCACGGCTACACCGTGGTGGACAACCCGGAACTGGCCCAGCGCTGCGCTGACATGGGCATGGTCTTTACCGTCGTGCCCAGCAACTCCTATTACCTGCGCACGCTCTCTCCCGAGCGCTGGGCGCTGGATCACCCGATACGCCGCATGCCGTCCATGGGCATTCGCGTGCACCCCAATACCGACGACCCCACGCTGCACCACATCGACCCCACCGGGGCCTGGAGCAAGATGGTCTGCGACTTCGGCTTCTCCATAGACGATCTCAAGGACTTCATGCTCAACGGCATTGATGCGGCCTGGATCAGCGACAGTGAAAAACGCGCTTTGCGCAGCCAGTGGAGCGCTGAGTTCGATACCCTGCGCAGCACCCACCTCTCCCATCCCTCTACCGCACAGGCCTGATCATGCTTCCAACACGCTCCGTGAAATTCACTCTTCGCCTCAGCGCGCTGCTCATGGCTGCAGGCCTGGGCACGAATCTCGTCCAGGCAGCCGAGCCTGCCTGGCCCGCCGCCCGCCCCATCATCCTCACCGTGCCTTTTAGCGCGGGCGGCAGCGTGGATGTGACAGCGCGCCTGATCGCGCAAAAGCTGGGCGAGCGCCTGCACCAGTCGGTGGTGATAGACAACGTGGCCGGCGCCGGCGGCGCCCTGGGCGTGAACAAGGGCGTGCATGCCGCAGCCGACGGCTACAACCTCATCATGGGCGCCGACAGCCCCATCGCCATTGCCAAACTGGTCAACCCCGCCGCCGTGCGCTATGACGCACTCAAGGACCTGGCCCCCGTGGCCATGGTCAACACCGCGCCCATGATTCTGGTGGCGCGCGCCAATCTGCCGGCCAACAATCTGCAGGAACTCACGGCGCTGGCGCAGAAACAGCCCGACAAGATCAGCTATGCCACTTCGGGCATTGGCACCATCTTGCATCTGGCCATGGCCCGCATCAGCGATCGCGCCCAGATGAAGCTGGTGCATGTGCCCTACCGCGGCGGCGGCCAGATCGTGACCGATGTGGTCGGCGGCCAGGTGGATCTGGCCATGCTGATCAGCGTGACCGCCATGCCGCAAATTCAAAGCGGCAAGCTCAAGGCCCTGGCCGTGACCTCGGCCGCCCGCCTGCCCGAGCTGCCCAACGTTCCCACCGTAGCCGAGACTGCGGCGCTCAAGGGTTACCAGATGGTGTCCTGGGCCGGCATTTTTGCCCCGGCACGCACGCCGGCGCCCATCATCGGCAAGCTCAACCAGGAGCTCAATGCCGTGCTGGCCTCGCCCGAAGTCAAGGCCAAGCTGGCCGAGCAAGGCGCCGTGGCTGCCAGCGGCAAGGACAGTGCGGCCGATTTCGGCCAGTTCGTGCGCAAGGAGCAGGCACGCTACGCCGAGATCGTCAAAAGCGCTCATATCACGGCCGAGTGATTACAGGAGTGATGCGGCAAAGCGGTTGCGGCGTCCTGCGCTCTGCGCAGGCGGCTCCTGATTGATGAGCAGCTTGCGCAGCATCGACCTGTGTTTTGAATTGAATAAGCCCTGTAACACAGGCTTTTCATGTGCAAGTCACTATCAAATTCGATAAGCGCCAAGTGACAACCCTGAGATGGAAATCTCAGGGTTTTGCGTTGGTTTGTGCTTGAATAGCCTACGCAACCGGCTATTCAATCATGAGCAAAAATCATCGCCAAGCACCTGACCTTAGTCATCTAGCCCGCAAGAGCGGCAACGCTCCGCTGCGCGTGCTCATGGTCTGCATGGGCAATATCTGCAGAAGCCCCACCGCCCACGGCGTGCTGGAAAAAATGGTGGCCGACGCCGGCCTTGCCAATCGCGTGCAGGTAGATTCCGCAGGCACCCATGGCTATCACGCAGGCGAAGAACCCGACGCCCGCAGCCAGCTGCATGCCATGCGCCGTGGCTACGACCTGAGCCAGCAGCGCGCACGCCAGCTCAGCAGCCAGGATTTTGAAGACTTCGATCTGGTGCTGGTCATGGACAGCAGCAACGAAACCGCCGCCCGCAAGCGCTGCCCGCCGCAGCATCTGCCACGGCTGCACCGCCTGACCGACTTCTGCCAGACCTTTGCCGACAGCCAGGTGCCCGATCCTTATTACGGCGGCAACAAAGGCTTCGAGCATGTGCTGGACCTGGTCGAAGATGCCTGCACCGGCGTGCTGCAGGCGGTGAGGAGCGACGCTACTCGCAAATAACAGCCTGTTCGTCGAGAACGCTACCCCGCATCCGCCCTCTGCACTCGCCTTGCCCTTGCCTGAGCAGCCGTCCAGGTCTATACCCCATCCCAGCACATGAATGCCCCTGGCACTCTTGAGCGGGAATGAGACGACTCTCTTTAGGCAGTTTTTAGCAGGAAGCCTTGGTTGCCACCATTGCGATTGGGAGCAAAACCATTGGCCTCCAAGGTTTCCTCCGCGGTCTCGTACCAGACGCCAATTTTGCAGATCTCGCGTGCTTCCTTGGCCGTCGCGATGGGGCGCTTGCACTCACGCGCAATACGCACCAGTTGCTCGATTTGCGACACGCTGCTGGCCTTGCCACTGCGATCTTGATTCCACACGCCGTCTTCAATGCCGCAGCGCACATGCAGGCCCATGGCAATGCCCATCAAGTTGATCGGCAGAACATTGCGCTGGTTACTCTCCACGGTCAGCATGGCGCCGTCCGGTACGTCTCGCACGATGTTGGCGAGACTGTAGATGCTGGGCTTGTCCATGCCGCCGCTGAGTGCCACCCAGTTCATCACCAGCGGGCCTTTGTAAATGCCGCGGCGCATCAGGCGCTCCACCGATTCAAAGCTGTTGATGTTGTAGCACTGGAAGGCGCTTTGGATGCCGGCCTTGCTGAGGCGGCGAATATGCTCTTCGTACCAACCCGGGCCTGAAGGCACGATCATTTCCTTGTAGGAATTGAAGTAAGCCGGGTTGCCACGCGACAGGCCGGCGTAGTCTGCATCTCCTGCATGCTCGGTCACATTCATCTGCGTGGTGTTCACAGTGACCGTTACCTGGTCGGGCTTGGGGTCCAACTCGGCCAGCATGTGACGCGTATCGTCACTGAGCCATTTGGCAGCAGCACCTTCGGTTTCAGGCGCAAAACTGATGGAGCCGCCCACCTGAATGATCATCTCGGGCACGGCCTTGCGCACACCGGCGATCAGCTCATTGAATTTGGACAATCGCTTGGAGCCTTTGCCATCCAGCTCACGTACATGCAGGTGCAGCACGGTAGCGCCGGCGTTGTAGCAATCCACGGCTTTTTGAATCTGCGCTTCCATGGTGACGGGAATATCTTCGGGGAAGTCTTCCGGAAGATAGCCCGGAGCATAAGGGGCCGCCGTAATGACCAGGGGCTGCTGATTTTCGGGAAAAAGGTGGCCGTCGAGAAAGTTCATGGGGTGTCTCCTGATTGTTAATTTGCGGGCCACGAATTCCTCGTGCCCCTCAGTAAAGAAAAGCTGAAACTGGATGCTGCGCGGATAAACCAAGCGATGCCAGACCGCGCCTGCCCCTGCTTATTGCGCCTGATAGTTAATGGATTTGAGCAAGACTGCTTGTTGCTCGCTGGCCTTCTTCAGGTCCTCCATCAACTCTTCCGAGCTGGCTGCGATTCCCGACTCCATGCCCAGATCCTTGAGGCGGTGCTGCGCCGCAGGTAACTTGAGAAAATCCAAGGTGACTTCGCGAATTTTTTGCTGGATGGCTGGCGGTGTGTCGGGGCGCGACCACAGGCCAAACCAACCAGCTTGTGCCAGCTGTGGGTAGCCAAGTTCCTTGAAGGTAGGAACGTTGGGCAGCTCGGCAATTCGCGTTGGGTAATAGACCGCGATAGGCTTGATCTTTCCGGCCTTGATCAAAGGCAACGAGGTCGCAACTCCATCGAACATCAAGGGCACATGGCCGCCCATCAGGTCAGTCAGTCCCGGAGGCGATCCCTTGTAACCCACATGCTTGAGCTTCACATCAGTGAGCTGGCCCAATAGCATGCCTGCGGTATGCGCCCTCATGCCGGTGGCGTAGGAGGCAAAGTTCAGGCCCTCTGCTTGGCTCTTGCCATAGCTGATCAGCTGCGGCAGATTGGAGACAGGCAGTTCCTTGTTCGCCACCAACACCAATCCAATACGGCTGAGCTGTGCCAGGGGCTTCAGATCCGTGAAGGGCTTGTAATTGACTTTGTAGGCCAGCGGAGTTTCACTGACCACACCGCCCTGAATGACTAGAAACGTGTATCCATCCTTGCCGTTGGCCTGCAGGTCATTGACAGCCAATACACCAGCGGCACCGGGCTTGTTCTCCACGATGACCGGCTTGCTCCATTTTTGCTGAAGACCTTCTGCCAACAATCGAGCCAGCGAATCGGCACTCCCGCCAGCCGGTCCCCCCACCACCAGGCGAATGGGTTTGCTAGGCCAGCTTTCCTGCGCCTGGGCCAGGCTAGCCCAGCCCAAACAGCCGACGCCGACTGCCAGGGCGTAGCTGCGCCACGTGAAGTTGCCGAATTTCCTCACACCTGTCTGCTGTAATTTCATATCTGTCTCCGTTGATTGATACGATCTGAGTGCTTAGAAAGGCTTGTCACCGATGATGGCGGTACGCTCCATCTTGCGAGGGGCTGGCCAATAGTCCTGGACGGCGTAGTGCTGGGTGCAGCGGTTGTCCCACATGGCCACGCTGTTGGGCTTCCAGCGAAAGCGCACCTGGTATTCGGGAATCGAGGCCTGGCTGGTCAGGTAGTTGAGCAGCATGCTTGCGCCCGGCGTCTTGTCTTGGCCGAAACGCACGTTGTCCGGCGTGTGGTAGTTGGCAAAGTGGGTCGCAAAACCACAGGCGTAGAGAATCTTTTCGCCAGTTTCCGGGTGGGTTCGCACCACCGGGTGCTCCACCATGGGGTTGGCAAGCGCCAGCGCCCGGCGTTTTTCTTCGGGCATAGACGCACCAAACGAATGCTCAATGCTGCACTTGACCTTCAAACCATCGATTTTCTGTTTGATCTCATCGGGCAGCTTCTTGTAGGCCTCCACCATGTTGACCCAGATGGTGTCACCGCCTACGGATGGAGATTCGATGCAACGAAGCACACAGCCCATGGGCGGGGCTTCACGCCACTGGCCATCGGTGTGAAAGCTGTTTTCGAAGTTATCGCTCTTTTCATTGCGGTAGATCTGAACTAGTCCAGGATGCTCCGGATCGCTGCCCACTACGGGGTGATCTTCCAGCTCGCCGAAATGACGGGCAAAGGCTACATGCTCGGCACGTGTGATGTCCTGATCCCGGAAAAACAGCACTTTGTGCTTGAGCAGCAAGGCCTTGATTTCGTTGGCGAGACCCAAGTCACGAGATGCATCACCCAGGCTCACGTCAGAAACTTCAGCACCAATGCTGCAGGTCAGTTGTTCGACTTTCATTACCTACTCCTTAGATGGCGAAATGGATGCGCCTGCGGCTTGCTTTGATTCAAGATCGCGGTGCGCCTGCTCGGTCTTTTTCCTCGCAAGGCCTGTTCCGACAGGCGATCTCTCGAGCACATTTCTTGCAAATCAGTGGAGAAAATTTTCTAGGCGATGAGCAGTTGCTGGCTTGACTTGTCACGACAGCTTTTTAGCCATAGGTGCGCAAAAATGAAAACCCTATAAGGGTTTCAGTTGATGCGATTCGACTCACCGCTCTGCGCGGCTTTCGCAGGCTTTCAGCGGTGAATCAAGGCGTTCCAGCGGGTAGCGCTTTTGATTTTTTTCACCCCACAAAAATCCGATCTGAACGGGCACTTGGGGGGCAGTTTCGGACTCCGGCCAATGGCTACGGCGAAACAGCCATGCTTGTTGCCACATGTCATCGGCACGGACCGGGAATACTCCCAACAACTGCTGTCATTCGATGGCTTGCCGATTGCATACAAGAGTTCATCGAACCCGATAGCAGCGCCTCAGCGCGAGACCGGCGGCTGAGTCGGCGGTGTACTCCAGCCTGTCTGCATACTCAAAAATCTGATACGGACAGCAAGATCAAAGGCAGCGGCTCGACTCCCTCGCTTGCATGAAGTCACCCTGTACCTGAAGACGAGCAAAGGACGTCGGCCACTCATGCAAATACTCTTGCTCCTCAATAGAACATTTGATAGAAGCAGCAGGCCCCACTATCCACACGTTGAAGGCGCTGGCCGGCCACCGCTTTCAAACAGGAAAATGCTCAATGAAGCACCGTATTCGAAGTATTAATCTGAGCCGATATGCGAAAGTGATTCCTGAGTTCGGAATTAATCCCTTTGAGATGTTCCGACAAGTAGGCGTCGACCATTCCTGGCTGGACATGCCTGATTTGCTGGTGCCGGAAAAGGTGTACGCACAGCTGCTGACCCTGTCGACTGAGCAAACTCGCGGCGCTTCACTTGGCGTGCTTATGGGTTCCTGCTGGCGACTTTCTGACTTTGGCAAGCTCAGCTTGCTTTTGCAGCACCAAGCCAATCTGGCTGCACTGCTTCAGACACTGAAAACTTATAGCCACCTGATCGGTACCACTTTGGCGGTTGAAGTCGTGACACACGGACAACTGTCAATCATTCAGCTGCATTTGAATTCGGAGAATGAAAACCCAGGACGCCACCGCATCGAGGTGGGTATCACGGCCTTGCTGTGTCTGTGTCGTCACCAGCTAGGCAAAGACTGGAAGCCCATCAGCACCCATTTTTCCCATGTAGCTCCACACAGCACGAAAACGTATCGCCAAGTGATAGAGGGTGAGATCGTCTTTGGATCAGGTTTTGACGGGATTGTGGTGAGCAACCATGACCTGCACCTGTCCAAGCCCGAGTACGACAATCGCATGGAGCAACATGCTCGCGCCTTGATGGATAGTCATGTCATTAGCTCATCGCCCATGCCGATGGATCGACAGGTTAGAGACGCCATTCAATCTCTGCTGCCGCATGGCCGTCATAGCATTTCTCAGGTCGCCAGCACCCTTGGCTACTCGGTTCGTGCGCTGCAACGTCAGTTGGAAAGCAATAACACCAACTTTCAAAAAAGCCTGGACGAAGTCCGTACCGCAGCTGTTATACGGGCGTTGCAAAACCCCCAGCTGTCAATGAGTGACGCGGCCTCTTTGGCAGGTTTTACAGAAAGCAGCTCGTTCACGCGCTGGTTCAGCAAACATTTCGATCAAAGTCCCAGCTCCTGGCGTCAACAGCATCTTCGTCATCAGATTCTCAAGTGGCCTGAATCTTCCTTGGCATGACAAAGGCTAAAGCCAGGACCGCTGAACGGATCTCACATCCGTCAGGAACCCGGGTGTTGATTGGACTCTCCTCGCATCGAGAGCATCCTGATGAGTAAACAATTGATGCTCCTCATTCTCGGAACACCAATCTATTGCCGTCAGAATCAGCAACTGCTCAACCCCGCGGATTCACTGCCTTTTCAGCATCCTGGCTGGCCACACAAGCAGTACCGGCAGCGGCAAACGCCGCAGCCAGAGGTAGCAAGGCTTCATAAACCAGCGGCCTGAAGGCTTGGGCTGTTTGCGGGTCCTGCAGTGCCTGCGCCAGTTGCCGCCGCATGCGCGGATCCCAGAATTTCTGGATATGCTCGGCAACACCGTGCAGAGCCTCCTCCCGCTCGGGCATGGCTTCAAAAAATTCGCCAATGCGATTGGCCATATGGATCAGATTATTGGCCTGCATCACTTGGCTCCTGCCCATTCCGGCGCTTGCTGGGCCACCGCCAGATGGCCCAGTTGCTCGTCGTTAAAACGCGCATAGTCTTTTTGCCAGCTTGAGGGCTGTGCCACCGGCAGCACCTGCACGGCCGTCACCTTGTACTCGGGGCAGTTGGTAGCCCAGTCCGAGCTGTCGGTGGTGATCACGTTGGCGCCCGATTCGGGGAAGTGGAAGGTGGTATAGACCACGCCGGGCTGGATGCGCTCGGTCACCGTGGCGCGCAGCACGGTATGGCCGGCGCGGCTTTCGATGCCTACCCAATCGCCGTCGCGCACGCCGCGGTCTTCGGCATCCACGGGGTGAATCTCCAAACGGTCTTCGCTATGCCACTGGCTGTTGGGCGTGCGCCGGGTCTGGGCGCCCACGTTGTACTGCGACAGAATCCGGCCCGTGGTCAGCAGCAGCGGAAAGCGCTGGGTGACTTTCTCGTCGGTCGCCACATACTGGGTGATGATGAAGCGGCCCTTGCCGCGCACAAATTGTTCCTTGTGCATGATGTCGGTGCCGGCCTCTTCGGTAGCGTCATTGCACGGCCATTGCACGCTGCCCAGGCGCTCGATTTTCTCGTAGCTCACACCGGCAAACGATGGCGTGAGCGCAGCAATCTCGGCCATGATTTCGCGCGGATGCTGATAGTTCATGGCATAGCCCAAGGCATTGGACAGCAGCTGCGTCACCTCCCAGTCGGCATAGCCGGCCAGCGGCTGCATCAGCTTGGTCACGCGCGAGATGCGGCGCTCGGCATTGGTGAAAGTGCCGTCCTTTTCCATGAACGAGGCACCGGGCAAAAACACATGGGCGTACTTGGCGGTTTCGTTGAGGAAGATGTCCTGCACCACCACGCACTCCATATTGGCCAGTGCCGCCGTCACGTGCTGGGTGTTGGGGTCGGACTGCACAATGTCCTCGCCCTCGCAGTACAGCCCCATGAAGCTGCCGGCCAGCGCCGCCTCGAACATATTGGGAATGCGCAGGCCGGGTTCCGGGCTCAAGGAAACGCCCCAGGCGCCTTCGAACTGGGCGCGCGTGATGCTGTCCGAGATATGGCGGTAGCCCGGCAGCTCGTGCGGAAACGAGCCCATATCGCAGGAGCCCTGCACATTGTTCTGCCCGCGCAGCGGGTTCACGCCCACGCCTTCACGGCCCACATTGCCGGTGGCCATGGCCAGATTGGCAATGCCCATGACCATGGTCGAGCCCTGTGCATGCTCGGTCACGCCCAGGCCGTAGTAGATGGCGGCATTGACCGGCTTGCCCTGAGGATGATCCGCACTGCCCAGTGCATACAGGCGCGCCGCACCGCGCACCAGCTCGGGCGCGACGCCGGTGACTTCGGCCATGGTTTCGGGCGAATTCTCGGGCTTGGCCACAAAGGCTTTCCATTGCGCGAACGATTTGGCATCGCAGCGCTCATCAATGTAGGGCTCGGCCAGCAAGCCTTCGGTCACGATCACATGGGCCAGCGCGGTGATCATGGCCACATTGGTACCGGGCTTGAGCTGCAGGTGGTAATCGGCCTTGATATGGGGCGAGTTGACGAGTTCGATCTCGCGCGGGTCAATGACGATGAGTTTTGCACCTTCGCGCAGCCGCTTTTTCATGCGCGAACCAAACACCGGATGCGCCGCCGTGGGGTTGGCGCCTATGACCATGATCACATCGGAATGCTCGACCGATTTGAAAGTCTGAGTTCCCGCCGAAGTGCCATAGGTCTGACCCAGGCCATAGCCCGTGGGCGAGTGGCAGACGCGGGCGCAGGTGTCCACATTGTTGTTGCCGAAGGCCGCGCGGATCAGCTTTTGCACCAGATAGGTTTCCTCATTGGTGCAACGCGAGGAGGTGATGCCGCCAATCGCATCCTTGCCATGCTTGGCCTGTATGCGGCGGAACTCGCTGGCCGCATGGCTGATGGCCTCTTCCCAGCTCACTTCACGCCACGGGTCGCTGATCTTGGCGCGAATCATGGGCTGGGTGATGCGGTCCTTGTGCGTGGCATAGCCCCAGGCAAAGCGGCCCTTGACGCAGGCATGACCCTCGTTGGCCTTGCCGTCCTTCCACGGCACCATGCGCACCACCTGCTCGCCCTTCATCTCGGCCTTGAAGCCGCAGCCCACGCCGCAATAGGCGCAGGTGGTGATCTCGCTGTGCTCGGACTGACCCAGTTCCACCACCGTCTTTTCCTGCAAGGTGGCCGTGGGGCAGGCCTGCACGCAGGCGCCGCAGCTCACGCAGTCGCTGGCCATGAAGTCATCGCCCTGGCCTGCCGTGATGCGCGATTCAAAGCCGCGCCCCGAAAGCGTCAGCGCAAACGTGCCTTGCGTCTCTTCACAGGCGCGCACGCAGCGGTTGCAGACAATGCATTTGCTGGGGTCGTAGTTGAAATAGGGGTTGGAGGTATCGACCTCGGCCTTGGCCTCGCCCTTGAAGTGGTTGGCACCGTCCATGCCATAGCGCACCTCGCGCAAGCCCACCACGCCGGCCATGTCCTGCAGCTCGCAGTCGCCGTTCGATGAGCAGGTCAGGCAGTCCAGCGGGTGGTCGGAGATGTACAGCTCCATCACGCCCTTGCGCAGCTCCTGCAGTTGCGGGCTTTGCGTTTTCACCTTCATGCCCGCCTCGGCCGGCGTGGTGCAGGACGCCGGATAGCCTTTGCGCCCCTCGATCTGCACCAGACACAGGCGGCAGGAACCAAACGGCTCCAGTGAATCCGTGGCGCATAGCTTGGGCACTTTGATGCCACCATCCACGGCGGCGCGCATCAGCGATGTGCCCTTGGGCACGGTGACTTCACGCCCGTCAATCTGCAGTGTGACAAGTTCTGCTGACAGACTGGCAGGAGTCACAAAATCGGTGTGCTTCAAATGTTCCAACATGGTGTTCTCTCCTCAGACGGGCATGGCGGCTGGTGCGGACTTGATGCCGAAGTCCTGCGGGTAGTGGCTCAATGCCGAGCGCACCGGATAAGGCGTCATTCCGCCCATGGCACACATGCTGCCGTTCACCATGGTGTCGCACAGGCTTTCCAGCAGCGCCACATTGGCGGCATGCACGGCGCCGGTGTTGCTGGTGATGCGGTCAATGACTTCCACACCACGCGTCGAGCCTATGCGGCAAGGCGTGCATTTGCCACACGACTCCACCGCGCAGAACTCCATGGCGTAGCGCGCCAGCTGCGCCATATTGGCCGCATCGTCATGCACCACCAGGCCGCCATGGCCGACCACATTGCCCTTGGCCGCATAGGCTTCGTAGTCCAGCGGATCGTCCCAGTCGGCAGGTGCCACATAGCTGCCCAGCGGCCCGCCCACCTGAATCGCCTTGATGGGCCGACCCGTGACCGTGCCGCCGCCAAAATCCTCGACCAGCGCACGCAGGCTCAGGCCAAAGGCTTTTTCCACCAGTCCGCCGCGCGCAATATTGCCCGCAATCTGGAACGGCAAGGTGCCGCGCGAGCGGCCCATGCCATAGCCCTGGTAAAAAGCTGCCCCCTTGGCCAGGATCACCGGCACGGTAGCCAGCGTGATCACGTTGTTGATCACCGTGGGCTTGCCGAACAGGCCTTCAATCGCCGGCAGCGGCGGCTTGGCGCGCACAATGCCGCGCTTGCCCTCTATGCTCTCCAGCATGGCGGTTTCCTCGCCACACACATAGCTGCCCGCACCCTTGCGCACCTGCAGCTCGAACGCCTTGCCGCTGCCCGCCACATTGCGGCCCAGCCAGCCCGCAGCACTGGCACGGTCAATGGCTTCGTTGAGCGTGGCAATCGCATGCGGATACTCGCTGCGCACATAGATATAGCCCTGGGTAGCGCCCACGGCCAGTGCCGCAATCGCCATGCCTTCGATCAGGCAATAGGGGTCGCCTTCCATCAGAAGACGATCGGCAAACGTGCCCGAATCGCCTTCGTCGGCATTGCAGGCAATGTATTTTTGCGAACCTGCTGCGGCAGCCACGGTCTTCCATTTGATACCCGCCGGAAACGCCGCACCGCCGCGACCGCGCAAGCCTGAATCCAGTACCTGCTGCACCACGGCTTCGGGAGCCATGGCGGCGGCGGCCTTCAAACCTTGCCAGCCGCCATGGGCGGCATAGTCCGCCAGGCTCAGCGGATCAATCACCCCCACGCGGGAAAAAGTGAGTCGTTCCTGTTGGGCCAGATAGGGAATCTGCTCGGTCAAACCATGGCATAGCGCATGCGGCTGGCCTTGCAGCAGGCCGGCATCCAGCAAAGCCGGCACATCGGCAGCCATGACCGGCCCGTAGGCCACGCGGCCGCTGGCGGTTTCTACCTCGACCAGCGTCTCCAGCCACAGCAGACCACGCGAGCCATTGCGCACCAGATCGATGGCCAGGCCGCGCGCCGCGCATTCGCGCAGCAAGGCCTGGGCCACGTCATCCGCCCCCACGGCCAGCGCCGCAGCATCGCGCGGCACATAGACCCGAATCGCTCCCGAATTAATAGCTGTTTGCGAATGATCCGTCTGCGCTGCAGCCATTTTTTCTTCAATAACCGGCTGCAACCACTGCGCCGTCAGCTGATCGAAGCTGGCCGCCGTCATATGGCCGTGCACCTGCTGCTCGTTGACCATGATGGCCGGCGACTGCGCGCACAGGCCCAGGCAATACACGGGCTCCAGCGTCACGGCGCCATCGACGCGGGTTTCATGGGACTTGCAGCCCAGCGTTTGCTCGGCATGGGCCAGCAAGGCATCGGCACCGCGCGACTGGCAGGCCTCGGCGCGGCAGACCTGCACCAGGGTCTTGCCCGGGGGCTGCTCGCGAAAATGCGGGTAGTAGCTGACCACGCCATGGACTTCGGCTCGCGAGAGATTCAGCGCCTGGGCGATGACAGGCACGGCGGCGTAGGGAATATGGCCAAGCTCATGCTGCACGGCATGCAGCAGGGGCAACAGACCACCGGCTTCGCTGGCATAGCGTTCCAGAGCGCGGTTCAGGGTGTCGGATTGCTGGGCAGTCAGCTTGTGCGGCGCAAGCTGAGCCAGCGACACGGTTTTTTCATGGGGCATGGGGCGACCTTTTTATGCAGGCGCTGCAGCGCCTGTGTCTCTGGCCCCATTTCAGCCCCGTCCGCTTAGCTCGTCAAATTCTTTAGCGCTATGGGCTGATTCAATTGGTGAATCAAGTGCGGTCTCGCACCGCCCCGGCAAAGCGCATGCATTGCTCACGCCATTGTGCGGTTTCCATCAAGGCCATGGCCGCCAGCAAAGCGCGGGTGGCGGTTTCCCGGGGCTGCGTCAGAAAGGCAATCGCCGTCTGCACCTGGGGCGCTATCAGCGGGCGCACGTTCAGTGCAGCAGCCTCGGGCAAGGTGGCGACCAAGGCGCCGGGCAGCACGCTGTGCAGACCGCCGTCGCTGACGGCCATCATCAGGCTGAGCACGGAATTGGTTTCCATGGCGGCGCTAACCTCGCAGCCCGCGGCCTTGAAGCTGTGGTCCACAATCAGGCGGTTGTGCATGTCAGGCGTCAAAAGGCATAGCGGCAGCTTGGCCGCCTGCACCCACTTGACAGGTTTTTGACTTGATTTTTCAGTCGCTGGGCTGAGCAGAAAGTAATGCTCCAGGTACTGCGGCCAGACGGTGATACGGGCACTCTCCCTTGCGATCAAGCGATCGCTGTAGCCCAGCGCCAGGTCCAGCGACAGGTCTTCCAGCCCGGTTTCAATCTCCAGCGAACTCATGGACAGCACCATGGGCGTGATACCTGGATGCTGCGCACGCAGCAGCGCGGCAAAGCGGGTGAGCATGGGCATGGCCGTGGGCACGGCCGCCATGCGCAAGCGGCCTTTGAGCTGACCGGCCCCCAGACTCAGGTCCTGGCGCAAAGCCTCTTCCGCCTTGAGCATGGACAGCGCCGTGGCCAGCACCTGCTCGCCTTCTGGCGTCAGACCGCCAAACACGCGGCCACGCCGCACGATGACCGCGTCGAACTCTGCCTCCAGCGCTCTGAGCGCGTTGGACAGTGCAGGCTGCGTGATATGACAGGCCTGCGCCGCCCTTGCGAAATGGCGGTGCTCGTTGAGCGCCACCAGATAACGCATGGAGGTCAGCAGGTTCATAGAGACTCGTTACCTAAAACGGCAAGTTTGGAAAGAGATCGTGCCCTGCGCACCCGCATTGCGCAACTCAAAGACACCGAGCAAGGGCCGCCCCGCAGCGAAGGTGTCGTCCCCCTCCCGCGCAGCGAGAGAGGGGGAAGGCGCGCAGCGCCTCAGGGGGAACGGGGACTCAAGTCCCCTGAGATACGGTGATCGTGGGGAACTTGCTGGAGAAGTCCTTGGCCTTGAGCGCCACCTTCACCGCCAGATCGCGAGCCACCTTTTTGTAGATCTGCGCGGCTTCGCTCTCGGGCTCGGCCACCACGGTGGGCTTGCCGCTGTCGGCCTGCAGACGGATCTGCAGTGACAAAGGCAAAGCGCCCAGATAGTCGATGCTCTGCTCGGCAGCCATCTTCTTGCCACCATCGGCGCCGAAGATATGTTCCACATGGCCGCAGTTGGTGCAGACATGGGCCGCCATGTTTTCCACCAGGCCCAGGATGGGCACGCCCACCTTCTCGAACATCTGCACGCCTTTTTTGGCATCGATCAGTGCGATGTCCTGCGGCGTGGTCACCACCACGGCGCCGGTCATTGGCACGCGCTGGGCCAGGGTCAGCTGGATGTCGCCCGTGCCCGGGGGCATGTCAACGAACAGATAGTCCAGATCCTTCCAGTTGGTCTGGCGCAGCATCTGCTCCAGCGCCTGGGTGGCCATGGGACCGCGCCAGATCATGGCCTGGTCGTTGCTGACCAGCAGACCGATGGACATGACTTGCACGCCATAGTTCTCCAGCGGCTCCATGGTCTTGCCGTCGGTGCTCGGAGGCTTGCCGGAAACGCCCATCATCATGGGCTGGCTGGGGCCGTAGATATCGGCATCCAGAATGCCCACGCGCGCGCCTTCGGCGGCCAGCGCCAGCGCCAGATTGGCCGTGGTCGTGCTCTTGCCCACGCCGCCCTTGCCCGAGGAGATGGCAATGATGTTCTTCACGCCGGGCAGCAGTTGCACGCCGCGCTGAACGGAGTGAGCAGCCACCTTGGTGTAGATATTGACGCTGACATTGCCCACGCCAGCTGCCGTCTTGGCGGCCGCGATGAGCTGACTGCGCAAAGCAGGCTGCAGGCTTTGGGCTGGATAGCCCATTTCCACGTCAAACGAGACGTCATCGCCCACAATCTGCACATTGCGCACGGCTCGCGTGCTCACAAAGTCCTTAGCTGTATGCGGATCGAGCACGCTGGACAGCGCGGTCAGTAGAGCTTGTTCTGTAACGGCCATTGCTTTTAGAGGTTCATCGGATGGCAGATAGTCTATCCAAGCTGCCCTGCCCCCTGTGCACAGGTGACAATGCGGCCTTTTGCGTTCCCCCCATAGCTATTTAGAGAGACAGCCCGTGAAATTGAAGATGGCCGAAAACTCCTTGTTCGCAATCCTGATGCGCTCGCGCTGGTGGATCAGCTTTGCGATCTGCGCCGCCGTGGCCCTGATCTCGTTTGCCGCATTCCCCAAGGACATCGCTCCGTTTGCAGCCCTGGGCGCTTTTCCGTTTTTCATCGTCGGCTGCATTGCCGCCTACAAGCAGCTGCGCGCACCCAGTGCCGCCCAGGCCCAGCAATTGCTCGATGAGTGCGCCGCCCTGCCCTGGAAGCAGTTTTCCCAGCGCCTGGCCGCAGGCTGGCAAGCCGAGGGCTATGGCGTGGAATTTCTGAACCAGAACGGCGCCGACTTGCGCCTGACGCGCAAAGGCCAGACCACGGTGGTGCAGGCCAAGCGCTGGAAAGCCGCCAATCAAGGGCTGGAGCCTCTGCGCGAATTGCAGGTACAGCAGCAAAAACTGGAAGCCAGCCACGCCGTGTACGTCACGTTGCAGCCGCTGACCGAAAACGCCGCCGCCTGGGCCAAGCAGCAACAGATCGCCGTGCTGGGCCCCGCTGAAATTGCCTTGCTGCTAGCCAAAGCCAAGTAAAGCCCGGCCGTTTCTCCTTCCTGGATGGCCGCAGCCATCCACTGGACGCCGGCCTGATGAGACCTGTTGACAATCTACGGGAAGATTGCCACACACAAACCGCAGCCAGCCGGGCACACTCGACGCCATGAGTGCCACGGCGTCCTTTACCCCCTCAGCTTCGCTCGCTCCCTCACCCCTGCCCGCAGCGCGTACGGGCCTGCTGCTCAGCGGCGGCGGGGCGAGGGCGGCCTATCAGGTGGGCGTGCTGGAAGCCGTGGCCGAGATACGCCGGGCCTGCGGCCAGCAACACGCGCCCAATCCTTTTCCCATTCTGGCAGGCACCTCCGCCGGCGCCATCAATGCCGCGGCCCTGGCCTGCCATTGCGATCATTTCGACCATGCGGTGCGCCAGATGGTGCAGGTCTGGCGCAATCTGCATACCGAGCAGATCTACAAGGCCGATTCGCTGAGCATGCTGCGCAGCGGCGCCCGCTGGATGACACTGCTCTCTCTGGGTTGGGCCATGGCGCGCTGGGGCCGCATGCATCCGCGCTCCCTGCTGGATAACGCTCCGCTGCAAGCGCTGATGGCCAGCGAGCTGATGCCCTTCGAGCGCCTGCCCGCTCTGATAGCCGGCGGCCATCTGCATGCCCTGGCCGTCACCACCTCCAGCTATAGCAGCGGGCAGCACATCACCTTCTTTCAAACCGGCAATGGACTGGACCCCTGGGTGCGCGACCAGCGCAAAGCCGTTCAGACCCAGCTGACCCAAGCACATTTGCTGGCGTCCTCGGCCCTGCCCTTTATCTTTCCTGCCATCGCCCTGCCCCTGGACGGACGCCTGGAATACTTTGGCGACGGCTCCATGCGCCAGACGGCGCCGCTGGCCCCGGCCATTCACCTGGGGGCCGAGAAAATTCTGGTCGTGGGTGCGGGGCGCAGGCGCGAACCCGCGCCCAAAGGGCCTTTGCCGGACGCCAGCTATCCCTCGCTGGCCCAGGTGGCGGGTCACGCACTGTCCAGCATTTTTCTGGACACGCTGGCCGTGGACATAGAGCGTGCCGAGCGCATCAACCAGACGCTGGCCCTGATCTCGCCTGCCGAGCGCATACACAGCCGCCTGAAGCCCGTGGAGCTGCTGGCCATCACGCCGACACAGCCCATCGACGCTATTGCCGTGCGCCATATCGACAAGCTGCCTCGCTCCGTGCGCGTGCTACTGAACACGCTGGGCGTGCGCGGCAACGGCAGCACACAGCGCGATGGCGCCCTGGCCAGCTATCTGCTGTTCGAGCAAGGCTATACCCGCGAGCTGCTGGCCCTGGGCCGCAAGGATGCACTGGCGCGGCGCGACGAGATTGCCGTCTTCATGGGCTGGGAGAAGCAGGCTGCGCACACCGACTTGTAACAAAACCCTTTGAGCAAGTAAGATATTCTTTAGCATCCATCTTCCACGCGCCCTTCAAAGGGCCAGCCAACCGTCCGCTCAGTGACTCCATCGCCCACACCTGCTCCTTCCAAAGCGCGCGGCTCGACCTCGCTCAAGCTCTCCCTGATCCTGCCCTTTGTGGTTCTGATCGCCCTGCTCACCTCGGCGCTGGGCATGCTCTGGTACTGGACCGGCAGCCAGACGGTGGCCACGCTGTCCGAGCAGGTGATGGAGGAAAAAGCCGAACGCATTGCCCAGGCCATTGACCGGCATATGCATGGCTCCGCCGCCGTGCTGGAGGCGACCTTTCCCCAGGGCATGCACGCCACCTCCGATATTCGTGACGAGCTGCAGGCCTTGCAGACCCGTCTGTGGATTGCCACCTCGCTGCACAACCCGCCCAACGATTATGTGTACTACGGCAACCAGGCCGGACAGGGCATGGGCCTCAAGCGCCTGGACAGCACGCAGGCACAGTTGCGCCTGAAAACCTATGCCGAGGAAATGCGCAGCTACTACCGCCTCGACGGCATCAACGCCCATCCTGTCTTTGAATCCACCGAAACCAAGCTGTTCGACCCGCGCCAGCGCCCCTGGTATCAGCTGGCCCAGAAGACGCCGGCCCCTATCTGGACTCCGGTCTATATCGACTTTGGCATCAAGGATCTAGTTATCACCCGCGCGCGGCGCGTGCTGTCGGCCTCAGGCCAGTTCGAAGGCGTGGTGGCCACCGATGTATCGCTCGCCGCGCTCAATACCTTTGTCAGCCAGCTGCAACTCACACCCAACGGCCGCGCCTTCATCATGGAGCCGGGCGGGGAGCTGATTGCCGCGTCGGGCCTGGCCAACACCCGGGCCACAGCCGACGGCAGGCTCGAGCGCATGACCGCAGCCAACAGCGGCGACTCCCTCACGCTGGCCGTCTATGAAGAAATCAAAACGCTGCCCCATAGCGCCGAAGCTGGAACACAGCCGCGCACCGCCTTGCTCGACGATGGCCAGCACCACCAGATCCGCATCGCCTATCGCCGCGTGACAGACAGCGCCGGCCTTGAATGGACGGCCGTGGTGGCCGTGCCGCACCAGGACATTCTGGCCGGCGTTTACCGCCATATGGCCATGGTGTTCGGGCCTGGGTCTGGTCGCGTTGATCGTGGCCACGCTGATAGGCACACGCATCTTTGGCACGGTGGCCAATGACATGCGATCGCTCACCCGTGCCGTGCGCCGCGTGGGCCAGGGCGAAATCGACACCCCGATTGCGCTGCAACGCCGCGACGAAATTGGCGAGCTGGCCGACAACTTCCAGCGCATGCGCAACAGCCTGTTTACCGACCCGCTGACCGGCGCCAGCAACCGCAGCGCGCTGCAACACATTCTGGCCACCCTCACCCGCCCCAGCGCAGGACAGACCAGCGCTGCCCCGTTTGCCCTGCTGTTTGTGGACCTGAACCGTTTCAAGCCCCTGAACGACCGCTGGGGCCACGACAACGGCGATCTGGCCCTGACCGAAGTCACGTTGCGCCTGCGTCAATTGCTGCGCGAGGATGATGTGATCGCCCGCCTGGGCGGCGACGAGTTCGTCATCATTTTGCGCGGCGTCAGCGACGAGGAGCAGGTGCAAGCCGTGCGCGCCAAGATGCAAGCCTCGCTGGAACAGCCGCTGACCAAGCTGCAAGGTATTCCCGAGGGCGAAAGCGTGACCGTGGGCATTTCCGTGGGCCAGGCCCTGTACCCGCGTGATGCTCAGGATGCGCAAAGCCTGCTCAAGCTGGCCGATCAGGACATGTATCGCCACAAAGGCCCGTCAGAGCGATAAGACTCTACGACAACCGGATCTGAATGATTTCAGATAAATAAAGCCTCAAGCACATATGCATAATGCACCCAAAGCTATCAATTAAATAGCAATCGATCCAACCGGCGAGTCACACCAAGACCCGCTGCCGCGCCCCGGTGCCAAGGCCTCCTAAAATGGCAGGCTCTCTGTGAAAGCTGTTCCCTCATGACCGCACGCAAACTCTTCGTTACCACCGCCCTGCCGTACGCCAACGGCAACTTCCACATCGGCCACATCATGGAATACATCCAGGCCGACACCTGGGTGCGTGCGCAGCGAATGCAGGGCAATGCGGTCAACTTCGTCGGTGCCGACGATGCCCACGGCGCGCCCATCATGATTGCCGCCGAAAAAGCCGGCAAGACACCCCAGCAGTTCGTGGCCGACATTGCCGCCGGCCGCAAGCAGTACCTCGACGGTTTTCATATCGCCTTCGACAACTGGAGCAATACCGACAGCCCGGAAAACCACGAGCTGTCCAAGCAGATTTACCGCGACCTCAAGGCCGCCGGTTTCATCGAAACCCGCACCATCGAACAGTTCTTCGACCCCGAAAAGAACATGTTCCTGCCCGACCGTTTCATCAAGGGCGAGTGCCCGCGCTGCCACGCCAAGGACCAGTACGGTGACAACTGCGAAGTCTGCAGCTCGGTCTATGCGCCCACTGATCTGATCAACCCCTTCTCGGCCCTGTCGGGTGCCAAGCCCGTGCTCAAGAGCTCGGAGCATTTCTTCTTCAAGCTCTCGGACCCGCGCTGCGTGGAGTTCCTGACCGAGTGGACCCAGGACGGCAAGCATGTGCAGCCCGAAGTGGCCGCCAAGATCAAGGAATGGTTTGGCGTGCGCACCAACCCCGATGGCACGACCAGCGAAGGCCTGGGTGACTGGGACATCTCGCGCGATGCGCCTTACTTCGGCATCGAGATTCCCGATGCGCCGGGCAAGTACTTCTATGTCTGGCTGGATGCGCCCGTGGGCTATCTGGCATCGCTCAAGGAATTGCTGACCCGCCGTGGCGAGAACTTTGACGCCTATATGGCCGACCCCGATCTGGAGCAGTACCACTTCATCGGCAAGGACATCATCACCTTCCACACGCTGTTCTGGCCGGCCATGCTGAAGTTCAGCGGCCGCAAGACGCCGACCAAGATCTGCGTGCACGGCTTCATGACCGTGAACAACGGCGAAAAGATGAGCAAGAGCCGCGGTACGGGCTTGGATCCGCTCAAGTATCTGTCGCTGCAAATGAACCCCGAGTGGCTACGCTACTACCTGGGCGCCAAGCTCAACGGCAAGAACGAAGATATCGACTTCAACCCCGAAGACTTCATGCTGCGCGTCAACTCCGATCTGATCGGCAAGTACGTGAACATCGCTTCGCGCGCCGCCGGTTTCCTCACCAAGCGTTTTGGCGGCAAGCTGACCCAGATCAGCGAAGACGGCCAGACCCTGCTGGCGGCGCTGCGCGAACAGCAGACAGCCATCGTCGCCGCCTACGAGGCCCGCGACACGGCCCGCGCCGCGCGCGAGATCATGCTGCTGTGCGATCGCGTCAACAGCTATGTGGACGCCAACAAGCCCTGGGAGCTGGCCAAGAAGGAAGGCATGGAAGCGCGCCTGCACGATGTGTGCACGACCTGCATCGAAGCCTTCCGCATCCTGACCATTTATCTGCAGCCCATTTTGCCCAGCGTGGCCGCCGAAGTGTCCAACTTCCTGATCGTGCCGCCCGAAAGCTTTGGCGATGTGGCCAAGCCTCTGGGAGAAGGCCACCAGATCGGCGAGTACAAGCATTTGATGCAGCGCGTCGACCCCAAGCAGCTGGAAGCGCTGTTTGAAGCTCCCGCAGGTCAGGCCGCTCCTGCTGCCGCTCCGGCAAAGGCCGAGAAAAAGGCGGCCAAGAAGGCCGAACCCGTGATCGACCCCAACGCCCCGGGCGGCGAGCCGCTGGCCGAAACCATCAGCATCGACGACTTTGCCAAAGTCGATCTGCGCATTGCCAAGATTCTCGAATGCAAGAGCGTGGAAGGCTCGACCAAGCTGCTGCAACTGACGCTGGATGTGGGCGAAAAGGACGAGAACGGCCAGCCCAAAACCCGCAATGTGTTCAGCGGCATCAGCAGCATGTACAACCCCGAGCAGCTGCAAGGCAAGCTGACCGTGATGGTGGCCAATCTGGCCCCGCGCAAGATGAAGTTCGGCCTGTCCGAAGGCATGGTACTGGCCGCCAGCCATGCCGACGAAAAGGCAAACCCCGGCATCTATGTGCTGGAACCTTTCCCTGGTGCCGCTCCCGGCATGCGGATTCACTGATGCCATCCCCCCTGAGGCGCTTTGCGCCTTCCCCCAAGGGGGACGACACCTTCGCCGCGAGGCGGCGGGGCCGCCTTAGGCTCTGGCTCGGTGTCTCCTCGCTGGGGCGTGCTTTGTCGAGCTCCTGCAGGCCATGGCTTGCAGGGGCTTTTTTATGCCTGCTATCCCTGTCTGGCTGCGCCGTGGTGGCCGTGGCGGGCACGGCCGTAAGCATCACAGCAGGGGCTGTGGGCCTGGCCGCCGATGCGGCGATTGGCACGGTCAAAATCGTGGGCAAAGGCGTGGGCAAGGCTGCAGACGCCGCGCTGGACGACGAACCTGCCGATTGAATGACGGCGAGCGCAGCTGCGTATAGCCACAAGGCCAACACGTTATACTGCGCCCGTTTTGAAGCGGGTTGACCGGCTGGCCATGCATGGCCGCTGCCAGCCCTTCATTGCGACAACAGGTGCCCAGGCTTAGGCCACGGGTTCAACGGGAACAGGGTGAAAATCCCTGGCTGCCCCCGCAACGGTCAGCAGATAAACCATTTCCACGCCCCCAGGGGCAAACCACTGATGTCCTACGTGGCCTCCCAGCGAGGTGCGCGGCGACATTGGGAAGGTGAAATGGCAGGCATCACGCCATCTGCGAGCCCGGATACCGGCCTGTTGAGCACCGTGCCCCTGGGGAAGCCCCCGGCGTGCGGTATTTGCAACGACCGTCTGCGGGGAGCAGAAGTGGCTGCTTCCCTGCCCGGCGGTCAAAAAGCGCTGCAGCAAGGCCTGGGCATGTCACCTGCAGGCAGATGGTCAGCACTTTGTTGACCTCCATGAACCACCCTGACTTTGCAGCCAGAGCCCCTTCTCTCCATCCCATCGCTGCTGCGGCATTCCTGACCTGCCTGAGCGCGCTGTCCGCCACACCGGCCCTGGCCAGCGATGCCGACACGCCCGCGTCCGAAGCCGCCATCACCTTGCCCGCCGTCCATGTCACGGCATCGCCCGAAGGCGCACTGGGTCTGTCCCTGCCTTCCACCTCCGGCAGCCGGACCGGCATTGCCACACTCGACCTTCCTGCCAGCCTGGACCATGTGAACAGCGATACCTGGCAGGAGCGCGGCGACTCGCGCATGGCCGACATCATCGGCCGCACCGTGGGCATGACGCCGCTGTCGGCCACCAGCTACAACAGCCTGTCCTTCAGCACGCGCGGCTTCACCGGCACCAACTCCGTGGGCATTGCCGAGGACGGCGTGCGCCTGGGCGTGGCCTCGTCGACCACACCCTACCCCGCCAACAGCTGGGGCTATGAGCGGGTGGAAGTGCTGCGGGGACCAGCTTCCATCGTCTATGGCTCGGGTACCGTGGGAGCCACGGCCAATGTGGTGCGCAAGCAGCCCACGCGCGAGACGGTGCGCGAGGTACTGCTCGGTGCCGGCTCGCATGGTTCGGCCAAGCTGGGCCTGGGCATGGGTGGCGCACTCAGCGAGACCCTGAGCTACCGGGTGGACGCCTATGGTCACTACACCAACGGCGAGCACGATATGAGCCGCGCCAGCGGCGGCAAGCTGATGAGCACGCTGCGCTGGCAACCCACGGCCGCGCTGCGCGTGGAGCTGCTGGCCGATGTCAGCGACGAAAAGCCCGCCCGCTACTTCGGCACGCCCACCTTGAACGGCGCCATCGTGCCCGAGCTGCTGGGCCGCAACTTCAACACCGACGACAGCACCATCCGCATCAAGGACAAGCGCGTGCGCGCCCGGGCGCAGTACCAGATCAACGATGAGCTGAGCGTGAGCAACGAGCTCTATCACTTCAAGGCCGACCGCTACTGGCGCAATATCGAGGCCTACCGCTACAACCCGGCGGCCCAGACCATCACCCGCAGCGACTATATCGAGCTGACACACGATCTGGAGCAGGCCGGCAACCGCCTGGAATCCAAGCTCAAGGCCGGCGCCCACCAGCTGGTTGTGGGCTGGGAAGTGAGCCGAGCCAAATTCGGCTATGCCTCGTCCGGCTTTGACTACTCCACCACGATGCCCGTGAATGCCACCTATCACGGCTGGGACAACACCAGCGCCATGATCCCGCGCTTTACCACGGCAGCCACCACGCATGACTTCTACGCCGAAGACGCCTGGACGCTCAGCGAGCGCTGGCTGCTGCTGGCCGGCATACGCCGCGACCTGACGGACTTCAACAGGAACGACCTGATCGGAACCGGCTCGTTTGGCAAGAACTTGGGCGGCACCGCCTGGCGCCTGGGCCTGACGCACAAGCTCAATGCGCAGACCAGCTTGTACGGCCAGGTCTCCCAAGGCCATGACCCTGTCACCAATGTGCTGACGCTGAACCTGGCCAATCGCGATTACAAGCTGACCACGGCGCGCCAGATCGAAGTCGGCATGAAGCAGCAGTTCGGCCAAGGTCTGGGCGAGTGGACGGCGGCGGCCTACCGCATCGAGAAGAAAGACATCATCACCCGCGATCCGAACAACAGCCTGCTGTCGGTGCAAGGCGGCAAGCAGCATTCGCAAGGCCTGGAGCTGAGCACGGTGCTGCGCCTGTCGCCCAGCTGGCGCCTGGAAGGCAATTACGCCTTTGTCGATGCCAAATACGACCAGTTGATCGAAGCCGGCGGCGCTGACCGCTCCGGCAATCGCCCCAGCAACGTGGCGCGCAACACCGCCAATCTGTGGACCCACTACACCACCCACAGCAGCATCGGCCGCTGGCAGGCATCGCTGGGCGCGCGCGCCGTGGGCAGCCGCTTTGCCGACAACGCCAATACGGCCGTCAGCGGCGGCTACACCGTCTGGGATGCGGCTTTGAGCTGGCGCCCCCAGCCCGGCAGCACCTACCGCCTGACGGTGCGCAATCTCGGCGACAAGCTCTATACCTACTCGGCGGTGTCGAACGCCAGGGCTTCTCAGGCCTATCCGGGCGAGGGACGTCGTCTTGATCTGACGGCCGAATTCACGTTCTGAACGCAGTAGCAAAAGCCATAGCTAGCAGCGCATGAAATTCCTCAACTTCATGCATAAAACCCATTGAAAACGAGAATACACATGCGCTGTCAGCTTCCATTTTTGAAGAAGGTATTCCCCTCTCGCCTGACCCTCGCCACGGGCTTGGCCCTGGCCTGCGCTTTGCTTGCGGCCTGCTCGCAGCGGCAAGAGACGCCGCCGGACCAGGCGGCCGTCAGCGTGGCCCCGGTCACGGTGCCGGTCTGCGGCCAGCCCGTGAGCTATGACCGCGTGCCGCAGCGCGCTGTCACCCACGGCATCAACATTACCGAGATGTTTCTGGCACTGGGACTGGCCGACCGTCTGGTGGGCTATGGCGGCCTGCGCGACATCCAGCGCCTGCCGCCAGCCATGCAGGCGCAGCTGGCCCGGGTGCCCGATCTGTCTAACCAGAACATGAATCTGGAAACCCTGCTGAATGCCCAGCCGGACTTTGTCTTCAGCGGCTGGTCCTATGGTTTTCGCGATGGCCAGATCACTCCGCAGCAATTGCAGGAGCTGGGCATTGCCAGCTATGTGCTGACCGAGTCCTGCATACGCAAGGTCGCGCGTGAGCGCGTATCGCTGCAAGACACTTTCGACGACCTGCTCCATCTGGGCCGCATTTTCCGCATCGACGCACAGGCACAAGCCCTGGTGAACGGCCAGCGCGCCGAGCTGGAGCAGATCGCCCAGGCCTTGCAGGGCATGGCCAGACAGCCCTCGGTTTTCCTCTACGACAGCGGCACCGACATCCCGGTCACCGCAGGCCGCTATGCCATGCCCCACGCCATGATCGAAGCGGCCGGCGGCCGCAACATCTTTGCGGACCTGCCCAGCAGTTGGACGCGGGGCAACTGGGAGGACGTGATCGAGCGCAATCCGGACTGGATTGTCATCGTGAACAACGACAGACCCACACCCGATGGCAAAAAGCAGTTTCTGCTGAACAAGCCCGAGCTGGCCCACCTCACCGCCATACGCGAACGCAACTTCGTGCTGCTGGACTTTGCCGCAGCCACCCCCGGCCCCCGCAATGTGGCCGGCGTGCGCACGCTGGCCCACAGTCTGCACCCCGAACGAGTGGCGGCTCCCGAGCCCGATACAAGCCTGAGATGAGCCACTATTCCTCCCACCATCTGGCATTTCAGCTACAGCGCCGCCACCTGGCCTGGTGGCTGGCCGCCTTGCTGCTGCTGCTGGCCCTGAGCCTGACGCTGGCCATCACGCTGGGCCCGGTGCGCATCGCGCCGCTGCATGCCTGGCAGATCACGGCTCACGAAATCGGCCTGCAGCTGGGGCTGGACATGGCGCCCGGCACCTGGAGCCATTCCCAGCACCAGATCGTCTGGCGCATCCGCATGCCGCGCGTGCTGCTGGCGGCCCTGGCCGGGGCCGGCCTGGCGCTGGTGGGCGTGGCCATGCAGGCCATGGTGCGCAACCCCTTGGCCGACCCCTATCTGCTGGGCGTGTCCTCCGGTGCCACGGTAGGCGCGGTCACGGTGCTGGCCTCCGGCGCGCTGGCTTTTGCGGGCGAGCTGGCCCTGCCCATGGGCGCCTTCAGCGGCGCCCTGGCCGCCTGCGTGGCGGTATATGTGCTGGCCCATGCCGGAGGGCGTTTGCTGGCGTCACGCCTGATTCTGGGCGGTGTGGCCATTGCCTACTGCCTGGGCGGCGTGACCAGCCTCATGGTGCTGACCTCCGATCAGCGCGAGCTGGCCAACTCGGTGCTGGCCTGGACGCTGGGCAGCCTGGCCGGCACCCGCTGGGACGAGCTGGGCCTGCCTGCCGCCCTGCTGCTGCTGGGCATGGCTTTGCTGCTGGTGCAAGCCCGTGCGCTCAATGCCTTGCTCGCCGGCGAGGAAACCTCGGCCACGCTGGGCGTGGACACCACGCGCATACGGCGCTGGCTGTTCGTACTGGTCTCGTTGATCACCGGCGTGCTGGTGGCGCTCACCGGGCCCATAGGTTTTGTCGGCCTGATGGTGCCGCACATCACGCGCATGCTGGTAGGTGCGGAGCACCGGCGCGTGCTGCCGGTCTCGGCCCTGGTGGGCGCGATTTTTCTGGTCTGGGTAGATGTGCTGTCGCGCATCAGCTTTGCACCGGCGGAAGTGCCCGTGGGCGTCATCACCTCCCTGGTCGGCGGCCCCTTCTTCATCTGGATGCTGTGCCGCAAAAGCAGCATGCAAAGGCTGCTGCCATGAGCACACTGCACGCGCAAAACCTTCACTGGCAGGTTGCTGCCGCCCATATCGTGCAGGACATCAGCCTGCATGTGGCGCAGGGAGAGCTGGTGGGTCTGCTAGGCCCCAACGGCAGCGGAAAATCCACGCTGCTGCGCATGATCTACCGCACGCTGCGGCCCCACAGCGGCTGCGTGCTGCTGGACGAGCACAACGTCTGGCGCGGCAGCGCGCGCGACAACGCCAGAGTCATGGCCGTTCTGGCCCAGGAAAGCAGCAGCGAGTTCGACCTCAGCGTGCGCGACATGGTGTTGATGGGGCGCACGCCGCACCAGTCGCCGTTTGCACGCGATAGCGACGAAGACTTCCGCATCGTGGCCCAGGCGCTGGAGCGCATGCAGGCCCATACGCTGTCCGAGCGCATGTTCAGCACCCTGTCCGGCGGCGAGAAGCAGCGCGTGCTCATGGCCCGCGCCCTGGCCCAGCAAGCGCCGTTTTTGGTGCTGGACGAACCTACCAACCACCTGGATGTGCGCCACCAGTTCGAGCTGATGAACCTGATCCGCGGTCTGGGCCTGACCACCCTGGCCGCCCTGCACGAACTGCCGCTGGCCGCCCACTATTGCGACCGGCTGTATCTGCTGAAAAACGGACGGCTGGCGGCCCAGGGCACGCCCGCCGAAGTGCTGACCGCCGACACCATCGCCCAGGTCTACGGCGTGCGCGCCCTGGTACACACCAACCCGCGCACCGGCAAGCCGCTGATCGAATACCTGCCTGACGAGCTTCTCTGACGTCCGCGCCTCATCTGCACACAAAACGCCTTCAATCCCTTATTTCAAAAGCATCAAAAGCTATAAAATAAAGAGCATTTGACACTTTAATCAGGGCAGCTTTCCGCTGTTTTTGGCAAAGCCAAGCACAGCGGGCGCGCATAACTAAATAACCAGGAACTTCCTGTTACATCACCCGGGTATTGGCGGGTGAGACAGCGCACGGCTTCCTAGAATCCCTTTCACCACCAGCTTGGCTTGTGTCGGGTCGCGGTCCATCAAAGCACACATAACAAGGACCGCCAGCGCAAGCGATATAGCTTTTCATCACCCTGCGATGGATGAGCACGGCAGCGCGTTGCGCGTTAAGCCGTGGATTTAACGGGAGGCTCCATGCTCTTGAACCCCTTGAACCACCTTCTTGCCCCGGCAAGCCGCGCGCTCTGCTTGGGCGCTGCCATCACGGCCTGTGTTGCGACAACCAGCGTCGCTGCCGCTCCGGCTGCGCTGCGCGCCCAAGATGTTGCCGTGCTGGCCGCCAGCTGCGCCAACTGCCACGGACCGGACGGCCGCTCCACCGGCGGCATTCCCAGCCTGCGCGGCGTGGGCGAAGCCCATCTGCTGCAACGCCTGCAGGCCTTCAAGGCCGGCACGGCCAAGGACGCAACCGTGATGACACGTCTGGCCAAGGGCTACGACGACGAACAAATCAAGGCGCTGGCCCAGTGGTTCAGCAAGGAAGCTCAATGATGCAGATCAATCGTCGACACATTCTGGGCGGCGCCGCCGCCGGTGCAGCGGCTCTGACCCTGCCCTCCATCGTGCGCGCCCAGGCCGCCTCGGCCCATGTGGTGGTGGTGGGCGGCGGCTTTGGCGGCGCCACGGCCGCACGCTATCTGCGCCAGTTTGCGCCGCAGATCAAGGTGACCCTGGTCGAGCCTGCCGAGCGCTTTTATACCTGCCCCTTCTCCAACCTCTATCTGGCCGGTTTGCGCAGCTGGGACAGCATAGGCCACAGCTACGACGGCCTGCGCAAAGCTGGCGTGAACGTGGTGCAAGCCAGCGCCGAGGCCGTGGACGGCGCAGCGCGCAAGGTCAAGCTCTCCAACGGTCAGACGCTGAGCTACGACAAGCTGGTGCTGTCGCCCGGTATTGATATGCGCTGGAATGCGCTGGAAGGCTATGACGAGGCCGCAGCCCAGCTGGCTCCCCATGCCTGGAAGGCCGGCGCGCAGACCCAGTTGCTCAAGAAGCAACTGGAGGCCATGCCCGATGGCGGCAAGTTTGTAATGGTGATTCCCGCCAACCCCTTCCGCTGCCCGCCCGGCCCCTACGAGCGCGCCGCCATGGTGGCCCACTATTTCAAGCAGCACAAACCCAAGAGCAAGATCCTGCTGCTGGACGACAAGGATGCGTTCTCCAAACAAGCCCTGTTTCTTCAAGGCTACAAGGCCCTGTATGGCGACATGATCGAGTGGGTCAAGCAGTCGGACGACGGCAAGGTGGGCCGCGTGGATGCCAAACAGCGGGAAGTGGAAACCACGTTCGGCACCCGGCACCAGGCCGACGTGCTGAACGTGATTCCGCCGCAGAAAGCCGGTTTCATTGCCGACCGCGCCGGCGTCACCGATGCCAGCGGCTGGGTTCCCGTCAAGGCCGAGAGCTTTGAATCCAGACAGGTGCCCAACATCTATGTGCTGGGCGATGCCACCATTGCAGCCCCCATGCCCAAGTCCGGCTTTGCGGCCAATACCCAGGGCAAGGTGGCAGCCGCAGCCATTGCTGCCGAACTGACGGGCCAGGCCCTGCCCACGGCCGCCTATGCCAACACCTGCTACAGCCTGATCGGCAATGACTACGGCATCTCCGTGGCCGGCGTCTACAGGGCACAGGAAGGCAAGCTGATCGAAGTGGCCAACTCCGGCGGCGTCAGCCCCATCGACGGCAATGCGGCCTTCCGCAAGGCAGAAGCCGACTATGGCTCGGCCTGGTACCAGGCCATCAGCGCCGACATCTGGGACCGTTGATGCCCAAGGACTTGCCATGACGCTGCTCTGGGCCGGATTGCTGCTGGGTTGCGGCTTTGGTGTGGCAGCCCGCCTGGGGCGTTTCTGTCTGTTGCGCGGCCTGCGCCAGGCTGCCGGGCTGGACCGGGGCGAGCCGCGCGGCAGCGCACCGGCTCTGCAGGCTTTTGCCCTGGCGCTGGCGGTAGCTCTGCTGGCCTCGCAAGGGCTGCAACTGGCGGGCTGGGTGGATCTGGGCCAGGCCCAGGTCGCGCGCAGCCAGCTCTCCATCCCTGGCGTGCTGATAGGCGGCGCCTTGTTCGGCATGGGCATGGTGCTGGCCAATAGCTGCGGCGCCCGCGCCTTGGTGCTGCTGGCAGGCGGCAATTTACGCAGCCTGGTGACCATCGTCTTTCTGGCGCTGGGCGCGCAAGCCAGCATGACCGGCGTTCTGGCGCCAGTCCGCCAATGGCTTCAGACTTGGCTGTTGCTGAGCCTGCCTCAGGCCACGCTGCAGCAATCACTGCAAGCCTCGGGCGTTGCTGCGGCCACCGCGTTTGCACTGGCTGCCTTGCTGCCGGCCCTGGTTTTGCTGGTCTATGCACTGCGTCGCCCCGCCCTGCGGCAAAGCCCGGTGCAATGGCTGTCGGCACTGGCAATCGGTGGACTGGTGGCACTGGGCTGGTGGATCACGGCCCATGTGCAGCCTGATCCTTTCGATCCGGCCAAGCTCAGCTCGCTGAGCTTTGTGGGTCCGCTGGCGGAAAGCCTGCTGTATCTGCAGCTGGCCGTGGGCCGTGATTTCAGCCTGGGCCCGGCTGTGACGCTGGGCGTGCTCATCGGTGCGGCCGCAGCCGCACAGCTGACGCGCAGCGCGCGCTGGGAAGGATTTGAGCAGCCGTCGCGCCTGGCCGCCTGTGCTCTGGGCGGTCTGCTGATGGGCTTTGGCGGGGCTCTGGCTGCAGGCTGCTCCATAGGCCAGGGTCTGAGCGGTTTGAGCACGCTGGCTTATGCCAGCCTGCCGGCCATGGCAGGCATCTTGCTGGGTAGCTGGGCCGCCATCCAGTTCAGCCCGCGCGCCTGAGCACAGTTTCTGTCAGTCACAACCTACATCGCAGCATGGCACTGGGGCAATAGGCACACTGTTTGTAACGGCCTCTAGAATCGTTGCCACCACCGCTCTGCTCGTGCCGCGTGACGGCCACTTGGGATCTTTCCGCAACCTGCCGGAACTGCCCCAGACCGCGCGTTCAGCGATCAGCTTGCCCTATTCATTGAACGCACCGGACGCGGCCTGCGCCGCGCCAGGAGATTCCATGTCAGACACCAAGACTTCCAGCGCCAACGCACAGCGCCGCCGCTTTCTGCTCACCCCTCCGGCCATGGCCCTGGGGGCTGCGGCCGCCGCCAGCCTGCCGGCACAGGCGGCGCCCACCATACTCACGCCGCAGTCGCGCATTCTGCCGCGCCAGGGCAAAGGCCCGCGCATCGTGATCTGCGGTGGCGGCTGGGGCGGCATGACGGCTGCCCGCTATCTGCGCGAGCTGATTCCCAACTCCGACGTGGTGCTGCTGGAGCGCAACCCCACGTTCTGGTCCGGCCCCATGAGCAACAAATGGCTGATCGACATCGTGAGCACCGATTTCGTCAATCACGACATGCTGCGCCCGGCCAACAAATACGGCTACCAGCTGCTGCAGACCGAAGTCACGGGTTTCGAGCGCGAGCAAAAGCTGGTGCGCACCGCCCACGGCCTGATCGAGTACGACTTCCTGATTCTCTCGGGCGGCATTCGCAACGATTACGAAGCCTGGTTTGGCAACGACCAGCGCGCGATTGACTACACGCGCAAGCATTTCCCCAACGCCTACATCCCGAATCAGGAGATGTTTGCACTCAAGCAAAAGGTCAAGGACTTCAAGGGCGGCACGCTGGTGATGACGCTGCCGCCGCCGCCCCACCGCTGCCCGCCTTCGCCTTATGAGCGCGCCTGCCTGATTGCCTGGCACATCAAGAAAAGCAAGATTCCCGGCAAGATTCTGATTCTGGACCCCAAGCCCAAGATTGCGCCGATTGGCGTGGGCTACAAGCAGGCGTTTGAAGAGCTGTATCCGGACATCATCACCCACGTGCCCAATGCACGCGTGCAGGAGGTGGACCCCTTCAACAAGCGCATCAAGACGGCGGCGGGCGAATTCAAATTCGACGATGCCATCCTCATGCCGCCCCACCAGGCCGCCGATATGGTCTGGCATGCCGGCCTGATCGGCAAGACCGCCGATGGCAAGCCCACGGGCTGGGCCGATATGAATCCCCGCCTGTTCACCGCCAACAGCGACGACCGCGTGTACTTTGTGGGCGACTTGATGGGCACCATCTCCGATCAGTTCGGCCACTACCCCAAGAGCGGCCACGTGGCCAACTACATAGGCCAGATCGTCGCCAAGAACATTGCCCAGCGCGTCTCCGGCAAGGAAGTGACGCCGCTGCTGCCGGACAACCTCTGCTACATGATGGTCAACGGCGACCCGCAGGAGGAAATCTCGGTCAAGTTCGAATACGAAGTCGATGCCACAGGCAAGGTCATACAGACCCAGATCGACATGGACGTGCGCACCTCGGATCTGGTCAAGGAAGACTTTGGCTGGATTCAATCCAAGTTCAGCGACTTCCTGGCCATCTAAACCCATGAGCAAAGCCTTGAACCCTCACCTTCCCCATTCATTGACCCGCCGCCATCTGATGGCCGGCGCTGCCGCCACCGGCGCGGTGCTGGCCCTGCCGGCCACCGCCCTGGCACAGACCGCGACCAAGACCGCCATCGTGGGCCCGCTGGCTCCCAACCCTGTGGAGTTCAAAAAGACGGTGCAGCAATTTCTGGGCAGTGCCAAGCCGCTCTCGGAAGGGCTGCAACTGGACGTGGCCGTGCTGGCCGACAACCCCAGCGCCGTGCCGGTCAAAGCCAAGGTCACCCTGCCCATCACCGATGAGGAATGGTGCGAGGAAATCATCGTGCTGGCCGAACTCAACCCCTCGCCGCTGACCTGCCGCCTGCGGTTCACGGCCGACACGGGCACGGCAGAGGCCGCCGTGCGCGTACGCCTGAGCCAGACTCAGACCATTCACGCCATGGCCCGCATGAAAAGCGGCAAGGTGCTGGTGGCCAAACAAGCCGTGACGGTCGCCGCCAGCGGCTGCGGCATGTAAACCGGAGATAGCGATATGAGCACCACCAAACCTCCCCGCGTCTGGGTCAGCAACGTCAGCCCCAAGAAGGACGAGGTGCTGCGGGTTCGCGCCCAGATGGAACATGTGATGGAAAGCGGTCTGCGCACCGACCCGGCCACGGGCAAAGTTCGCCCACGCAACATCGTCAACCACTTTGAAGCCAGACTGGGCAAGCGGCTGATCTTCAGCTGGGAGCCCGGCATCTCCATCTCCCAGAACCCCTATATCGAATTCACTTTCAAGGCACGCGAAAGCGGCGAGCTGCAAATGCTCTGGAAAGATGAAAACGGCCAGACCGTGAGCGCGCAAAAGAGCATCACCTTGGTCTAAGGCACGCGCCTGTCACCTGCCCACCCCGCTTCGGCCATGGCCGGATGCGGGGTTTTTTATGGCTGGCCGAAGGCCAGAAGGCATATCCCAGCTTCACGCTCGGAATTAATCTGCGGTTTTCTGGGGTTCAGAAAATATTTTTGACCACCGCGCACAGTACAAACCCGCAGCTCCGCTGGCCAAAATCCAAATTCATCGCCTTTCATACCGCGAATATCGCTCTTCCTCGGTCAATTACGCATATTAAACACTCGCAAATCCAAGCAGTAGCGCGAACTAAAGCCCGGAGTCGCCGAAGAAGACGACCATCTACTCAAACTTGCAGCAAGTCATAGCCAAATTACACGCAACTTCGCTCAAAGTTAAAGCATCTCCAGGCAACACCAAGACATCCCCTTATTTGCAGGCTGAGGGCTTTCGCAGAATTTTTTTGTGCCGACAATGCAATGCATACACCGCTCAGGGAAATCATTGCCATGAACAACGCCGAAACAGAGTGCGCACCCACATCCAGCAACACCCAGCCTGCAGCGCAGGCCATGCATTGGCACCAGCCCGTGACCCGCGCCGAGAGCACACCGGCTGCCCGCTGGTCGGTTGATGCCATCCAGGAGCTGCTGGACATGCCGTTCATGGACTTGCTGCACCGCGCCCAGACGGCTCACCGCGAACACTGGCCTGCAGGCGAGATCGAGCTGGCCACGCTGCTGTCCGTCAAAACCGGCGGCTGCCCCGAAAACTGCGGCTACTGCCCGCAGTCGGCCGAGTTCGATACCGGCGTGAAGGCTGAAAAGCTGATGAGCGTGGAAGAAGTCACCAGCGCCGCCCAGGCGGCCAAGGATGCTGGCGCCACACGCTTTTGCATGGGCGCTGCCTGGCGCGCGCCCAAGGACCGCGACATCGAGAAGATGAACGAGCTGATCGGTGCCGTCAAAGGCCTGGGCATGCAGACCTGCGCCACGCTGGGCATGTTGCAGCCGCATCAGGCGCAATCCCTGCGCGAAGCGGGCCTCGATTACTACAACCACAACCTGGACACCGCTCCCGAGTACTACAAGGACGTGGTCAGCACCCGCCAGTACCAGGACCGTCTGGACACCTTGCAGGCCGTGCGCGGCGCAGGCATCAGCGTGTGCTGCGGCGGCATCATCGGCATGGGCGAAGAGGTGGTGCACCGCGCCGGCTTGATTGCCCAGCTGGCCAATATGGAGCCCTATCCCGAGTCCGTGCCCATCAACAGCCTGGTGCCCGTGCCCGGCACGCCGCTGGCCGACAGCGACCCGGTGGACCCGCTGGAATTCGTGCGCGTGATTGCCGTGGCCCGCATCACCATGCCCAAGGCCCGCGTGCGCCTGTCGGCCGGTCGCCAGCAACTGGGCGAAGCCGTGCAGACCCTGTGCTTCATGGCCGGTGCCAACTCCATTTTCTACGGCGACAAGCTGCTGGTCACCGGCAACCCCGATGTGGAAGCCGACACCACGCTGATGCGCAAGCTGGGCCTCAAGGCCTACGCCCCGGCCGCCTGAGCCCGCCAGGCAAAGCGGTGATCGCCACCGCTTCGCCCTCTGACACGCAGCGGCCACAGCTGCTGCTGCGTTTTTTCCATTGCATTGCGCGCCATTCCAAGCTGATCACGCTGATTGCCACGCAAAGGCATAGATGCATTTCAACCGTCTTGTGCCGTTCTGACCGTCCTCCTGCGCTTGATGCCCGGGGCCGGCCTTTGGAGCCCTGTATGACCCAGACCCTAGAAGCCCGCAGCCTGGCCGCCGTATGGCACCCCTGCACCCAGATGAAGCGCCACGAAAGCGCGCCGCCCATTGCCATTGAGCGCGCCAGCGGCCCCTGGCTCTACGGCACGGACGGCCGGCGCTATCTGGACGGCATCAGCTCCTGGTGGGTCAATCTGTTCGGCCACTCCCACCCTCATATCCGCGCGGCACTGGCCGATCAGATGGAGCGACTCGATCATGTGATGCTGGCCGGCTTTACCCACGCCCCGGTGGTGGAGCTGTCGGAGCGCCTGTCCGCCCTCACCGGCCTGGGCCATGCCTTCTACGGCAGCGACGGCGCTTCGGCCACCGAAATCGCACTGAAGATGAGCGCCCATTACTGGCGCAACCAGGGCCGCAGCGGCAAAAACCGTTTTGTCGGTCTGGCCGGCGGCTACCACGGCGAAACCGTGGGCGCGCTGGCCGTTACCGATATTGCGCTGTTCCGCGAAGCCTATGCGCCGCTGGTGCGCCTGTCCGATACCGTGCCCAGCCCCGACGCCCGCCAGGCCTTGCCCGGCGAAACCGCAGCCGATGTGGCACGCCGCGCGGCCAAGGGTCTGGAGCAATGGCTGCAAGCCCATCACAACCAGACCGCCGCGCTGATCGTGGAACCGCTGGTTCAGTGCGCGGCCGGCATGGCCATGCACGATGCCGAATACCTGCGCCTGGCCCGCTTGCTGTGCGACCACTACGAGGTGCATCTGGTGGTCGATGAAATTGCCGTGGGCTTTGGCCGCACCGGCAGCCTGTTTGCCCACCAGCAAGCCGGCATACAACCCGATTTCATCTGCCTGTCCAAAGGGTTGACCGGCGGCACGCTGCCGCTGTCGGCCGTGCTGACCACCGATACCGTCTACGCCGCCTTCTATGACGACGATGTGGCGCGCGGCTTTTTGCACTCGCACTCCTACACCGGCAACCCTCTGGCCTGCCGCGCCGCCGTGGCCACGCTGGAGCTGTTCGAGCAGCTGGACGCCCTGACCGCCAACCGGCAGCTGGCGCAGCGCGTCAGCACCGCCTTTGCCCCCTTGAGCGCCCACCCCCGCGTGCGCCACGCCCGCCAGCAGGGAATGATCTGGGCCTGGGACATTGACAGCTCCCTGCCCGACTTTTCGCGCCGCTACCACGCCGCCGCCATGGAGCGCGGCCTGCTGCTGCGTCCCATAGGTCACACGCTGTACTGCATGCCGCCCTATGTGCTGGACGACGAGGCCGTCGCCCATCTGGGCCGCATGGCGCTGGAGGCACTTGAAGCCACGTTGCTACAAGAATCAGAGCCCCTGACACAAGAGGTGACTGCATGATCGGCTGTTTTGTCACAGGAACCGACACCGGTGCGGGCAAGACCCTGGCCTCTTGCGCCCTGCTGCAGGCCCTGGCCCAGCACCATGGCCGCGTGGTCGGCATGAAGGCCGTGGCCGCCGGGGCCGAGCCCGACAGCCAGGGCCACTGGGCCAATGAGGACACGCTGGCCCTGCGCGCCGCCTCCACCCTGGCCGTGCCGCCAGCGCTGGACAACCCGGTGCTGCTGCCCGACCCCATGTCGCCCCATATCGCCGCCCAGCGGGCCGGCGTTGAAGTGACGCTGGCGCCGATTCTGGACGCTTACCGCCAGCTGGCTGCCCAGGCCGATGCCGTGGTGGTCGAGGGCGCGGGCGGCTGGCTGGTACCGTTGTCGGAGACGCTGAGCATTGCCGACCTGGCCGTGGCCCTGCAACTGCCGGTGGTGCTGGTCGTCGGTCTCAAGCTGGGCTGCCTGAACCACGCCATGCTGACGGCTAATGCCATCCGTGCCAGCGGCCTGCCACTGGCCGGCTGGATTGCCAGCCGCGTCGACCCTGACATGCTAGTGCCCGAAGAAAACATGGACTGGCTGCGCCGCAAGCTGGGCGCGCCGCTGCTGGCCGATCTGCCCTGGCAAGCAGAACCCGATCCACGCAATGCGCAATTCACACTGCCCAAGGAATGGCAATGAGCACCACCATGCCCCACACCGCCCCCGAGACTGCGGCCGATACCGCGCCTAATTTCTGGCTGCAGGACATTCCCAAGCAGCTGGCAGCGCTCGACGCGGGCCTGCTGCGCCGCAAACGCCGCACCGTGGCACCGCTGCACGGCGCCCACATCAGCGTGGACGGCCAGACCATGCTGCAGTTTTGCAGCAATGACTATCTGGGCCTGGCCACCCACCCGGAGCTGGTGGCTGCCGCCTGCACCGGTGCGCAGGACTTTGGCGTAGGCTCGGGCGGCTCGCCCATGGTCAGCGGCCACAGCACGGCCAATGAGGAACTGGAGCAAGACCTGGCCCGCTTTGTGCAACTGCCCCGCGCGTTGTACTTCTATGCCGGCTTTGCCACCAATGCCAGCATCATTCCGGCGCTGGTGGGCGAAGGCGATGCATTGTTCTCCGATGCACTCAACCATGCCAGCCTGATCGACGGCTGCCGCCTCTCGCGTGCGCAGATTCACCGTTTTGCCCATGGCGATCTGGCCGCCCTCGAGGCCCTGCTGGCCGCCAGCAGCGCGCAACGCAAGCTGGTGGTCAGCGACGCTGTCTTCAGCATGGACGGCAACGTGGCCGATATTCCCGGCCTGCTGGCCCTTTGCGAGCGCTACGACGCCCTGCTGCTGCTGGACGACGCCCACGGCTTTGGCGTGCTCGGCCCCGAGGGGCGCGGCTGCCTGGCGGCCGCCGGGCTGACAGGTGCCAATGCTTCGCCGCGCGTGCTCTACATGGCCACACTCAGCAAGGCGGCCGGTGCAAGCGGCGCTTTTGTCGCCGGCCACGATCTGCTGATCGAGTGGCTGCTGCAAAAAACCCGCAGTTATATTTTTGCCACCGCCGCACCCGCCCTGCTGGCCCGCGCGCTGCAGGCCAGCGTACGGCTGATGGAACACGAACCTGTCTTGCGCGAGCGGCTGCAGGCACGCATCGCCCAGCTGCGCGCCGGTCTTGAGCCGCTGCTGGCACGCACCAGCTGGCGACTTTTGCCATCGCACACCGCCATACAGGCCCTGGTCATAGGCAGCAACGATGCGGCCCTGGCCTTGATGGAAGGCCTGCGCCAGCGCGGCCTGTGGGTACCGGCCATTCGCCCGCCCACCGTCCCCAAGGGCACCGCGCGGCTGCGTATTGCCTTGTCGGCCGCGCACACACAAGAGGACGTGGCCCAGTTGCTGGCCGCGCTGAGCGAGCTGGCCGACCTGACCGAACTGACAGAGCCCGCTGCAGCCGCCTTAGAAACGAACTGAACAGGCTCAAAAAAGCCCGCTCCGGCATCTGCCGGGCGGGCTTTTCATATCAAATATGCTCGCAGCGCTTATTCATCAAGCACCAGCAGCTATCAAAAACAGAGTTCTTCTCTTCAATTGCCGGTATAGCGCCCGGGCCGGTGGCTGATCCACAAGAACAGGCTCATCACCACCGCGCCGAGAATGGAATAGGCCACGCGCTCGAACGGCACAATCCACAGCGCCAGCAGCACCACCGTGCAGTCAATCATCATCTGCACCTTGCCTGCGCGAATGCCGTAACGCTCTTGCAGATACAGAGAAACAATGGTGGCACCGCCCAGGCTGGAGTGATGGCGCGCCAGAAACAGGCAACCCGTGCCCATGAGCAGGCCGCCCAGCACGGCGGCGAACAGCGGGTTCAGATAATCCACGTGGATGAAGCGCGGCCCCACATCGGCCATCAGCGCCAGCATGGCCACCGAGATAAAGGTCTTAATGGTGAACTCCGCCCCCATGCGCTTCCAGGCGAACCAGTAAAACGGCAGATTGATGGCAAAGAAGATGGCCCCGAACGGCCAGCCCGTGGCGTAGTGCAACAGAAAGGCCAGACCCGCCGTGCTGCCGGTCAGCAAGCCGGCCTGGGCGAACAGCAGCATGGTGATGGATACAAACAGCGAACCCGTGAACAGGGCTTGCGCATCCTCAAAGCGGCCGTGGCGCAAGGCGGGCTGAGGAGAAACAGACGCTGAAGTCAGCGGGCTGGAGGAATTCGATAGCGGCGTGGACATGTCGGGGTAGGACAGCAAGTTGCATGCCCGACACCTGGATGGAGGCCGGGCACACCAGGGCGGGTAGCACTGGTGTTAACCCGAATTTTACGAACATCAGCCTCTCGGCGATGTTGCTCTCACGCCTATAAGCCCATTATTTTTGTGCATTGCAGCATTTACCGCAGGCTCAGCGGGCTTCGTCCGGCAGGCGCTCCCGGTTCAAGGTACGCAACACCCGGCCGTCGGAGCCGAAGGTGACGGTGAACTGCATCTCGCGCGTGGGAGGATCGATGTAGTTCCAGTCCCATTCGGTTTCCTGCTTGAGCTGGTAAGTCATCATCTTGGCGGGCTTGCCCAACATGCGGCGCACCTCGTTTTCCTCCATGCCTGGCACGATCTTGGCGAAATTGTGCGGGGCCAGCACCTGGCGCAGCGCGCTCATCTTGCCATCGGCGTCTATGGTGATCATGTAGTTGCGCGCACCGGCGGGCTGACGGTTGTACTCAAAGGTGCGCGAGCCGTCCTGCTCGGGCCAGACCCGCTCGGGCTCGCCAAACTTGGCGCGCACATCGGCCTCGGTGGACAGGCCTTCCTCCAGCTCCTTGATTTTTTGCTCATCGCAGCCCACCAGGGCCAAGGCCCCCAGGGCGACGGTGGCCACCGCAGCGGCCAGACGGGTCAGAAGATTCATGGACATGCATCAGATGAGTGGCGGACAGACTGGGGATTCTGACAGTTTGCCGGCAGCTGTTCGTGCGAATATGCAAGCCGGCCTGCCCATCCCCGTCTTTCTCCCCACCTGCCATGAGCCACTCCCTGGATTCCCTGTTCGCCCAGTTCCACCATGCCGCCCAAGCTGCCCAGCTGCAGCAAGACAAATGGCTGATCATCGACCCCGTGTATGAACATATGGAGCTCTTGCAGGCCCAGCCCCTGGAGGCGCTGCTGCCCCGCATTCTGGCCCTGGTCGAGGCCTGGCCCGAGCTTGACTACGGCGGCCCCGGCCCGTTCGGCAGCCTGATTGAAGAGCACCCCATGGCCAGCTACACCCCGGCGCTGGCCGCATCGCTGCTGCGCCAACCCAGCACCCAGGTCATTGGCTGGCTGGACCGTACCACCCGCGTGGACGCCGACATGCTGGCGCGCGATCCCAACCCCGTAGGCCCTGCGCAACTGAGCGCCGTGCTGGAGCAGGTGCTGCAGCACAGCGGTGCCTCCGCTGACTGCAAGGCCTTTGCCCAGATCTGCCTGAATGACCTAAGAACGTGTCTGTGATCTCCTCGGCGCCGCGCCAGCGTCTTTGCGGGATGGGATGCTAGGGGCGGGTGCGCAGCAAGGCTGTTGCCTTGCAAGCGACCGCAACACCCCAGACCACCCCTGGCCGGGCGCCAGCAAAGGCACTGGCCCTAAGGGTTGAGGCGAAATCGGGCGATTTCTTCGCGCTGCGGCTGGCTTGCACCCCAGTGCAAGCTGCTCCACATCGCTTCGAACTCATCCCGATTGCGCCTCAACGCGGCTGCGTAGAGATCGCAAACACGTTCTGAATAGCCGCCATTCCGTCTTGGGCGGCCAAACGGCTAAAATCCCGCATCCAAAGAGGTTTTAAGCACATGTCCTTCTTCCGCCGCCCCGACTACCGTTCCGACACCACCAACTTCCTCAACGAACTCAAGAGCAAGAACCCCGCGCTGGCCGAACAGCAAGTGGAAGGCCGCTCCCTGCTGTGGGACAAGGACGTGAACCATGAAGTCTGGGAAGACCTGCGCGCCGGCCGCGTGGAGCAAAAGCCCTACGTCTACCAGACCAACCACTCCTGAGCCCGGCGCCCTGGCTTAGCAATCTTGATGAAATCAGCCTCTCACGCTTATCTAGCAAGCGCGGAAAGCTCCTGCTTGCATAGCAAGCCATGAGCCAGGCTGACGCAAGCCAGGTCTTGCCCGATCCCGCGTCGCCTCTGGGCGATGGCACAGACGCTCTTGCCGCCACCTATCCGGATGTTCTGGATCAGGTGGCTTTGGCACGTCTGTACGGCGAGCCTTTGTTCGCCCTGCCGCAGGATTTGTACATCCCGCCCGATGCGCTGGAAGTCTTTCTCGAAGCCTTTGAAGGCCCGCTGGACTTGCTGCTCTACCTGATCCGCAAGCAGAACTTCAACATCCTCGACATTCCCATGCAGGATGTGACGCGCCAGTACATGGCTTACGTCGACGAAATTCGCAGCACCAATCTGGAGCTGGCCGCCGAATACCTGCTGATGGCGGCCATGCTGATCGAGATCAAGTCGCGCATGCTGCTGCCGCCCAAAAAGCCCGAAGGTGGCGAAGAGGCCGAAGACCCGCGTGCCGAGCTGGTGCGGCGTCTGCTCGAGTACGAGCAGATGAAGCTGGCGGCCATGCAGCTCAAGGAAATTCCCCAGTACGGCCGCGACTTTCTCAAGGCCACGGTGCATATTGAGCAAAGCCTGCAGCCGCGCTTTCCGGACGTGGAAATCGGCGAACTGCAAGCGGCCTGGCGCGACATCCTCAAACGCGCCAAGCTGGTGCAGACCCACAAGATCACCCGCGAAGAGCTGTCCGTGCGCGAGTACATGAGCCAGATCTTGAAGCAGTTGCAAGGCCAGCGCTTTGTGGAGTTCGAGCGCATCTTCAACCCCGAAAAAGGCTCTACCGTGCTGGTCGTGACCTTTATCGCCATGCTGGAGCTGGCCAAGGAAACGCTGATCGAGATCACCCAGGCCGAAGCTTTTGCACCGATTTACGTGCGCCTGGCCTATACGCCCGTCTGAGCCAGAACGCCTAGGACAGATACCCCAGCCCTTCATCCTGACTTTTTGCCTTTGCACAGCAGACTCTGGCAGTCAGGACTTACATTCGCCCACCTGCGGATGAAAAATACACACCCGCAGTGAAAGCACAGGCATGACATACAGCGTCAAAGAAATTTTTTACACCTTGCAAGGAGAAGGCGGCCAGGCGGGCATGCCAGCCGTGTTCTGCCGCTTTGCCGGCTGCAATCTGTGGACCGGCCGCGAGCAGGACCGCCCCAGCGCCATCTGCCAGTTCTGCGACACCGACTTTGTGGGTACCGACGGCACGCTGGGCGGCAAGTTCAGCACCGCCGAGGCGCTGGCCGAACGCATTCTGGCCCAGTGGCCGGCCACGGACAGCCAGCACCGCCTGGTGGTGCTGACCGGCGGCGAACCCCTGCTGCAGGTGGATGAGGCGCTGATTGCCGCCCTGCACGAGCGCGGTTTTCGCATTGCCGTGGAAAGCAATGGCACGATAGCCGCCCCGCCAGGCATTGACTGGCTGTGCATCAGCCCCAAGGCCGGTGCCGACTGGATTCAGCGCAGCGGCCAGGAAATCAAGCTGGTCTGGCCCCAGCCCGGCTTCGATCTGCAAGCCATTGAGGCCGGCACCCAGTTTGCCCACTATTTTCTGCAGCCCATGGACAATGCCAATCAGGCGGCCAATATCGAGGCCTGCATTGAACAATGCCTGCAGCGTCCGACCTGGCGCCTCAGTCTGCAAACCCACAAGCTCACGGGGATCAGATGAAACACCCCCTGAGTCGCTTCGCGCCTTCCCCCTTGAAGGGGGACGATGGCCTTTGCTGGGGCAGCCCACGCTGCGGGGCGGCCCGTGCTGGCCATCCCTCACTTGGTCTGCGTCCATTTCATAGGCCAAAGATAGTGCTCAGCGCCACAGATCACTGATATGCAATTTACCGTTCACCAGCGCTTTTTCTTTGATGCGGCCCATACGCTGGAGCGCGCGATTGAAACCGAGGGCAGCCGCCGCATTCACGGCCATACTTATTACGCCGAAGTCAGCGTGACCGGCCCCCGCAATCCGGACAACGGCATGGTCATCGACCTGGGCTATCTGCGCGCCCGCCTGGAGCTGCTGCGGGACCAGCTGGACCACCATTTTCTGGATGAGATTCCCGGGCTGGGCAAGCCCACGCTGGAAAACCTGAGCCTCTTCATCGCCAACGCCCTGGCCGATATGCAGCCCGCCCCCAGCCGCGTGCGCGTGTGGCGCGACAGCATTGGCGACGGCTGCGTGCTCGATCTGCTCTGAGAGCATTGCGCAGATAAAAAAGCCCCGCAGATGCGGGGCAAGCTTGCGAAGAGTCGGAAGGCTTCCCCACCCGGAGGCCTAACTCGGCAAGTTCATCAGACCCGAGAGCGCGCGGCTCTTGCCGCAGCCCCTCAGGCCTGGCGGCTTAGAAGCTGTGGCGCAGACCGATTTCGTAGCCGGTCAGGCTCTTGCCCACCACGGGTGTGGGGCTCAGCGAGGAACCCAGCTTGCGACTGGCCTTGCCGTCGTTGCTCATGCGTGCCACGGCGGCGTAGATTTCGGTGCGCTTGGACAGCTTGTAGCCATAGCCCAGAGCCAGGCGTTGGGAGTCCGCATCGCTTTGCTTCTTGTCCTTGTACCAGGTGTAGGCAGCGCGCAGTTCGCCAACGCCCAGAGGCATTCTCATGCCCAGGCTGTACATGTCAACTCGCTTGTCATTACCGCGATCCGAGGCAATCAGCAGCATGGGTGTCACCACACCAAAGTTGTAGGACGCACCCAGGTTCATGGTCTTGTAGTCCACACCAACGGCAGCCGTACCGCCGCGTGCAACGCCATAGGCCGCAGCCACATTCAGCGGACCGTTGGCATAACCCAGACGCAAGCCGGTGGAGCTGGCCAGGCTGTGGTCATCGGCCTTCTCGCCGAAGCTGTGGGTCAGTTGACCGTACACACCGCCCAGCTTGGGCAGCAGATAGCTGATGGTGTTGGAATTGCGCTTGGGGTTGGAGCCTTCGGAGGTACCGGCAGCAGAGCTGCTGATCAGGTTGTGGCCGTTGATGGCGCCCATGCCGGTGTCGCCAAAAGCGTGGAAGTTTTCCAGGTTCTGGTAGGCAGGCGTCTTGTCGCGGCCCAGGCGCACTTCACCAAAATTGCCCAGCAGGCTGACGGTGGAGCGGCGATCGAAGCTGAAGCCGGCGGCCGTGCCATCGTCCATGCTCAGGCTGCCTTCCAGCCAGAAGTCGGCCTTCAGGCCGCCGCCCAGATCTTCCACACCGCGAAAGCCCAGACGGCTGCTGGCATTGCCGCCGGTGGCCAGACCGGAAACGCTCTTGGTCGAGGTGGAGATATGGGCCACCGACACGTCGGCCACTCCAAAAACGGTAACGCTGGATTGGGCCATGGCTCCGGCTGCGGCGCTCAGAGCGGCAAGGGCGAGAAAAGTACGTTTCATGCTGTTCACTGGGTTTATAGAAATGAGAAAGCCCATGCAGAACGGGATGGCCTGCCCTAAGACTCGGCCCCGCCTGGGACTGACGCCATTAAACAAATCGCAAATGAAACATTAGTTACAACCCTTGAATTGACAAAAAAGCAACAATTACATTGCAATCCGCCATTCAAGCCTTCGGCTACCGCTGCTACAGCTATCGGCAACGGGAATGCCGTTGCGCTGCATTTCGCTGTCAATGCCCTTAATGAACTACATGGGTTTTGCCGATCGCATTTAGACTTGCGTGATTTTTTCGCAAGCACAGGCCTGCTCCATTCAAGCAACGCGCACAGCGCCCCAGAGAGACACCCCATGTTCCGCACCCTGCTCAAGTCCAAGATCCACCGCGTCAAAACCACGCAATGCGAGCTGCATTACGAAGGCTCTTGCGCCATTGATGAAGACCTGCTGGACGCTGCCAATATTGCCGAGAACGAACAGGTTCATATCTGGAACATCGACAACGGCGAGCGCTTTGTGACCTACGCCATCAAGGGCCAGCGCGGCAGCGGCATGATTTCGGTCAACGGTTCAGCAGCGCGCCGCGCCTGCGTGGGCGATCTGCTCATCATTGCCAGCTTTGCCCAGGTACACGAGAACGACGTGGCAAGCCACCAGCCCCAGCTGGTCTTCGTCAACGATGAGAACAAACAGGTGGAACTGCGCCACAAGGTGCCTACGCAGCTGCTATAAACGGCTTTCCATCGCGAAAGCACAGAGCAAGACAAGACCATGCCTCATCTGCATATTGAATACACCGACAACCTCACCGGCCTGAACGAGCGCGAGTTGATGCGCGAACTCAATGCCGTGGTCTGCGCTCACCCCACGGTGACCGATGAAGCCGACGTCAAATCCCGCATTGCGCGCCTGACCAGCTTCTACATTGGCAGCTCGCCCGAGAACCGCGGTTTCGTGCACGTGCAGCTGCAACTGATGTCCGGCCGCAGCGAGCAGGCCAAAAAGGAAATGTCCGACGGCCTGGCCGCCGTGCTGCGCCGCCTCGTGCCCCAGCCCGGCGATATGCTGGTGCAGCTGAGCGTGGATGTGGCCGACATGGACAAAGCCACCTACTTCAAGGGCCGTCTGTAAACCAGCGCCGCCCTCGAGCACATGCCCGCACTGGCTGCGGGCATTTTTTATGGGCTCGATCACATAGCGCTTGATATGGTCCTCCGTAGAGGAATACAAGCCAAAAACTCATCCAGCCATTGATCATCAAGTGCTTATAGCTATCAATTCATGAGTCAACCGTCCTGCACCCCCACGCCGCGCACGCGCTGTCCGCAATGCCAGCGCGCGCAGCGCACCTGCATTTGCGCCCTGGCACAGCCCGTGGAGCACGGGGTACAGGTATTGATACTGCAGCACCCCATGGAAGTCCACGAAGCCAAGGGCACGGGACGTTTGCTGCAGCTGAGCCTACCCCACAGCCGTCTGCTGGTGGGCGAGCAGTTTGATGCCGCCGAGCTGCAAGCGGCTTTGCACCAGCCCTGGGCTGGTAGCGTGGATATCGATACAGAGCCACGCCAGGCCCTGCTACTGTATCCAGAGACCACAGAGCAGGATGCGGCCCTGCAGCTGCTGCCCGCTACCCCCTTGCCCGCGCACTGGCCCTGCCCGCCCCGGCAGCTGCGGCTGGTGGTGATTGACGGTACCTGGCGCAAAAGCCGCAAGATGCTATATCTCAACCCTGCCCTGCAAGCGTTGCCGCGCCTGGCATTGCTAGACGTACCGGCATCGGGCTATGTCATTCGCAAAGCCCATTTGCCGGGGCAGCTCTCCAGCTTTGAAGCCACGGTCCAGGCCCTGGCACAGCTGGAAGGCTGGACAGCACAGGCCCCCGAGACCGAGCGCCTGGCCGCCATCTTTTTCCGCTTCATCGCCCAGCAGCGCGCACAGGCTGACGAACGCGCCCGTCCATGAAAAAGACCTGCGGGCCATGCCTGCAGGTCTTTGGAGGGGATCACAGGCCTTGGGCCTCAGGGTTTGGCCTCGCTCAGCGGGTGAAGCCTGAACCTGAGCCCGTGCCTTCGGTCGGCTTCGCCGCATCCGGGGCGGCGGCAGCCGCTGCTCTCTCGCGCTTTTTCTCGCTGCGCTCTTCGCCAGTCTCTCCGCCCAGGTTATCGCGGGTGTTTTTCTGCACCGCAATCGCGCCGAACAGGCCCAGTGCAAACGCCATACCGTAAAAGCCTTTTTCGCTGAGTTGCAAGGTGGCATTGAACAGACCTGTGGCCAGCAGCAGCACGGCGATGATCAGCGCCACCCAGCTGATGCCAAAGTAAATGCCGGTGACAGGTATGCCTTCCAGCCGGTCACGCACGGATTTTTGCAAGGAAATGGCGGAATACAGACCCAGTACCAGCACGGCAAAGTAAAAACCTTTTTCGTTGAGCTGCATGTTTGCGTTCCACAGCCCGGCAATGAAAGCAGCAATCCCCAGCAGCAGCGCGGCCCAGGAGGCAGCGACAAAGGCGGATGAAGGCTTGCTGTGTGTTTGCTGTGTGTTCACGGACTTGCTCCAGAAGTGGTGGTGAAGCGATAGTAGAAGTTTGCAGTCCGATTTCGATATCTATATTTACCCGGTATCTTTAAACGATACCAATAGAGTATTCCTTGCAGACGCGTTATCAGAACGTATTTACGATCTCCTCGGCGCCGCGCCAGTACCTTTGCGGGATGGGATGCTAGGCGCGGGTGCGCAGCAAGGCTGTTGCCTTGCAAGCGACCGCAACACCGCAGACCACCCGCAAAGGCACTGGCCCTAAGGGTTGAGGCGAAATCGGGCGATTTCTTCGCGCTGCGGCTTGCTTGCATCCGGTGCAAGCTGCTCCACATCGCTTCGAACTCATCCCGATTGCGCCTCAACGCGGCATCGTAGAGATCGTAAACACGTTCTTAGGCCGCAGCCGCAAAACGCACCAGGGCAAAGGCCAGAGCCAACAGATAACCGTAGAAAAAGCGGTTGATGCGCAGGCGCTGCTCGCCACGGCGGCTGCGCCAGACGCCCATGAGCACCATCACGCCACCCACGGCCACGGGCGTCAGCAGCAAATTGAGCCAGCGGCCAGGTCCGTCCTGCGGAAAATGCTGCGAAAAAACCAGCAGACTCAACCCACCCAGGATGGCGCCAAACAAGGCATATCCCAGAGAAGCCAGCCAGGGATTGGGCGGGCGGCGAAAAGGTTCGGCCAGCGAGTGCAAGCCCAGCTCGACCAAGGCCTCACCAATGGCTTGAAGCAAAAACTCGCCCAGGATTTCAACAACGATTTCCAGCATTGCCTGCGTGCAAAGCCATCCCGTCAGTCTTCGTCGTCGGTATCCGGCTCTTCATTCATGGCGGCGTTCAGCGCCTCCTGCACATGTGGCGGCATGCCCTCTTCCCAGTCGTGCTCGTCGCAATAGGCATAGATATCTGGCTGCGGGCCGGGTACCGCAGTGCGCATGATGGCGGGAATGCTCCAGGCCGCATCCTTGCCCTTGACCTCCTCGGCCGTCCAGTCATAGCCGGGGTGCTCGGACTTGCAGGTGGGCGATGCCAGATCGTTGGCCGGGTCCCAACCTATGGTGGGTTCGGGCAGCTTGCCGGATTCAAAGCGCTCGGTCAGAGCCTGCACGCGCGCCCATCCTTTGCGGTTGATGCTGGGCACCTTCTCCTGCACGGCATAGTGCTGGTAGTAGCTGGGCTGCAAATACCAGTACAAGGCCTTGGCCACGGCCGGCTCCAGCTGGCGCTGCTTGATCATCCAGTCCACCAGCGCACCATTGCCATTGCCGTCGTAGTTCATGGTGCAGGCCACTGCCAGCCATTGCACGGGCGTGGCTTCCGAGAGGAACTCCTGCATCAGGTCCAGATACAGCCCATCAAAATCGTCATCTTCCATGGCGTGGTCTCCTGTGGGGGAAGTTGAGAAGATTCTGGCAGAGTCATCGCACCATGCAAACCATTTGTGCGTGTCAGGGCGTCAGCCTTGCTTCCAGCCAGCCGCGCAAGCTGTTGACAAAGGCCCAGGCCGTCACGCGCGGCACGTCGTCCAGCCTCACCACCTGCTCTACCACCCGGCCCTGGGACAGCGCCAGCGCCCGACCCACGCCGGGCAGCAGACCGCATGACAGCGGCGGCGTGACCCAGCGACCGTCCAACTGCATGGCGATATTGCCGCGCGTGCACTCGGTGATCTCGCGGTTTTCGTTATAGAGCACGGTGTCGAACACCGAAGCGTCATGCGGCTGGTAAGCCTCGTAATGCCCACGACGCGAGGTCTTGAAACGCACCCACTCGCTGTGGGCCAACGCATTGGGAAGCGGGCTGCCGGCCAGTTGCAGCTGCACGGGCTGGAGACTGTCGTGCAGCCCATGCGAGGTGATCTCGATCTGGCCGCTCGCATTGAGCGCCAGACGCACGCGCCAGTGGCCCATGGGCTGACTTTGCTGCAGCTGCTGCAGATCGTGCTCCAGCTGCATCTGCATCAACGGATAGCGAAAATGCTGGGCCGCAATCTGTAGGCGGGCCCAGTGCAGAGGCCAGTTTTGCCAGCGGCCGTCCTTGAGGGCCAGGGTTTCCAGAATTTCAAAATCCACGGCTTGCTGCGGCCCGGCTGTTTTCAGCGGCACCGCTCCTTTTTGAGAGCATGTTGACGATCAGCCCAGCAGGTCCAGAAACCGCTGCTTGTGCTGCCACTCCTGCCATTCTGCCGCTGCCGTGGCACTGGCCGTGATGCCGCTGCCTATGCCGCAGCGAATTTCATCGCCGTGCAACACCGGCGTGCGGATCGGCACATTGAAGGTGGCGTGAATCCGGCCCGGCGCAGCACCTGGGCGCACCAGCCCCAGAGCGCCGCAGTACACGCCGCGCGCCTGCGGCTCCAGCGCCTGAATCAGCCGCATGGCCTGGCGCTTGGGTGCGCCGGTAATGGAGCCGCAAGGAAACAAGGCGCCAAACACCTGGGCCAGCGTGGTGCCGGGGCGCGTCTGCGCCACCACGTCGCTGGTCATCTGCCACACGCTGGGCAGGGCTTCGGTATGGAACAGGCGCGGCACTTTCACGCTATGGGGCACGGCAATGCGCGACAGATCGTTGCGCAGCAAATCCACAATCATCACGTTCTCCGCCCTTTCCTTGGGCGATTCGCGCATGGTGCGGGCCTGCAGAGCATCGGCCTCGGGCGTATCGCCCCGGGCGGCCGTACCCTTCATGGGCCGAGTCAGAATGCGTTCGCCATCCCAGTCAAAAAACAGTTCGGGCGAAACAGAGAGCACCTGCATGTCGCCGCTATCGACCAGCGCCGCATAGCCGCCGGGCTGGGCGCGCTGCAGTGCCGCAAACAAGGCTTGCGCCGCAGCCGAGCGGTCCAGGCCTGCTGGCCCGCACAGCCTGCCAATCAGAGGGGCTGTGTAATTGATTTGATAGCACTCGCCTTGGGCAATTGCCGCGTGAATGCGGGCGATATCGGCATCAAAGCGGGCACGATCGGGGCTGTGCAGCCACTGCAGCGGGGGCAGGCTGCGCTGATCCGGCTCTGAAACCTCCCAGTCCTGCACCTGCTCATGCACGCCAAACCAGGCCAACGGCTGTCCGGGCAGCGCCGCATGCACGGCACCGGCATAAGCGGGGTCAAAAGCTGCGGCCGCTTCATAGGCCAGCCAGCCCAGGCAATACAGGCCTTGCTGCGCGGCCTGCTCCACGGCCTGCAAAACCGCAGGCACTTCGTCGCAGGCATAGGCAGCCAGCACGCGCAAAGGCCGGCCAAATTGTTGGCGCAGCCGTGGTGCAGCCGGGTCGTGCGGATTGGAGAAGTCTATGCAGGATTTCAAGTCAAACAGGCCTCAAGCCCTGATTGGATATACGCAAGCAGCTATCAAAACAGGGAGGGAGCAATCGGGTGAATGCGGGCAGCATAACTGCTTAGGCTTGTCCGCGCTTTGGCCATAAAAAAACGCGCCGCTGGAGAAACTCCGGCAGCGCGCATCCACCAAGATGGCCGTCTCTTCGAACGGCTAGAGAGAAAGCCTCAGCTTATTTGGAAGCCAGACGCGAGGCCGAACGCGATTCGTACTTGGCCACGGCTGCGGTGTAAGCAGGGCTGGCCAGCAGGCGCTGATACTCGGAATAGGCCTTGCGGTATTCATTGGTGTGTTCGGATTCCACATAGCCAACGGGCGAAGGCAGCAGGCCCAGACCGGCGCGCTGGAACATTTCCAGATCGGCCAGCACTTCGGCTCGGCTCTTGCCGGAAGTGGCTGCGGTCTGTGGCAGATCTTGCGCCATGGCCAGGCCAGAAACAGCCAACAGGGAAGCGGCGATGATTGCGGAGAGAGTGCGCATAGTGTGATCCTTTCAAGTTCAGGCCACTGTGTGTGGCATGGCTCGACTATGCGCGTCGCCGCTTTTCGGGTCTGTGCGTTTTCTCACTCCGAAATGCATTTCACCATACGAAAATCAACGCGACTCCTCCAGCAGCACTCTGAGCCCGTCCACATGGCAGATGCGCAGGTCACGTCCCTCTCTTTGCAGCAAGCCCAGGCGCGTGAGCCGCGACATCTCGCGCGCCACTTCCTCGCGGCTGGTGCCCAGCATCAAAGCCAGATCGTGCTGCAGCGGCGCCGGCGACAGCAGCGCCTCGTCACCCTCTATGCCCGCCCGCTCCGCCTGCTCCAGCAGCTGCGCATGCAGCCGCCCGCGTACCGACAGCGTGCCCAGGTTGACCACCCGTCGCGCCAAGGTGGCAGCCAGCTCGCTGAGCCTCTCGATCACGGCCCGCATAACCTGCACCTCGCTCATGATCAGCGCCTCCAGGTCGGCCTTGGACAGCGAAGCCACCAGACTGGGCTGCGTGGCCTCCACCGTCACCGGCACGCAGAGCAAGGGGTCTTGAGGTGCCAGGCCGCCAAAAAAAACGCCGGGCTGCAGTTGACCCAGAATCAGTCCCCGTCCGCCGGGCGTATAGCTGCCCACGTTCAAACCGCCGTGAATCAGCATGTACAGCCGCTGATCCAGATAAGGCCCATGCAGCACCTGACCGGCCTCGAGCCGGTGCCAGTGGCATTGGGTGGCCAGTTCGGCCAGTTTTTCATCGGATAGCGACTCCAGCAGGTTCACATTGCGCAAGCCCTGCCAGGCCACGGGAGCTTTTGAGGATGAATGAGCCACCAGCTCTGATGTGGGCTCCTGCGCTTCAATCAACATGAACACACCTCGTGCGAATAGGTCATCTGGCGCCGCTGCGCCGGATCGTCTGCAAAGCATAGTACCGGCGATCCGGCGGGGCATGGTCTGTTTGGGTTTGGCGTAGGGCCATTGCTTGGCATAGACTCGCGGGCAAATTTGCCCCATTCAAAGCCCAAGGGCAATACCGAGAACCAAGCTAGGAGATCCGCATGACCGCCACCACCGGCACGCCTTACGGCACGATTCCACCCGCCTCCCCCTNGCCCCAGCGCCGTCCCGTCAGCCTGCCGCGCCTGGCACAAATGCGCGCAGCGGGTGAAAAAATCACCATGCTCACCGCCTATGACGCCACGTTTGCGGCCGTGGCCGATGCGGCCGGCGTGGAATGCATTCTGGTGGGCGACTCTCTGGGCATGGTCTGCCAGGGCCTGCACAGCACCGTGGGCGTCTCGCTGCAGGACATGGTCTATCACACGGCCAGCGTGGCGCGCGGCCTGCATCGGGCCCAGGGCACGGCCTGGGTGATTGCCGACCTGCCTTATGGCAGCTACGCCGAAAGCCGTGAGCAGGCCCTGCGCAGCAGCTGCGAGCTGATGCAGGCCGGTGCCCATATGGTCAAGCTGGAAGGCGGCGGCTGGACTGCCCCTACCGTGGAATTTCTGGTCGAGCGCGGCATTCCCGTCTGCGCCCACCTGGGGCTGACGCCGCAAACCGTGCACGCTCTGGGCGGCTATCGCGTGCAAGGCAAGGACGATGTCTCGGCACAGACGCTGCGCCGCCAGGCCCGCGAGCTGCAAGAGGCCGGAGCCTCCATGCTGGTGCTGGAGATGGTGCCTGCCGCCCTGTCCGCACAGCTGACAGATGAGCTGCCCCATTGCCACACCATAGGCATTGGCGCGGGCAACGGCACGGCCGGTCAAGTGCTGGTGCTGCACGACATGCTGGGCGTGAACCTGGGCAAGATGGCCAAGTTTGTGCACAACTTCATGGCCGATGCAGGCAGCGTCAAAGGCGCCATGGAGGCCTATGTGAAAGCCGTCAAGGATGGCAGCTTCCCCAACAACGCACTTCACGCCTGGTAAGCGCCAAGGAGAGCCGCATGGCCCGGATCAATCACACCTACTTTGGCCCGCTCAACACCGACAAGCTGCAGGACACCGATGTGGTCTGGGAGGCCCATCTGCCCCTGGCCGGCCGTGAGGTAGAAGCCTGGCTCTGGGCCGCGCCCCAGCAGGAACTCAACAACATGCTGCTGGGGGCTTTTGCCACCACGCTCAACAGTTTGCCCACCCTGGATGCACGGGCCCGCACCGCCCTGCTCAGGTACCTGCAGGAAGACAGCGACTTCATCGCCTTTCATGTGGACCTGGCACAGGAAGAAAATGCCCAGGGCCTGGAAGCCACGCAGATCCTGATCGCCCATGCCCAGGCCGCCGGCCAGACCAGTGTGGACGCCATCGATTTTGTAGGCCTTCTCACGCTGCACAGCATGGGCCTGTGGTGCAGCAGCGAGGGCGCGCCCCTGGTGCTGGACTACCGTATCGATCCCGAAGGCAGCGACCAGATACTTGCCGTCAAATGCGATGCGACCGGCCGCATCACGGATATCAGTTGGGAAAGTTGAAGAGTCAGACCATGCAAATCGTTCAAACCATCGCCGAGCTGCGCAGCGCACTGGCGAATCGGGGTCGCCCCGCCTTTGTGCCCACCATGGGCAATCTGCACGAAGGCCATCTATCGCTGATTCGGCTGGCGCGCCAGCATGGCGACGTGATCGTGGCCAGCATCTTCGTGAACCGCTTGCAGTTTCTGCCGCACGAAGATTTTGATAGCTACCCGCGCACATTTGACGCCGACTGCGCCAAGCTGGAGGCCGAAGGCTGCGATATTGTCTTTGCCCCCAAGGAGAAAGACCTCTACCCCGAGGCGCAAACCTTCAAGGTCCAGCCCGACCCGCTGCTGGCCGATATTCTGGAAGGGCATTTCCGCCCCGGCTTCTTCACCGGCGTGTGCACCGTGGTGATGAAGCTGTTCCAGGCCGTGTTCGCCACCACCGGCGGCGGCGTGGCCGTGTTCGGCAAAAAGGATTACCAGCAAATCATGGTGATTCGCCGCATGGTGCAGCAATTTGCCCTGCCCATAGAGATCCTGGGCGCCGACACGGCCCGCGCCGGCAGCGGCCTGGCGCTCAGCTCGCGCAACGGCTATCTCAGCAATGAGCAGCGTGTGCAGGCCATGGCACTGTCCCAGGCGCTCAAGACCCTGGCCGACGCAGCGCGGCAAGGCGGCAATCTGGCCGAGCTGGAAGCCCAGGCCATGGCCGATCTGCGTACCAAGGGCTGGGAGCCCGACTACCTGACCGTGCGCCAGCGCAGCAACTTGCTGAGCCCGGCAGACGCCCGCAGCGGCGAGCTGGTGGCGCTGGGCGCCGCCCGCATAGGCGCCCATGCCGTCAACGGCCAGGCCGGCGGCACACGGCTGATCGACAATCTGGAGTTCTGACAGCGCCGCGTGGCCAGGCGGCTTCTAGCCGCATTGAAATGACTGCACCGAGCACTGCTGACCGGTGGGCTGCAGCCGCAGACCCCGGCCCTGCAGCAGGCAGCCGCTGCCATTGGCAAAATCCAGCTCCAGCGCATAAGCCGCCTCGCTCTCAAAGGCAGACGGCAGACTGCGCAGGCGTTGACCCTGAATCTCCAGCTGGCCGTAGCGCAAACGCCCGATTGAGGCCAAAACAGCCTCAAGCCCAGAACCATCAATCGCTATTCGCTCGCAAATCAATAGCATGGGCTGCCACAGGCCTTCGCCAGCCCCGCTTTTACCGCCCTCCACCAGACGGGCCGCAGAAAAGCGGATCTCCAAGGCCTCGCCCTGGCGCTGAATCTGCGCCACTTCTGAATCTTCAAACTCGAACATCATGGCCGCCAGCATAGCCGTGCGGCCCGCATGCCGCATACGCTACAGCCGTTTTCGCCACCAGCATGCATACTGCTGCGCATTCAATGCAAGGAGGCGGGCATGAGCGAGAAGCTGTATCTGGATGATCTGTACGTGGGGCAAAAATTTGTCAGCGGCGGCTATGCGCTCGATGAAGCGCAAATCATTGCCTATGCCAAACAGTTCGACCCCCAGGTGTTTCACCTCGACCCCGAAGCGGCCAAGAACACCTTCTTCCAGGGATTGGCCGCCAGCGGCTGGCACACGGCCTCCATCAGCATGCGTCTGGTGACGGAAAGCATTCCGCTGGTTGACGGCGTGATCGGCGGCGGCATGGAAGAGCTGGCCTGGCCCCAGCCCACCC
>NZ_CBCSIW010000011.1:0-129515 GCF_965139575.1 Comamonas aquatilis | reverse complement strand
CTGAGCTCGGACTTGATCCCCTGAAATTTCAGGGCATCTATCTGGACGGCATGAACCGCCAGCAGACAGAGTTTCATCTGCCCCGTGAGCTGACAGACACGCTCTTGACCGGCTACAGCGCCGCGCTGCGCCTGGCTGTTGTGCGCCGCTGGCATGAGCTGGAGGCCCAGCAGGCCCCCAAGCTGCCCCAGACCATGGCCCAGGCTTTGCGCCTGGCTGCGGAGCAGGCCGAACAGATCGAAGCCCAGCAAGAGCAGCTGGCGCTGGCCGCGCCCAAGGTGGAATACGTGGACCGCTATGTGGCGGCCAATGGCTCCATGGGTTTCAGGCAGGTGGCCAAGCTCCTGCAGGCCAACGAGCATGAGTTCCGCGCCTGGATGCAGGACGAGAAGGTCATGTACCGCTTGGGTAACGAGTGGACGGCATATCAGAACCACATCGAAGCGGGCCGCTTTGTGGTGCGCGCTGGTGTGGCCAGCGCCAACGACCATGCCTTCAACACCACCAAGTTCACCCCCAAGGGCGTGGAGTGGGTTGCAGGCCTGTGGGGCAAGCACAAGGCAGCGCTGGCGCTGGATAGCGGGGTGCAGGCATGAGTCTGTCAGTCTCTTTGAGCAATGTGGGCAACCCCGTTGCCTACTACCCGCGCCTTGCTCGCTTCTTCGGTAGCGTGAACGTGGCCATTCTGTTTGCGCAACTGCACTACTGGAGCCTGCGCGGCGAAAGCGACCTGGGCACTTACAAAACCTCTGAAGAGTTCACGCTGGAAACAGGCTTGTCGTACCGAGAGCAGGCCACGGCCCGCAAGGCGCTGCGCGATGCTGGCTACTTGATTGAAACGGCTCGGCGCCTGGAGCATCGGGTGTATTTCAAGCTGAACTTGGAAGCCGTTGATGCTGCTTTTGAGGCATGGACGATAGCGCAATCCGCGAACGACGAAAACGCATTTCGGGAAATGCGCCAAGCGCAATCCGGGGAATGCGGTAAACGCAGTTCGCGGGGTGCGGCAAACGCAGTTGGCGGCGTGCGTAAAGCGCAATCCGTTATTAATACAGAGATTCCTACAAAGACTCCTACAGAGACTCCAACAGATATTCTTTCCACGACGGCTGACGCCGCCGTCGCCGGAGCCTCTGCAGCGGCCCAAGAAGCGGAACGCAAAGAAGCCTTCGCAGCGCTTTGCCGTAAAACCTGGGAGGCTTACGCCGAAGCCTACTTTGCCCGCTACAAAACCGAGGCGGTGCGCAACGCGAAGGGCAACACCACGGTGGTGAACCTGGTCAAGCGCCTGGGGGCCGAAGCGCCGGACGTGGCTCGGTTCTTTGTCGAACGGGTGTCAGAGGCTTTCGTGGTTCGCCGCTGCCATGGCATCGGTGACCTTCTGGCGCAGTGCGAGGCATTTCGCACGCAATGGGCCAGCGGCACCGCCATGACTTCGACTGGTGCACAGGCAGCGGACAAGACCAGCGCCAACTTTGACGCCATCGAGGAAGCCAAGCGCCTGACGCGCCAGCGCAAGGAGGCTCGCAATGCGTGATGAGCACGATACCGACTGGCTGCTGGAGGAGCTGGGCGCGACCATGGAGCTGTCAGGCCAGCAGATCCGTCCTGCTGCCCTGACGCTGCTGGCCGACGACCTGGGCCACATCGACAAGCCTTTGCTGCGCATGGCGCTGGCTCGCATTCGTGCCGAGCACCGTGGCCCCATCCTCACGGGCACTGTGCTGCAGTACGTGGACCATGCCATGGGCCGCTTGCTGCCGGCGGAGGCTTATGCGCTGGCACTTTCGAGCGCCAACGACCACGCCACCATCGTTTGGACGAACGAAATTGCGGAGTCCTGGGCGGTTGCTGCGCCGCTGCTGGGTGCTGGTGACAAGTTTGGCGCTCGCCAGGCTTTCATCGAGGCTTATGCCCGCGTCACCGGTGAGGCCCGCGCTCTGCGCCGCTTGCCCCAGGTGCAAGTGAGCCTGGGCCATGACACCGAAGGCCGTACCCGGGCGCTGCAGGAGGCCATTGCCGCAGGCCGTTTGCCTGGTGGTCTGGATGCCTTGCCAGACGATGTGCGCCAGCAGCTGCAGTTGCCTGCACCGCGCTCAGCACTTGCGCTACCAGCTCCCGAATCTGTAGCAAGCGCCACCCAGCGCGCCACCTTGGAAAAGCTGGCCCAGCTGCGCGAGGAGATTGCCGGCCGCACTGGCCGCCGCACGCACGCCCAGGTTCTGGCCCGCGCCGACCGCATGGTGCTCAACCGAGCCAAGCGCCGCACAGCCCAGGCCGTGCAGACCTATACCCAAGGAGGCTCACTGTGAACGGCGTAACCGGATTCATCAACAAGGTGGTGGACAGGAGCTATCCGAATCTGCCGTACCACTACAGCTTGGCCCAGGAGCTGACCGCCAGCGCCAGCAAGCCTTTGCACCAACGCAAGCGCAATCCTCTGGTCCAAGCCGTGAATGACGCGGTGCAGGCCGTGGGGTATGGCACCCCTGTGGTGGAGCAGTGGCGCACCCTCGCAGACGCCGCAAACATCGCTGAAACGATGCTGACCCTGGGCCTATTCGATGACCCGGACGCGCTTTTCAGCGATGCAGTGGCTGCCGTGGTGGTCCTGGGGCGCGCCCACGGCCATGGCGAACCCATGCGCCTGAATGCCGCGCAGCTGATGCACCTGACCGAGTTTGCCGAAGCCTACGAGCAGCTGCTGGCGCTGGCATCCGAGCGCAACTACATCCATGCCCACCGTGCCACGGAGCGCCGCCTACGCGAGCTGCTGCTGAACGGCACAGGAGAGGGCGACCATGAATTCATCGTCAACTGAGAGGCGGCAATGGGAACAACGAATCAACGCCAAAGCCGTGGAAACAGCGCACCTCGTCAAGCTGGCCATGACGCCGGGGTGGTGGCAGCACTCGCGGCTAAGGGCTTCGGAACTGGAAGAGGAATCCGTGACACATGGGCACGGCCTGTGGCTGGGAATGCGGGCGGCGGTCAAGGCCGAGCTGCAGCGCCTGGGCTTCAAGCCGCATCCCAGCGAGCTGGTGGAAGTGGAGCCAAGTACGGCAACAAGAAAGCCACCACGGCCGAAGGCCTGAAGTTTGACAGCCGTGCCGAGCTGCGCCGCTGGAACCAGCTGTGCCTGCAGCTGCGCGCCGGCGGTATCTCCGATCTGCGCCGTCAGGTGGTCTATGAGTTGGTGCCGTCAGTGAAGTTTGTGGATGCTAACCGCGCCCGTCCAGCTATTCGCTACATCGCGGACTTTGTGTATGTGGAGAAGGGCGCCGAGGTAATAGAGGACGCCAAAGGGGTGCTGACGCCTGAATTCAAGCTCAAGCGTCACCTGATGAAGGCCTTGCTGGGCCTGGAAGTGAGGCTCGTCAAATGAACCTGGAATTCTTTGGCAAGGCCGTTCCCCTGGCCGGGCAACGAAAGCCGATGCTGCCCCGCGTAATGATCAACCCAGGCGCCACGCTCAACTGGTACAAGGCCGAGCGCCTGAACAACGGCCGCTGGCTGATAACGGAGTGGATGCGCAACAGCTGCCACAACCCGATGCAGGTGGGCACCAACAGCGTTTGCGTGGTGGACAACTGGGGCGATTACGTGGAGGTGGACAACTGGGGGCCGGCATGGCGATGAAGCGTATTTACATCGCCGGGCCTATGACGGGCCTGCCTGAGCTCAACTACCCCGCGTTCCATGCTGCTGCGGCCAAGCTGCGCGCCCTGGGTCACCACGTCGAGAACCCTGCAGAAAACCCCAAACCGGCCTGCGGCACCTGGCATGGCTACATGCGTATGTCGCTGCGCCAGATTGCTGACTGCGACTGCCTTTACATGCTCCCAGGGTGGCGCGCATCCCGTGGTGCTCGTATCGAGCATGGGCTGGCGCTGGATCTGGACTTGGAAGTGCGCGACTTTGAGGAGTTGGCATGCTGATGCGCCGCGCTCCCATGCGCCGTGGCGCTCTCTCTGGGCTGGCGGCTGGCGCTGAAAAGCAGGACCAGGACCGTGAAGCGCGGCTGGCCGAGCGTGCCCAGCGCCAGCTGGAGAGTGCCCGCGCCACCGCCGGCCAGTGCACAGTGCGCGCCACCGTGGTGATGGGCCCGGCCACTTCAGGCAAACCCATCGTGAAGGAAAACGCGGTGGAGTGTGAGCCTTACCGCCGCCTGGTGGCCCAGCTGCCTTGCATGTGGTGTGGCATCAGCGGATACAGCCAGCATGCCCACCTGAACCTGGGCAAGGGCCTGAACCTCAAGACAGACGACCGCACAGGCTTTCCGCTGTGCTGTTCGCGCCCAGGCATTGAGGGCTGCCATGTGGCCTATGACCAGTACCACCTCTTTGACGAAGCGCCGCGCGAGGTGTACCGCGAGTATGGGCTGGAGTGGGGCCGCATCACCCGCCACACGATTTTGACGAATGGCCAGTGGCCAAAGAACCTGCCCCTCTGGGCAGATTAAAAACACTCGGGGATGATGATGACCGACACACAAAGCAACAACAAGACCAGCCGCCAGATCATCTGGGATGCCATTGTGGAGATGGATAGCCTGGGCCAGGCTATTTCTCGCCAACGCCTAGTGGAAGTGACAAGGCTGTCATTTCATGTGATTGACGATCATGTGAGCCGGATGATTGAAGTGGATGGCACTCTGCGCCGAGTGGTGAGCGGGGTGTTTGAGGTGGTGCGCGGGTATATGGCTCCGCGCGTTGTCTCATTCGCGGACTTGGATGATGGGCAGACGCTGATCGAAGTGGGAGATCAGCAACTACGGGTATGGCCGCGAGAGCTGCGCATCATTGGTCTTCGGACAAGCGGGAATGCGCAGCAATTCGCCGCTCTGCAGATGCAGCATGACGTTGGGATGATGGGACAAGAGCAAATGCTGCAGCAAGTGGCCGTGCGCAGAGAGCAAGCTGCTCGCATCAAGCAGCTTGAGGATGAAAATATCGCATTAAAAAAGCGGAATAATGAAATGGCAGTCAGAGGTGGTGAAGTAATAGATGCTCAGGCATCTCTGCTGTGAATTAAATTAAGCCGAGATCGATTCTGCCGTCTCGGCTTTTTCTTCCAATAGTTCGTCAAATAATTTTTTTAATTTTGGACTATTTGATGTTCTAGCTTCGTTGAGCCTAAATCCGATTTGGATAAACTGGTGTGCAATCCTTGCCGAACTAGAAGTTTGATAAAAATCACTCTCGTTATCTGTATATGATATTAAATTAACTGAAATCAAATGATCGAATGAAGAAAGAATATTTGGCAACTCTATGAGAGTGCATTCTGTTATTAGTTCTGAAATTGGAATTATTTTTTTGTGAAGTTTTCTTGTTAATGCATGAATTATTACGATGATCGTTGCGCATGATTCATCGATAAAGGTTCTGTCTGGCAGTAGGTATTGGCCTCGAAAGGATAGTGATCCATTTGCAATCAAGGGCCAGTAGTTGTATTTTTTGTCGATAGTGATGAATTGATCATTTCGAGAAAATGCTCGAATCTCTAAATTGAAACCGATGGACAATAATTCTTCATGAAGTCCATCATTTGATAGATTAACAGTTGAGAAATCAAGGTGAGAAATCTTTGGTTTGATACTTTCTTTGAGTGAATTCAGCTCAGTGCGGGACTCCACTATGCGGTTGTTTAGCTCATTTTTATCCTTTTCTGCTGCTTGTTTCTCAGAACTGAGGTTTTGTATTTGACTATTGAGATTTTGAATTTCCAAAGCGTGATCAGTCAAAGATTTCGAAAATTTTTCCTTTTGATCCAATAATTTTGTTTTTTCTTCCAAAATATGCGTTCGAAGACTCACCGCTTCTTCATTGGTGAGTACCTTTTGCTCTGTGACCCCGTATATTGCTTCACGATTTAAGTTGATTTGTTTCTCGTGCCAGACGGTTATTTTTCTAAATAATGGAGGGAGAAGAAAAATCCAAATAGCCGCGACCGCCCCTGGAATTAGGTATCCATGAAAGAACCAATCGATCCGGTCAGGCATTAGGTCTTTATAGATGTACTTGATCTTCGCTTCCCATGGTCCTTTGCCTAAAACTACGAGCACGATCTTGAAATTCCAAACAAGCCATGCTGCTGCAAATGCTCCGACGAACGGGTTACCAATACGCTCTTTCAAGGTTTGCATCATGCCGAGCATGAAATTTTTTGCCTCGTCCATTTTTTTCCTCTGTGCTTTGAATTAGACGAATTCTATTCAACACCCCCCTAGGGTTCGACCAAGTTGCGGACTGCCGGAACACTACTCGGCATGACACGCAAGGTGATTGACTGGGAAGCCGTCGAAATTCAGTATCGGGCAGGCATTCGCTCTCTCAAGGACATTGGGGGCGAATTTGGCGTGTCAGACGCCGCCATCATCAAACGAGCAAAGCGTGACGGCTGGACGCGAGACCTGCGCGCCAAGATCCAGGCCAAGGCCGATGCAAAGGTTAGCGCTGCGCTGGTTAGCAAAGAGGTTAGCGCGCAAACCAAGGCTACCGAGCGCCAAGTCATCGAAGCCAATGCAGAGGCGGTGGCCAACGTCAAGATGGCCCACCGCAAGGACATTGGGCGTGCCCGTGCCCTGGTCAATGGCCTGCTGGATGAGTTGGAAGGCATGGTGGGCCAGGAGCGTGTGGAGCTGCTGGTAGAGCTTGGCGACCTCCTGCGCAATGAGGACGAGAGCGGCAAAGACCGTCTCAACGACCTCTACCTCCAGATCATCAGCCTGCCAGGGCGATCCAAGGCTATGAAGGATCTGACCGCCTCTCTGCAGTCCTTGGTGGGCATGGAGCGCACAGCCTACGGTATGGACGATAAGCAGCTGGGTGTGGCTGGCGGCGTGATCAAGGATATGACGGACGCCGAGCGCGCCGTGCGCCTTGCCAACCTGCTCAAGAGCCCCAATGCTGCTGGTGCACTGGCCCAGGTGATGGGGGCTGGCCAATGAGCGTATTGGCCAGCCTGAGCACCGCTGACCTTATCAAGGTGGTGCAGTCGCTTGATCCCGAGGCGCGGCGCCAGCTGGATGAGTTGCTGCTGTCGGGGGATTCGCCCTTGTGGGTGCCTCAGCCTGGGCCTCAAACCGTGGCCTATGAGAGTGAAGCCGACATTATTTTTTACGGCGGCGCGGCCGGCGGGGGCAAGACTGACCTGCTGCTGGGCCTGTGCCTGACTACCCAGAAACACAGCATCATTTTCCGGCGCCAGTCAGTGCAGCTGACGGGCATCGAGGAACGCATGAGCGGCATCCTTGGCTCGCGCACGGGCTACAACAGCCAGGATGGCGTATGGCGCCTGCCAGGTGGGCGCGTGATGGAGCTGGGCAGCGTCAAGGACGTGGGCGATTGGATGAAATACCAAGGCCGCGCCCATGACCTCAAGGCCTTTGACGAGATTACCCACTTCGCTGAGACGCAATTTCGCGCGCTGATTGGCTGGTTGCGCTCAGACGATCCCACTGTCCGCCAACGCGTAGTGTGCGCGGGCAACCCGCCCACCGAGCCCGAGGGCGAGTGGGTCAAGCGCTTCTGGGCCCCATGGCTGGAGCCGACCCACCCAAACCCGGCCAAGCCGGGCGAGCTGCGTTGGTTTGTGACCAATGAAAAGGGCGAAGACCAAGAAGTGCCCGGCCCGGAGCCTGTGATGGTGGGCAAGGATGAGGTCAGGCCCAAGAGCCGCACTTTCATCCCTTCCAGCGTCAACGACAACCTGTTTCTGCTGACCACGGGCTACAAGTCCACGCTGCAGTCTCTGCCCGAGCCGCTGCGCAGCAAGATGCTCAATGGCGACTTCAATGCGGGCAGCGCTGATCCGGCCTGGCAGACCATCCCCACGGAATGGGTGAAGGAAGCCCAGGCGCGCTGGGTCAAGCGCGACACCAAGGGTGAAATGACCGCCTTGGGCTTTGACCCGTCGCGCGGCGGCATCGACAAGTCCTGTATCGCTCGGCGCCATAGCAATTGGTTTGACGAGCTGGTGAGTGCACCGGGAGTGGTGACCAAGGACGGGCCCACGGCCGCAGCCTTTGCCGTACCGCTTGTCAGGGACGCGGCGCCCATCTGCGTGGACTCCATCGGCATTGGCTCCAGCGCGCTGGACTTTCTCATTGGCCTGAACCTCAACGTGTTCGCGGTCAACGGGTCTGAATCCTCCACGGCCATGACCAAGGCCGGGAATCTGCGTTTTCGGAACCGGCGCGCGGAAATGTATTGGCTCTTGCGCGAAGCACTGGACCCCACAGCACCAGATCCCATTGCGCTGCCACCAGACCCAGAGCTGCTGGCCGACCTGACAGCCGTTCGCTACAAGGTGGTGACCCTGGGAAACACCACGGCCATCCTGATGCGCAGCAAGGACGAGGTGCGAGAAGTGCTCGGACGCAGCCCGGACAAGGGTGACGCGGTGGCCATGACGTTCGTGACAGGCATTCCGCGCCCGGCCAGGGGCAAGAAGGAAAAGAGCTGGCGCGACAGGCTGCTCAAAGGCCGTAACAACAAAGGATCGGCCCAGGCCGCATAAACACCATGGATCTGATTGCACAAGAAAACTGGGCGCGCTATCGCTACGGCATTGACCGTGGCCATCGCGGCTACACGGAGCAGGCAGAGCGCTGCGAGGGCATGTACCTGGGTGGCGGCGAGCAGTGGCGCGAGGAAGACAAGCGCGTGCTGGACGGGGAAGGCCGACCCTACTACGAGTTCAACCAGATCATGCCGGCCATCAACACGGCCCTGGGCTACCAGATCAGCAACCGCATGGACATCACCCTGCGCCCACGCGGCGAAAAGGGCGACCCAGAGGTGGCCACCATCCTGAGCAAGGTGATCAAGCAGGTCAGCGACTCCAACCAGCTCCATTGGGTGGAGACGCAGGTGTTCGGGGATGGGCTGATCGAGCAGCGCGGCTACTTCGATGTGCGCTTGTCCTTTGACAGCAATATCAAGGGCGACATCGTGGTGAGCTTTGCGGACCCGCGCGATGTGATCCCCGACCCGGACGCGAAGACCTACAACCCGGACGACTGGGCCGATGTGACCTGGCCGCGCTGGCTGACCAAGGAAGAAATCGGCCAGATTTACGGCAAGACGGCTGCCGAGAAGGTGGTGAACGACGAGAACCAGAGCCCGGACTTTGGCGATATGGACGGCGAGACACCGCGCAACAAGTTCGGCTGGAGCGGCCTGCAGGATGCCTATTTCATGGGCGTGGATGGCATCAAGCGCTATCGCGTGATCGACCGCCAGCGCTGGGTCTATGAAATGACGCCCTGCCTTGTCTTTCCCCAGACTGGTGATGTGCTGGTGGAGGAAAGCATGTCTGCCGAGTCCGTACAGGACGCGATCAGCAAGGGCGCGGTGCGGGCGCGGCGCATGAAAAAGCGGGTCAAGTGGGTGGTCAGCACCTGGTGCAGCGTGCTGCATGACGAGTACAGCCCCTATGAGCACTTCACCCTGGTGCCGTACTTTGCCTATTTCCGGCGCGGCAAGACGCGCGGCATGGTGGACAACGGCATTGGCCCGCAGGAGGTGGTGAACAAGGCCGTGAGCCAGTTCGTGCACATCCTCAATTCCAGCGCCAACGGTGGCTGGATGGTGCAAGAGGGTTCTCTGACCAATATGGACACGGAGGATCTGGAAGAGGATGGCGCGCGCACCGGCCTGGTGGTGGAGTACGCCAAGGGGGCGGATAAGCCCGCGCGCATTCAGCCCAACACGGTGCCCGCCGGTGTGGATCGGCTGATCGACCGAGCGACCCAGGCTCTCAAGGAAACCACAGTGCCGGATGCCATGCGCGGCAACCAGGGATCGGAAGTGTCGGGCATTGCCATTCAGAGCAAGCAGCATGCGAGCCAGCAGCAGTTGGCCGTGCCTCTGGACAACCTGGCCTTCACGCGCAGCTTGCTGGCCAAGCGCATCTTGAAGCTGATCCAGCGCTACTACGACAGCTACCGGGTGTTTCGCATCACGGAAACCGACCCGCTGACCGGCAAGGACGTGGATAAGACGCTGGAAATCAACAAGTTTGACCCGGAAACCGGCGCTTATCTGTATGACGTGACCGTGGGCGACTATGACGTGGTGATCGGTGAGCAGCCTATGCAGGTCACCTTTGAGAACAGCCAGTTCCAGCAGTGCATGGAGATGCGCAGAGAGGGGGTCGTCATCCCTGACCGCGTGGTGCTGCGTTACAGCAATTTGGCCGACAAGCACGAGCTCATCGAGAACCTGCCCGACCCGGCTCAGCAGCCAGCCGACCCAACCTTGGAAGCAAAGGCCAAGCTGCTGGCAGCTCAGGCGCGCAAGACCGATGCCGACGCCCAGAACAAGGATATGCAGACCCTCTACACCGGGTTGCAGACCGCACAAGTCATTGCGCAAACACCCCAGACCGCACCACTGGCCGACCAGCTGGCCCGATCGGTGGGCTTTCAGGACAAGGACGCGGCCCCCATCGTGCCAGCTGCCAATGCGCAGGTCGAGGGCGCGCCCATCGTGCCGTTTCCAGAGAACACCAGCCCCATGGACCCTGCAATACCGCCGGGCGCGGCGACTGGATCCACCGGCGCCATGGCCGGCATAGAGACACAGCGCGCCGATGGCCTGCTGCCAACCCAATAAGCAACCACTGACCACCACCAAAGGAACCACCATGCCTAAAACACTGCAAATGCTCCTGGCCCGCTACATGAACGCTGCTGACGGCGAGGGCAATGACCTGCCTGGCGCGGCCACTCAGGATGACGATTACAAGCCCGGTTCGCCCGAGGATCGCGGCGACTTTCTGGTGCCGGACGAACCTGCGGCAGCGCCAGCCGTGGCCACACAAGCCCCTGCTGCAGCGCCAGCCCCGGCAAATGCTGAAACACAGGAAGAGGGCGCCGGCGCGGCTGAAGAGGGAAGCACTGGCCGCCCCTCTGGTGCTGTGCCCCATGCGCGCTTCAATGAGGTGAACGAGCGCCGCAAGGAGGTGGAGCGCCAACTGGAGGAAGCGCGCGCGGAAAACGAACGCTTGCGTGCCGAGAAGGCCGGTGCCGCCGCTGCTGCTGCCGGCAAAGAGGCTGCTGCCGCGAATCCACCGGCAACGGCCGCGGCGTTTGACTTTGACACCAAGGAGTCGGAATACCTCGATGCGCTGATGGAAGGTGAAACCGAGAAGGCCAAACAGATCCGCCGCGAGGTCAATGCCGCTTTGGTGGAGCAGGCCCGCAGCAATGCCAAGGCCGAGGCGCGCGCCGAGCTGGAGCAGGCCGAAGCCCAGCGCAGCCAGAAAGCGGCCATGGCTGCATTGGCCGATGAAGCCGCATCGGTGGTGAAGACCTTCCCTTACCTGGATAGCGAGGAAGGCCAGGTGGCAATGGAAATGATCATCGAGCGCCGCAACTCACTGGCAGCTAAGGGCATGGCCCCGCATCTGGCCTTGCGCGAAGCCGCTGCTTTGATTGCTCCGCGCTTTGCTCCAGCTGGCAGTACCCCGGCTAAGGATTTGCAGACGGGCGCGGCGCACGCAGACTCCAGAGAACCCGCAGCCCGTACCCGTGGAGCGCAGGCCTCAGTGGCTCAGCCCCCGGTACCCGCAGCAGGTATGGGCAACCGCGCGACCGGCAACGACACCACGGATGTATCGCGCATGGATGACGATCAGTTTGATCGTTTGTCCGAGGCTGACAAGCGCCGTTTGCGCGGCGACTAAGGCCTGGCCCAGCAACCCGCTACAGATTCGCTCACTGTGGCGGGTGAAGAACCCGACGAGCGTATTCGTCTGCAAGGCCGCGACGTAAAAGGGCCCGGCTCCTTGACTGCCCAAGTCATGTCCATCGCATATAGGGCGGCGCATGTCCCAGCAAGTCAAACACTTTGGAGCATGTTATGCAGACGAATTTCGCAGCACTGACCCCCACGCAAAAGCTGGTTTGGTCCCGTGACACATGGAGCGCCGCGCGCGACATGATGTTTATCAAGCGTTTCATGGGCAAGACCCAGAACGCGATGATTCAGATCATCAAGGAGCTGACCAAGACGGAAAAGGGTGACCAAGCTCTGATCCAGCTGGTGGCCGACCTGGTCGAAGACGGTGTGATTGGTGACAACGAACGCGAGGGCAACGAGGAAGCCATGCAGTCGTACAGCCAGATCATCTCTCTGGACCTGCTGACCCACTCGGTCAAGAACAAAGGCAAGCTGGCCGACCAGCGCACGGTGATCAACTTCCGCGAGCAAGGCCGCGACAAGCTGTCGTACTGGCTGGCCAACCGTACCGACCAGCTGGCATTTCTGACGCTGTCGGGCATTGGCTTTGCCTACAAGAACAACGGTGCGGACCGTATCAATTCGCCTTTCCCCCAGCTGTCGTTTGCAGCTGATGTGAAGGCACCCAGCGCCAAGCGCTCGCTGATGTGGGACGGCACCAGCCTGCAGCAGTCGAACACCGGCAGCATCACCAGCGCCTACCTGCCCAGCTACCGCATGATTGTGGATCTGATCGCCTACGCCAAGGAGCACTATGTGCGCCCTCTGATGGATGGCGGCAAGCAGTATTTCGTGCTGCTGGTGGCCCCGGGAACGCTGGCCAACCTGAAGAAGGACCCCGACTATCAGCGCGCGGTGGTAGCCGTGGCCACCAAGGCCGGTACCGATTCGCCCTGGTTCACCGGCGCGACTGTGACCGTGGATGGCGCCGTGCTGCATGAGCACAACCTGGTCTACACGACCAAGGGCGCGGCACCTGGCAAGAAGTGGGGCGCTGGCGGAAATGTCAACGGCACCCGCACGCTGCTTTGCGGTGCACAGGCGATGGGCATGGTGGACCTGGGCGCGCCTGACTGGGTGGAAAAGCTGTTCGACTACGACAGCCAGCAGGGCATCAACCTCGACAAGATGCTCGGCCTGCTCAAGCCACAGTTCCACTCCATCTACGACGACAGCGTCGAAGACCATGGCGTGGTGGCCGTGGACCACTACATCCAGTAATCCCCCGCTGCCCGTAGCCAGGTGCGGTGCGGGCAGCTCTCCCTTGATGATGAAGGAGCGCAAACATGCCAATCCAACTCAATTCCGGCCGCCAAGAGGCCATCGTGGCCTACGTGGACATTTCCGCCGGCGATCTGGCCAGCGGTGTGGCAACCAAGGCCATTGAACTGCCTTCGGGTGCCGTGGTGATCAGCGGCAGCGTGGCGGTCAAGACGGCTTTCAACACGGCCACCACCGCAACGCTCAAAGTGGGCGATGCGGTTGATGACGACCGCTATACGACCTCCGCAGTGGATCTGAAGACTGCCGGTGCCACTGCACTGGCTATTACCGGATACACGCACAAGGTGGGCGAGAGCCTGCAGGTCACCTTGACCGAGACAGGCGCGACAGCGACCGCAGGCAAGGTCCGTGTGCAGGTCAGCTACTACGTGGAAGGCCGCGCGGCTTTCAGCCAGGGCTGATCGGTTTTCGCAGTGGTGGGCTTTGGCCCTTTTCCCGGCGGGTTCGTCCCGCTGGGCTTTTGAACCTCAACCAGAGACATTCCCATGAAATTCCGTTCTCCCGGCAGCCAGGCGCTGCATATTGCCTTGCTCAGCGGCCACACCCTGGCCATTCCCCCCGAGGGCGTGGATGTGCCGGCAGAGTTCCGCCGCGAAGCGATTGCCAAGGGCGCGGAACCTATGGCGATTGAAAGCATTCAAGAGTCTCCCGCTGCGATGGCCGCTCTGGCCGTGATGCTGGCACAGAGCGCGCCAGCCGGTGGCGCTTCTGCAGGCAGTGCTGGCGCACTGGACGATGCTGCCGCCGCCGCCGCTGCAGCAGAAAAGCGCAAGGCCATGATCAAAGACGCACTCAAGGCCATGCTGGCAGGCAACAACGAAGCCGACTTTACGGCGGACGGCAAGCCCAACTTGAACTCGCTCAAGAAGGTGGCGGGCTTCAATGTCGCGCGCGGCGAAACTGATGATGCTTGGGCCGAATTGCAGGCCGAGCTGGACGACGAAGAAGCTGGCCAGCAGTAACGAGCGGGCGCGACCATGAACCTTGAACAGCTCATTGAAGCCTCACGGGCGGCGCTGCAGGACCAGCATGAGCCTTATCTGTGGGAGGACAAGGTGCTTGTGGGCTACCTCAATGAGGCGGTGCAAGAGGCATGCGAGCGCGCCAAACTCATTGAGGACTCCACAACAGAGGCCGTGTGCCGGATTGCAGTGACCGCCGGCCAGGCCTCTTATGCACTGCACCCCAGTGTGCTGGAGGTACGACGCATTGCTTTCAATGGCCGAGTGCTGACAGAGAGCAGCTTTCAGGCACTGGACGAGCAAGACCACGCCTGGGAGAGCCGGCAGGGCATGCCGTTTCGGTTCATCTATGAGCAGCCCACGAGCGCGGCCAAGCCCACGATTCGGCTGGTGCCTGCGCCAGCTGTGGATGGCGTGCTGCGCCTGGTGGTGTATCGGGGGGCGATCAAGCCCCTGGCTGAGGGCGTGGACACCGGCAAACCAGAAATTGCTGATCGCTTCCACGTCAAGCTCATCGACTGGGTATGCCGCTGCGCTTACCTGCGCCCTGACCCTGATGGCTACGACCCAAACAAGGGTCAAACCCACGAAGCGTTGTTTGAACGCACGTTCGGCGCGCGGCCTGATGCCAATGTGCAGCGCAAGCGCCGCGACAAGCACCCCCGCATCGTAAAAATGAAAGGCAGTTGGTAAGCCATGGCCACACAACTTGACGAGAAGAAGCCGGCCACCAGCAAGCTGGCCAGCCCCAACAATATTTTTCCGGGCAATCGGCTGCAAGGCGATAGCGGTTCATCTGATGCACCCGCTGGCGCAACGCCGACGCAATCTCCTGCAGCCGCTTCGGCCGTGGCGCGCCTGGCCGGGCCCTCAGAGCTCTATATGCAGGATCGCGCCAAAGAAATGAGCGGCCAATGGGGCTCGGGCAACTATGCCCAGGCGGCCGGTACCGCTGCGCGCACTGCTGTGCAGGGACTAGGCATGTACGGCATTGAACTTGCTGACAAGGTTGCCACGCCGGTGATCGGGGCTGTAGGGAAATTTGCCAGCGGCCTCATTGGATCTGATGCCAGTGCTGGTCAACCGGTGCAGTCCATTGCTGCCGCGCCAGCCGCTCCGGCTAAAGCCGCTGGCACACCGGCCACCGTGCCTGGTGATGCAATGACTCCAAGCCTGAAGCCTGGCTTGACGAACAATCTAGGTACCATGCCTGACACCCCTATGCAGGCAGCGCCAGCCGCGCGCACCACTGCATTACCGGATGGCGTTTACCAGCATGGGCGCGGCCAGTTCAGTGATCAGGCTGGCAGCATGGGCTTCGCTCCAGGCTTTACTGGCAAGCCAAGCCAAGAAAATGATGCGGCAGCAGGCGCGCTCGACCGGCGCACTGCGCTTGCGAGGATGGGCGGCTATTCCTATGCCCCCGAAAGCAATACCGCTCCGAGTTCACCCAATCCGTCAGCGGCTGGGACAGCTTCTACGAGTAGCGGAGTCTCCCTAGCACCTTCATCGGCCCCTTCGAGCCAGCCCGCTCCCCAAAACCAGCGCGCGGCCAGCAGCCTCGCAGCAATGAATTCGCCCATCTTGGCGGAGCAACAGGGTGGAGTTCCCGCATTCAATGCTCCGAGTGTGGCGCACAGCGGCAATGACTGGTCGGCGCGGCAGCGCCTGAAGGATATGGAGACATCGGCCAGCTCGATCACCAATACCGAACGCTGGGGCGGCAGGGGGGCGTCTCACAATCCTGCAGTACTGAACTTTGTGGATGCCAGCCGCGCCGACCTGGCCGCCCAGGGCAAGGTGCCTGACATGCAGCTCAAAACCAATGAAATCAATGCCGGCTTGAAGCGCACGGCCATGGCCGAAGCAGGCGCGGACCGACGCGCGACCCTGGCCGAGTCGGGTGCCAGTTCCCGTGCAGCAGGACAGTTGGGGCTGGGTTTGCGGCGCCTGTCTCTTGATCAGCAGCGCGCCGGCAGCGAAGACCGATTGCGCGAGCCGCAGATTCGGGCCGCTGAGCGTCAGGGGCAGTTGCAGGAGGCCTATTTCAACGCCAAGACACAAGGAGAGCGGGACGCAATTGCAAGCCAGATGCGCGCCTACTCTGGCAAGGATGAGGCTGATTGGAAGGTGCAAGTCACGCCAGCCACCAAAAATGTGGATGGCTCCACTACCGCAGGGTCCGTCATTCGCTACAACAGCCGTACCGGGGATGTGCAGGACGTAGGTGGAGTTGGAGGCAGTTCTCAGTCCTTGCCACCAGGTATGAACAAGCAGGTCGGAACGGCGGGAGGTAAGCCGGTGTACGAGGACGCAAAGGGAAATCGTTTCGTGGGCGGATGACTATTTTTCCCCATCGAGCTTTCCACTGAATGGTGTGAGTTTGATGGGCTCGTCATACAGCTTCCTGCAGGCGACACCAATCAAGACTGCAGCGCGGTTGCTGCGCGTGTCGCCGGCCTTTTTTGCCGTGCACTCCACGCCGCTGTTAAAGCCAAACAGGCCGCGCGCCTTTCCCTGAGGGATGACCTCAATGCCGCCTGGATGCTTGTCCAAGCACACCTGCATATTGGCTTGGGCTGCCACATCGTTCTGCGTGCCGGGCAATTTGTCCAGCAGGCAGGTGGCGTAGTTGGCAGCCTGGGCCTGCGCGGCGCCCAGCGCCAGCAGTGAGCCGCCCAGCAGCCTCCATATCTTCTTTTGCATGTTCCCTCCTGCGAGGAAATGTAGCAGAGCAGATTGATTTCATTGAGCTTCCGAGTTGTCCGTCCTCTAAGCGCTCTACGAGTGAACGTCTGCAGGGGGTACATTAAAACATGTACAATATGTGGTACGTATTAAGGAGTGCAATATGCATGTAGTGAGCTTCACCCAAGCGCGCAGTGAGTTCAAAGGCGTGATTGATCGCGTGGTAGCTGACTGTGATGCAACGCTGATCCATCGTCGCGATGGAGAGAACGCGGTTCTGCTCTCTGAGTCCACCTACAACAGCATGCTGGAGACTCTGCATCTGCTGCAGAGCCCGGCCAATGCGCGCCGTTTGATGGCTGCTGTGGAGCAAGACCGCAAGGGCGCGGCCAAGACTCGGGAACTGCTTGAATCGTGAGTCGTGCCATCAAGTTCCTTCCCAATGCCTGGGAGGATTACCTTTATTGGCAGGGCCAAGACAAAAAGACCCTCAAGCGTATCAACCTGCTGCTGACTGAGGCGACACGAGACCCGTTTGTGGGCACAGGCAAGCCCGAGCCATTGGTGGGTAACTTATCCGGCTACTGGTCGCGGCGCATCGATCAGACCCACCGGCTGGTGTACCGGGCAAGCGATGATGATGTGGTGGTGCTGGCCTGTAGATACCACTATGACGATTGAAACGACAAAGCCCCTTGCGAGGGGCTTTTTTTGTGGCTCTTTTGCTGCAAAAGACAGCCGCTACTTCCAAATGTGCCCAAAAGTTGGCATCGCATATTCTGGTGCGTCCTAGCGAGTTTGCTTCGAGTAGGCGGCATGGGACTTCAGGGCAGCGTGTAGTTCCTGAATGACGATGCTTAGCTCAGAATGTGCCGAAGAAACACAGGGTAACCATCTGGAGTTTTTAGGGGAGGTGTTTGTATAGCAAGCCAGCGATAAATATGCATTGCGGAGTGCACTTTGGTAGCTGGTGATGTACCAGGGCGGTACTTTTGAATCCCATTCTTCGTTTGCAGTGATGAGCAGTTCTCGTATCGATGTTTTTAAAAGCTTGTACCTTTCCATAGCTGATTTGGCGACTAAAGAATCGTTAGCTCCCTTCTCTCCTAATGTGTAGAGGATCTCTGCTTCAGCTTGCAGAAGAGTAAGTTTTTCGTAAGTTTTATTCATTAGGAACTAGTGACTTGTCATTTCCATAGATTATTGACTTACGTCAAGTTTGACTAAATTAATAAGTTAATTAATGCTAATGAAGAGAATTCACTTTTTTATATTTCGATAAATATTCCTGATCTCGTAGGCACGATTGGGTTTTGATTGAGGTGAATTGTTAGCAGTCCTAAGTTAGTTGGTGTGCACGGCGTTGAGTCGATTTGTGCCCCCTCTAGGGTTCGACTGACACTCAGGTGTGAGGTGTCATTGGGGGATGAATCAATCGCCTCTCAAGCCATTTCAGGGAGAGCTGGATGCACCAAGCTCTGTCACTCAAGGTCTAAAGCCGTTCGATGGAGCCTTGGACGGCGAGCCTGCCTCGCGCGGTATCAAAGGCATTGCTCAGGATGCGGCAGCTACCGCAGTAAAAGCAGCGCTTGCCGTGCCGGAAGCTGCAGTAGGCATTGCTGACTTGGCTACAGGTGGCAAGGCGGGCAAAGCGCTAGAGGGCGTGGGCGTGCGATTCAAGGAAGCCCGCGAGATTGCCGAGGGCTGGCACTCTGATGTGACCAAGGCCCAAAAGGCAGAATTCCATAATGCGGATGGCGTCACCGGCAAGGCCGCAGTGGCGTTGGCGAATCCATCGCTGATCGCTATGGCCGTTGGCGAGTCGCTGGGAGCGATGGGGGCAGGCGGTGCTGTCGGGCGCGGCGCCATGGCTGCCACCCGCCTGGGCCAGATGGGTGCCAAGGGCGCGGCCATTGCTGGAGGTGTTGGTGAAGGTGTGGTGGGCGCGGGCTCGGCCGCCGAGCAGATCCGCCAGCAGACCGAAGACGGCGAGCTGACCGGCAAGCAAGCCGCGCTGGCCGCCGGTACCGGCCTGGCTACTGGTGCGCTGGGGGTGCTGGGCAACAAGGTAGCCAACAAGCTGGGCGTGGGCGATGCCGACATGATGCTGGCCCAGGGCACCAAGGGCATGGCCAAGGATGCTGCAGAGCGCGCCACGGCCGCTGCCGTTAACCCGCTGGCCCAGCCTGCACAGAAAAGCATCCTGCGCCAGATGGGCGAGGGCGCGACTGCCGAGGGCGTGCTGGAAGAGCTGCCGCAGTCGGTATCCGAGCAGATCCTGCAGAACGAGGCTTTGAACAAGTCTTGGAGCGATGGACTGGACGAAGCCATTGTGATGGGTATTCTGTCGGGCGGTGCCATGGGCGCAGGCGCGGCCGGCTATCGCGGCTTCAAGGACAAGCAGCTCGATGACGCGACCGCCAAGACCCTGGATGCGCAGCGTGCGGCACAAGCGGCTGGTGGTGCGCCAGCCGGTCAAGGTACTCAGGAAGCGCCGCCAGCCAACTGGTCCACCGCCGCCGGCGCAGCTTCGGCACAGGATGCTGGGCCTGGCAGCACACCAGCCTCTCCCGCCAATGCGCCAAATCTGGATTACGCCACCAGCCTGGGCGCGACGCCAGTGGCTGCAGGCAATGAAATCGACTTCACGCGCGACTTTCCTGCTCCTGACTGGAGTTCCGAGGCCGGCGCGGGCACTGGCATCGAGCCGGTGGCGAAGGCTGCCCCTGCAGCACCCGACTGGCAGCTGACCCCCTCTCAGGCCATGGGCCTGGACCCCAATGCAGGTGCTTTGTCCAAGGCGGCAGCCATGGCTGTGGATTCGGGTGCATCGCAAGTGCTGCAGACACCGGCTGCTGCAATGGGGCCAGCGCCCGTGCTGGAGCAAGCCGCGGCACAGGTGCCTGCCGGCGTGGACCCCGAAACCGGCGAGGTGTCCCTGCAGACCCAGATGGACGAGCTCAAGGACCGCATTGCCTTTATGCAGCAGCAGGGCGCGGCCCAGGGTTGGAGCAAGGACATGGTGGCCCAGCGCAATGCGCTGCAAAGCCAGCTGACCCGGATGGAGGTGCAGTCGGCCGCCGGTCAGGCGCAAGGTGCATCGACCACTGGCGCGCCAGCCCCCGCCCAGCTGAGCGGCATTACCCAGATTCTGGCCAAGCAGGTTCCTGCCATGAGCGAGGACGAGCTGCAGCAGGCCATTGCCCACTACGGCCCCAATCACAAGCGCACCAAGAAGCTAGAAAAAGCACTCCAAGCGCTTGCGCAGAAAACGCTAACAGCTATTGAAACAGGAGCAATCAGCAATGTCTCTCAAGCCGATCAAGCCCAGCAAGGTGGCCCGAAACCTGCGCAAGCAGGAGCAGCGCAAGCTGGCCAAGCTGCTGCCCAGGGTGTAGCCAAGGCGGTCCAGATCGCGCGTGACGGGAACGCAGAGCGCGACCAGGAGCGTCAGCTCCAGTTGGAAGCCAGCGAACGCTGGACGCGCATGACCACGGTGGAGCGCCAGGCGCTGGCCAAGGTGGCACCAGGCCTGAATGCCATCGCCAAGGCCAATGTGCATGGCCGGGCCTGGGGTGACCTGTCGGAGAAGGTGCGCGGTAAGCTGTCCGATGCCATGGGCAATCAAACAGCGGTGGCCGGGAAAGGTGCGGGAAATCAGCCGGTACCGCCTGTAAACAGAACGCCGCAAGCTATTGAAACTGTAGCGAATTCGCCAGCCGCTCAAAAACCCGTCAAACAGGGCGCGCAGCCGGTAGGCGATGAAAAGCCCTTCGCGGCCGAGTCCGGTACGCTGGGCATTCCCCGCGCGGACATGCCCCAGGTGCCCGCAGCCAACCATGGCGGCATGGTCAAGCACCTGAATGCCCAGGGCATTGCCCACGAAACCAAGACCGTGGACGCGGCAGCGCTCAAGCCCACGCAGGCCGAGTATTCGCCGTCCAAGGTGGAGGCCGCCAAGAGCGCGACCGGCGACCGCGCGGTGATCGTTTCCAGTGATGGCCACATCATCGACGGCCACCATCAGGCAGTCGCGGCAGCCGAGGAAGGCAAGCAAGTCAAGGCCATCGTGCTGGATGCACCGGTGGAGCAGGCGCTGGCTGCGGTGAAGGCTTCGCCCAGCGCGAATGTGGCACCAGCACCAGCAACCGAGCCCGCGCCGAAGTCGGTACCGCAGCGCATGAAGGAGGCCAAGGCCGCCAAGGAGGAAGCCGCGGCATCCAAGCGGGAGGAAAAGCCCAAGAGCGTGCCGGCCAAGATGCGCGAAGCCATGGCGGCGCGGGCAACCGAGCGGGTTGTGGGCGGGGACGAGGCACCAAGTTTCCGTCGCCAGGAATCTGAGCAACTGTCAGGCGCGGACTTTGATGTGGCTGGCTTCCTCAAGACCATGAACGAGGGGCAGCCTGCGCTGCAGGCCCGTGGCGAGGCTGGTGCGGGGGGGAAGCCAGCCGGATATTCACCAGCTGCCCGAGCTCAGGCCGTGCGCGCCGTGCAAGGTACGGCTGATGCGGTTCGCAAGGCCTGGGCCAACGGTCCCGAAGTCATCGTGGCCTTTGACATGCAGGACACATTGGTGCCAGAGAGCGCCCGGCGCGCCGATCTGAAGCAGCGCAGTGGCGGCGCCCAGGGCACACCAGAAGGCTTCTATTACCAGGGCAAGGTGTATTTGATGGCGTCAAAGTTGAAGACGCCCAACGATGCTGCCCGTGTGCTGTTTCACGAGGCCTTGGGCCACCATGGCCTGCGCGGTCTGTTCGGCAAGGACCTGGGCCTGATCCTGAATCAGGTGGCCGCCATGCGTAAGGCGGAAGTGGATGCCAAGATCGAAGAGTACGGCCTGCGTCGAGTCAACAGGCTGGACCGCCGCACAGCCGCCGAAGAGGTTTTGGCCGAAATGGCGCAGAGCACACCCCAGATTGGCTTTGTGCGCCGTGCCGTGGCCGCAGTTCGCACCTGGCTGCGCGCCAATGTGCCTGGGTTCAAGTCGCTAGCTCTGACCGACGCCGAGCTGATCCGCAATTACATCCTGCCTGCGCGGGCTTGGGTGGAGCGCGGCGCTGGCGCTGGTTCGGACCAGGATATTGCATTCAGCCGCTCCGGTGCGACCAGCATGCCTGATGCCATCATCGGAAACGTGCTTGGTGCTGCATCGTCACATCCTGACTACCAAGCAGCCAAGGGCGGGGACATCGAGGCGGCTGTTCGCCTGGCCCAAGACATCGTCACGCCTGAGCTGGTGGCCAAGGTGCGGGCTGTGATCGGGGATTCCAAGCCGCTGGTGGTGCCTGTGGCGGCCGAGGAAGCTACGGGGCGCAACAGAATCCCGTTGGCTGCTGCTGGGGTGCTGGCGCAACGCCTGGGGCTTGAGGCCGCCACTGGCATTGTGCAAGCCAACCGCGCGCATCGCACCGGCATGGATGGGCTGGATCGGATCTTCGCGCCCGTGGACTTTGCTGGCACCGTGGAGGCTGTGCCTTACTTGTTGGTGGACGACACTCTGACCCAGGGCGGCACGTTTACGGCGCTGGCCAGCCACATTCGGGAAGGGGGCGGGACCGTGGCCGGGGTCATTGCATTGACCGGCAAGCAGTACAGTGCAAAAATTCAACCCTCTCCTGAAACCCTGGCTTCCCTTCGACAAAAACATGGTGACCTCGAAAACGAATTCCGCGCCGCCACAGGCTACGGCTTCGACGCCCTCACCGAGTCGGAAGCCCGCTACCTCGCGCGTTACGAACCGGCTGACCGACTCCGAGATCGAATCTCTGCAGAAGGACACCGCAGCCGCGATGGCGAAGATCCGGGAAATGCTGGCTCGGAGCCAGTAAACGACGACCCGGTATTCAGCCGTTCGCGCCTGGCTGACCTCAAGACCAGCGCGCTGGACCAGCTGAGCCAGACCTTTACCCATGAGGGCAAGGTTTCGCTCTGGGACAAGTCCGTGGGCACCATGCGCCACCTTGGTGAGCGCGCTCCAGCCTTCAAGCCGGTGTACGAGTCGGCCCAGCAGAACATCGATGATGTGTCCATGCTGGCCAATGACGCGGCCGACATGGCGCCACGCATCCTGCCCCGGGTGGAGTCTCTGGGCGACCTCAAGAAAAAGCCGGTTTCCGCCGAGGACAACAAGGCCGTGGCCAAGCCGCTGTTTGAGGGCACGCTGATCTGGGCGCGCGACGAGAACGGCAAGGCCACGCTGGTGGATGATCTGCAAAAGCGCTATGCCAATCTGTCGGTGCACAACAAGGCGGCCATGCTGCTCAAGCACGGCAAGATTGATGCGGGTGTGCTGGCCATGTGGCAAGGCCTACCGTTGGCCCAGTTTGAAAAGCAGATCAACTCCCGATTTGAGAGCATGTTTCTCAAAGCGGGCATTGTCTGGAGCGATGCCGAGCTGCAATCCATGTTTGGCGCCAATGCCAATCAGATCAGCCTGTACCGTGAGGCCCGCGCGGCCATTGATCGCTCCATCGACATGACAGCCCGCACCGACATGCTGCGCGTGGTGGGCGAGAAGTACGAGCCCATGCGCGAGGCGGTGCTGGCCCAGCCATCCGTGGAGGCTGCCGCCCAGCTGCTGCTGGATACCCTGGAGCAGGACGCCAAGGCCGACCCGGACGCGCGCGACCGCCTGGCCGGCTATATGCAGCTGATCAGCCTGCGCCTGGACACGGCCGTGGATCTGCAAAAGGCCGGCTATGCACCCCTGTCGCGCTTTGGCCGCTACACCGTGGACGTGGTGGATGCCGCCGGCGAGCGCCAATACTTCGGCATGTACGAAACCGCGCGCGAATCCAACCTAGCCAAGATGCAGCTGGCCCAGGAATTCAAGGGCGCGACCATCACCACCGGCACCATGAGCGCCGAGGCTTACAAGCTGTTTGCCGGCGTGACGCCTGAAACGCTGGAGCAGTTCGGGGAAATGCTGGGCCTGAAGGCGGAGGGCAACGAAGCCCAGGACAAGGCATTCCAAGAGTTCTTGAAGCTGACCAAGAACAATCACAGCGCCATGAAGAGGCTGATTCATCGCAAGGGCGTGGCCGGCTTCAGCCAGGACGTGGGCCGCGTGGTGGCCAACTTTGTGTACTCCAATGCGCGCGCCGGGGCCATGGGCCTGAACGCGGGCAAGATGGAAACGGCCATTGGTGCGATCCCCAAGGAGCAGGGCGAGCTCAAGGATCTGGCCATGGGCCTGCGCGACTACATCCGCGATCCCCAGGAGGAGGGCCAGGCCGTGCGCGGCATGCTGTTTGCCCAGTATCTGGGCGGCTCGCTGGCTTCGGCATTCGTCAACATGACCCAGCCATTCCAGATCACCATGCCCTGGCTGAGTCAGTACGGCGGCATGCGCAAGGCCGCCGGCCAGATGGCGCGTGCGCTCAAGGATATGGGTCGCTCTGTCGCTGACAAGAGCTTCCAGTACGAACCTGACCTAGCCAAGGCGCTCAAGGCGGCCGAGGATGATGGAACGGTCTCGCCACAGGAAATCCATGCGCTGATGGCCCAGGCGCGTGGCAACGGCATGCTGCGCTCGGGTGACGGCACCAAGGCCGGCAACCTGCGCGCCAATGCAGCCAACAAGTGGGAGCAGGGTAAGGTGCTGTGGGGCCAACCCTTCGCGCTGGCCGAGCAGTTCAACCGCCGCAGCACGTTCATTGCGTCTTACCGCATTGCCAAGGAGCAGGGCATGGCCGATCCGGCAGGCTTTGCACGGAAGGCGGTGCTGGAAACGCAGTTTGTCTATAGCAAGGCCAACAAACCCAAGTGGGCGCGCGGCGCCGTGGGCGGGACTTTGTTCACCTTCAAAACCTATAGCGTGAGCTATCTGGAGCTGATGCAGCGCATGTGGACCCAGGGTGGCCCCGAGGGTAAGCGCGCCGTGGGCTGGGCCCTGGCCATGCTGGTGCTGATGAGCGGTGCCGGCGGCGTGCCATTCATGGAGGATGCAGAGGATCTGATTGATGGCATGGGCCAGCTGGCCGGCTACAACATCAGTTCCAAGCAGTGGCGCAAAGAGTTTCTGGCCGGTGCCGTTGGCAAGGAGCTGGCTGAGTTCATGGAGCAAGGTATCTCGGGCCTGCCGGGCGCGCCGGTTGATGTGTCAGGGCGCCTGGGCATGGGCAACCTGATTCCCGGTACCGGCCTGTTCCTGGATAAGCCCAGCCGCGAGCGCGATCTGACTGAGATTGTGGGTCCGGCTGGTGATCTGGTGTCGCGCGGCTTTGGCGGTGCACGCGATGTGATCAAGGGGGTGCTGAACGGCGATGGGGTAACCGTCGGCAAAGGTGTGCTGGAGTGGACACCCACGGCCGTGCGCAACCTGGCCAAGGGCGCGGACATGGCGGCCACTGGCATGTACCGCGACACCAAGGGCTACAAGGTGATCGACACCACACTGGCCGAGGCAGTGGCCAAGGCCGTTGGTTTCCAGCCCAAGCCCGTGGCCGAGGTGCAGGAGGCCAATAGCTTCATGCAGCGCTCCAAGTCCTTTTATGTCCAGACCAGCAGCGACATCAAGGCGCAATGGGCAGACGCGCTATTCCGCAAAGATGAGGCGGCCGTACAGCGGGTGCGCGAGCGCCTGGCCGACTGGAACCGCGACAACCCAGAGCAGCCCATCGTGGTGAAGATGCCGGACGTGTGGAAGCGGGTGCGGGAAATGAACAAGGACCGCACCCAGCGTATTGCCGATACGGCGCCCAAGGCGCTGCGCGAGCAGATGCGTGAGCAGGCTCGTTCACTGAGCTGACGGCACCCCTCTAGGGTTCGACTCCAAGGCATGGCCGGGCAAAACTCCTGGCCATGCCTTTGCTATTGCTGCCGCTGCTCGCCGGCGCGGCAGGGCTGAGGCGCCCCATTCAAGGAGCTTCACCATGGCCAATAAATTTTTCCCCCGGGGTGCCCAGAAGGTTCTCGGCGCATCCATCAACCTCGCCACCGACACCATCAAAGCCGCCCTGGTGCCCGATTCGTACACCTACACCGAGACCCATGAGTATCTGAACCAGCTTGGCACCATCGTGGGCGCGGCGGTGGAGCTGACCGGTAAAACCGTGGTCGGCGGCGTGTTCGATGCAGACGATCCGGCTTTTGGCGCCCTGGCCGCAGGCAGCACCGTCAAGGCCGTTGTCTTGTTCAAAGACACGGGCAACCCCGCCACATCCCCGCTGGTGTGCTATCTGGACGTGATCACTGGTTTTCCCTTCAGCACCAACGGCGGCACGGTCAGCGCCAACTGGTCTGACGGCTCGGCCAAGATCCTTTCCCTGGTGTAAGCGGGAGGCTCTATGCGCAGATTGGTTTTTTTCAATAACGCCTCCTTCAAGCTGAGCCAGGCCTTGACCGATTCCTACGACCGGGTGAAGGTGCAGATTGACCGCTCCCGGGCTGCAGCGAACCTGGCCATGCCGGACTTTTCGGCCGGGTGCTACACCATCGCCACCATCTTGCCCGCTCCAAGCCCAGGCCAAACTGAGCCGGATGCCTCTCAGGCCGGCGTCTATGAAATCATCTTGCTGCGAGAAGTGACCGATGAAGGTGACGGCACATTCTCGGCCACCGTGGAGCGCGGCGCAGGCATGACCGCACCGCTGGTCTGGCCCGCCGGCTCGCTGGTGGAATGCCGCGTGACCGAGAACATGCTGTCGCTGCTGCGTGCGGCTGGTCTGCGCAGCGAGTATCAGGACGCGGCCTCCATCAACAAGGGTGATGTGTTCTTGGATTGGTCTGCCAACAGCGACTACGAGGCCATTCGCGGCGCTTTTGCGCTGGGCGGCTTGCCCGTGGCGCCGGCCTCCGGCCCGGAAGAAGGGCCTAACGCCGATCATTTCCCCAAATCACGCATGGCCACGCAAGTGGAGGGCGTGGGCTATAGCTCCATGGTGGAGCTGGGTGTGGCTGCCGTCTATGACCCCGAGAGAATCTATCTGCCCGGCGAATTTGCCATGGATGCGGAATCTTTGACGGTGCATGCGTACAACCGTGGCAATGCTTTCGCCACTCCCCAGGCGGCCTTGGGTGACTATCCCTGGTCCATATTCAACGCCAATTCCTATTGGAACGGAGCCGCTTTCAGCTGTCTGGACCAGTATTCCGTCAATCCTGACATCTGGTTCTACCCCACCGAGATCGGCTTTATCTGCGAGGAATACAGCGCCACGGCGCCGCCCACCATCACGGTTAAAGAAATGGACGGCGAAGCCTCTACCTTGGGCGAGCTGATTGCCGCCCAGGAGCTGACCGGGATCGGCGCACGCGAGCGCCGAGTGCTGTCCAACACGGTCACCAAGGGCATCAAGGGCCTTAAATTTGAGCTGACGGCTGCGGCCGCCGGCGGCCTCTGCCGGGGGCGCTTTTACTGGAAGGGGCTGTTCATTTGCAGCAATACCTTTAATGGCTACCCCCAGGAACCCAGCACCACGGACGGCAGCGAACCCATTGGCGTGCCGATGTAAGCCTGTGGAAGCAGCCCTATGACGCTTTGCCAAATCAACGCCGTAGCCATCAACGCAGCGCAATCTGCTGGCGGTGAGCCCGGCACTGAGACGCCCGGCGATGACATCGCGGTAGCGGTGCAATCGCTGCGCCCGGTGGTCTTTGGCACGCCGGTACTGCACAGCGCCTATGACGCGGGCGTGGTGGAAAGCCTGGCCCCCGTGAGGTTCGGTCAGCCCCGCGCGGCCTTCAAGTTCCCGGCCCAAAGTCTGCAGCCGGTGAGCTTTGGCGAGCCAGTGCTGGCCATGCGCGCCCATGCCCAGTCGCTGCGCCCGGTGCAGTTCGGCACGCCGGCTGTTGGGGGCGGTTTACGCGCGGCCAGTCTGCAGCCGGTGCGCTTTGGCACGCCGACCCTTCACCTGGGTGGGCTGACGTTGGAGGCTGAAAGCCTGCGGCCGGTGGTTTTCGGCACGCCGAGTCTGGGCGGCATGTCCGTGCGCGTCAGACCGCTGTGCCCGGTGCGCTTTGGCGTGCCTTTGTTGGATAGGGAGGATGCATGCTGACATTCAAGGGTTTCACAGGGATCAACAACCAGCAGCCTGAGCACCGCCTGGAGACCTCCGACCTGCTGCAGGCCCAGAACGTGGACATTGGCCTGTCCGGCGAGATCCGGCGCCGCGGCGGCCTGGCCCGGGCCCATGACTGCTGCCACAAGAATCTCTGGCAAGCCAGCGGCTTCATGCTGGCCACGGTGGGCGAGGCGCTGACGGCCATTCACCCGGACGGGGCGCGCCACATCATCCACCCCGCACTGGGCGAGGACCGGGTTTGGTACTGCAATCTGCCTGACGGCCGCACCACCTTTACCAATGGGCTGATCGACGGCGTGACCGATGGCCTCACGGGCCGCGAGCGCAGCGTGCCCGCGCCCGAATCCCTGGGTGTACCGGATGTGGCCTTTGGGACCCTGCACCCTGGCCAGTACCGCTATCACCTGAGCTATGTGCGCCTGGCCGACATGCTGGAGGGGCCGCCCATCAGCTCGGCGCCGGTGGAGCTGGCCCAGGGCGGGCTGCAGCTGGACAATCTGCCGGTGCGCGAGGGCTTTGCCATCAGCGTTTATCTGAGCGGCAAGGACGGGGAGGGCGCCTACCTGGCCACCACCACGGTGGCGGCTTCGGTGGAGATCGGCGTGGGCAATGCCGCCCTGGTGCTGCCTTGCCGCACGCTGGGCGCGCAGGCCTTCCCGGTGGGCACCATCACCGCATTCTGGCGCGGCCGCGTGCTGGTGGCCCAGGGCAATGTGCTGTGGGCCAGCCGCCCCGCAGCCCCCCACCTGTCGGACTGGCGCGACTTCAAGCAGCTGGCCGGGCAGATCACGGCCGTGCAACCGGTGGACGATGGCGTGTATGTGGGCACGACCGAAGACTTGGTGTTTCTGGCTGGAACCAGCTGGGACCAACTGGCCCACGTTCCCACCTTGCGCGGCCCGGTGGTGCTGGGCTCGGGCGTGGCCGCCCCCGGCCACCGGCTCAAGCTGGGCGACGGCACGGGCGGCGGCCAAGCCATGCTGTGCATTGCCGGCGGAGAGGTTGTCGCAGGCTTTGCGGGCGGGCAGACCAGCAGCCTGACGGCCAACCGTTACCGGACCCCGGCCGCCGAGGTCTGCGCCACGTTCCGCGAGGTCGATGGCCTTCCCCAGTATCTGGCGGTGCCGCAATGAGTTTGTACAACCCCTACGCCTTTGATGTGCTGGGCAATCCGGTGCCTGTTGCGGCGCAGCCGGTGCTGCGGCTAGAGAACGGGCAGGCCACTGTGGCCCAGCTGGCCCAGGCCCGGGCCGTGTTCTCGCGGTTTTGCGACATCGCGCGCGTGTCGCAAGTGCCCAACCCGGTGGCAGCCGGCAAGCTGGCTGATGGCTCTCCCTACCGAATCACCGTGGTGGGCGCCCAGACCATCATGCAAGTCTGGCCAGTGGGCAGCGAGAGCCAGGAAAAATACCTCAACGGCATCAAGGTGCTGGCGCTGGACAAGATCTGGCTGCTGGAGCCGCGCAAGTGGCGCGATACAGAGAAGTGGACGACCAGCGGCTGGAACACCACGGCGCGCAAGGAGCTGTACGGCGGCTTGGGCTACACACGCTACAAGGATGGCGAGTCTCCAACACCCGACAAGCCGGACAAACCGGGCTGGTTTAGCCACGGCAAGGAAGGCATCGCCGCGAATGGAAAAAACATCGCGCCGCAGCTGGCGGGTGTTGCGGCAGCCCAGTTGCCCAATGTCTGTATGCCGGTCCTCAACCCAAGCGCTTACTACGATCAGGTGGCGCGTACGGTATCTCAGTTGGTGAATCCAAAGGGGTTTGCAGCTGTGGCTCTTTACTCTGAAGCGATTTACTTGGGCTATAGGCCGATGCCAGGAAACGACCCACCAGCTTTTGGCGGGAAGCGGGAGTTATCCAGAACCGAGACTGTGCCAGCGGATACGCGGCCTTGGTACCTCACCGCGAACAACAGCAACATCGTTGTTTGCTACATGAAGAATATTCCGCTGTATGCCTCGCATAACTTGGTCAATGGTGCAATTAGCATTGTTCCACCCTACAGCCTAAGAGAGCCTCGCTACGGAATTGCGCCAATTACCGTTGTGAGCGCCTTGTCTGATATAGCCATCAACGTCATCACAAAACCGGACGGAAGCAAAGACCTTGGGATGACGGGGGCAGGCCCGGTAAGCGCGGCGATTGAAATCACGGACGACCATCAAGGGCTCCCTTATTGCGTTGCCATCGGGTCAGGAAACGCGGTATCCACTGTCGATCAAACCTCGGAGGAAGGCTACAACACCCCGGGCCAGATGACGGATACAAGAGTCGCTAGAACAGCCAACGCGAACTATGAGACATCCCGTAATTTCACAATGGATGCAGCGTACCGAAAATATTATTTGAATGGCAAGCTGTACGCGGACAAGGTAAAGGTATCAAGCGCTTTCTCAGACAACGAGAGTTTTTCGCTGAACAGCCTTAAAACTTTCTCCAACGATGAGACGCTCACAAATGAATTTCAATCTCAATCGTCAGCTGGCATAGATATGCTCTGGCGCAGCGTGGTCGAGCTGGACATTCAAGGGTGCGGCAAGCTGAAGGTCAGGGATTTGAACTACAGCCATCAATTCACGGCCGTAAACTCGCATAACGACCATCTGGATTACGCCTCCTACACTCTTGAAACGCTCCCGCCAGATCAGAATGGAACGCCCCAGGAGCCAGTCAAGCACCGATACCCGACCCGCTCAAACAGTGAAACCTGTGATGCATCCGCCAGCATCACCCTGGAAATGACGGGCGAAGAATTGATATTTACCGAGCCTGTTTTTGGCGCCATGGTCAGCGTGAGAAGCCGACTTAAATTCTCTTGCTCGAAATCGACTAAATACAACTACTCATTTTCTGGTGCAGGCAGCGCAGATGCTGATGACCCATTGGGGGCGTACTACGTCAGGGAGCCTGACGGCTTCGAGCCCAATACGGTATGGCGCCAGATAAGCGCTTCTACCGCTGGGGCGGCGGGCTTTAGTGTGATTGAGCCATCCAATCTGACAGAGGCTTCCACTACCGACGTAATGGATAGAACTGTCGTTTTCAGAATAAATGGCACGGTTGTGCTGGAGATTGATATCCCGGTAAGGGGCTTAGAGGTTGCCAGCATCAATGAGCGCCTTGGGTTTATTCGCAGTTCATTGGGCGCCAACTCATCGGGCTTTAGGGCGTTGCCATACAACGCCGGGCCGCAAGAACTTGAGGTAGTGAATAGTCCTGACTACGAGGTGCTATGGCCCGGACACATGGGCTATATCAACCGCGAAAAAGTCCAATACGCCACCGACCCGATCAGCAAAGAGGGGTTTCTTTCGTTCACTCTTAAAGGCGTGGTTGAAGGCGACGCCACTTACAACTACGTCCTCAACGCAACCGGCTTCACACCATCTGGCGATGTGACCGGCATTCCATCCAACGCGGTTATCAGCGAGGTGTCCACCGTATGATTGTTCTCAACACCCTCAGCGGAGCCGTGTCCGAGTACACCGGCCATGCATTTCAGAGCATTACGCCCACCCACGGCGGCAATGCCACGGGGCTGTACGCCTTGGGCGGCGATACCGATGCCGGCGCGCCCATCGTGGCCCAGCTGCGGCTGCCGGCCACATTGCGCAAGTCCACGCTCAAGCTGCGCATACAGATGGCCTACCTCTCCATGCAGGGCGAAGGCGAAGCAGAGTTTGCCGTGCACGGGGCTGGTGATCAGGCCTGGCGCTACCGCTTCCCTTTGCGCGCCAGCGGCCAGACTCGCTGCCCCGTAGGCAAAGGCATACGCGAAAACTATCTGGGCTTTGGCCTGAGCAACCCCGATGGCCAGTCGTTCACGCTGGACCGCGTTGAGATTCTGGACGTGCAGTCCCCCACCCGGAGAATTTAAGAATGGCAGACCTTGATCTGAACGGCCCCGCCGAGATAGTCCAGGACAAATACGATCGCTCGGTGGTTTATGCGGAACAGGCCCTGCTGGAAACCAAGTCCATGCAGGATACGTTCAACAGCCTGATTTTTCAGACCCCGACGATCAGCGTGCAGTGGGGCACGATTGCCGCGCCGACCTTGCCCGTGGTGCCGGATCTGCCCACGCTGCCGCAGGTGAGCTTTGTCACACCTGGCGATATGCCGGGCGCGCTGGATCTGGCCGGGTTGCCCGATGTGGAGGTGGTTGGCTTCGATCTGCAGCCGCCGGCCATGGACTTTGGCACGGCGCCGAATCTGGTGATTGGCCAGGCCCCGGCCTTGCCCCAGATGCGCGAGGTGGCCATTCCCGATGCGCCCGATGTGCAGCTGCCCGATGCGCCGGCATTTTTGGCGCTGACCACGCACACCTTTGGTGGTGTGGACCTGCGCGAGGACTGGCTGGCCAGGCTGGACGATACGCCCGAGCTACATCTGCTGGAGCCCGCGCCCTTTGAGTTCAAGCGTGCGCCTGGCTATGCCTCCGAGCTGTTGAGCAACCTCAAAGCGGTCATTGCCGCGCGCATCCAGGGCGGTACCGGCCTCAGCCCCGTGGTGGAGCAGGCCATCTGGGACCGCTCGCGTGACCGCGAAACCCAGGTGGCACTGGCCCGGGAGCAGGAGGTAATGCGCTCTGCCGAGTCGCTGGGCTTTCCGCTGCCGTCCGGGGTGCTGGCCGGCCAGCTGGCCGATGCGCGCCGCGAGTACCTCGACAAGCTCTCGGGCCTGTCGCGCGACATTGCCATCAAGCAAGCCGAGCTGGAGCAGTCCAACGTCAAGGATGCGATTGCCCAGGGGCTGCAGCTGGAAGGGCAGCTGATGGAGCAGGCCATGCAGCTCGATCGCCTGTCGTTTGAAGCGGCCAAGACGGCGGCCGACCACGGCATTGCTGCGCACAACGCGGCGCTCGAGCGCTACAAGGCGCTGCTCGATGCCTACCGCACCTTTGCCATGGCCTATGAAACCGTCATCAAGGCGGAAATGAACAAGGTGGAGGTGTACAAGGCCATGCTGCAGGCCGAGCAGACCAAGGCCGAGATCAATCAGTCGCTGGTGGCGCGCTACAAGGCCGAGATTGAGGGGCGCATGGCGGCCGTGGAGATTTACAAGACCCGGGTGCAGGCCGCACAAACGCTGGTGAGTTTGGAGCAGACGCGCATCCAGGCCGGCGGCGAGCAGATCCGCGCCTTTGTGGCCACGATCAATGCAGAGTCGTCCAAGATGGAGCTGTACAAGATCAGGATTCAGGCAGAAGCCACCAAGCAGGAGGCCTACAAATCCCAGGTGCAGGCCTACGGCGCCTATACCGGTGCCCAGGCCGAGCGCGCCCGCGTGGCAGTCGCCAAGGCCCAGGCCCAGATTGCGGCCAAGGGGATGGAGTGGGATGCCTGGAAGGCGCGGCTCTCGGGAGAGGTGGCCAAGATGGATGCCGCGGTCAAGCAATCGACCGTTCTGGTGGACGGCTACCGCGTGAGCGCCATGGCCATCGAAGCCAAGGCCGGCAGCTATATGCGCCGCTGGGAGGCCGACATCAAGCAGTACGAGGCCAGCAAAAACATCACCCTGCAAACCGCCAAGCTCAACGCCGATGTGGCGATACAGGCCAATGCCGCACGGTTGGAGGCGGCCAAGATCGGTTTGACGACTGCGGCGCAACGCGTGACTTCGGCCTGGAGCATGGTCAGCGCCAGTGCCAGCATCTCTGGCTCGGTCAACCAAAGCATTAGCACAGCCACGGGCGCTTGATGCCAGGTGTTTAGCGGCGATGCCGCTTTGCACCCCGCTAGGGTTCGACGGCATAAAGGCGGCCACTCACACTGCCGCCTATGCCTGCCCACAAAGTCAAACTTGAAATCGACCAGGGTGCCACGTTCGACAAGACTTTTACTTGGAAGACGGGCACCAAGGCCAATGCCGTGCCCGTGGATCTGACCGGATGCAAGGCGCGCGCCCAGTTCCGGGAGGACATTGAAAGCGACGTGGTGCTGCTGGAGCTGACCACGGAAAACAACCGCATTGTGCTGGGCGGCCCCACGGGCGAGATTCGTATTCTCATCAGCGCTACCGACACGGCCGCCTTGCGGTGGACCGGAGCCGTCTTCGATCTGGAAATCGAATTCCCAGATGGCACTGTGGTGCGCCGCATGGCTGGCGGCGTGATGGTGTCGCCGGAGGTGACCCGTGCTTGATCTGCTGGAGATCCCTCAGGAGCATCTGCTGCAGGAGCAGGTGCAGACCCTGGTGCTGCTGGAGCCCCAGGGTTCCGACGAGATTCTGGAAGTGCCCACCGAGCAACTGCTGCTGGAGGCGGGCCAGGACAACACGCTTTTGGAGTCGGAGCAGGAGCTGGTGCTGCTGACCGAGGCCAAGCAGGGGCCACCTGGCATCCCAGGCCCAGCCGGTGGCCAAGTGCTGCAGCGCATGGCAGGCATGGACATCAGCGCGCTGCTGGTGGTCTATGAAGACTTGAACGGCGCTGTCTGGCCGGCTGACCCCGATGTGGAGCGCGATGTGCTGGCGCTGCTGGGCGTGACGGTGAGCGCGGCCGTCGGCGGCCAGCCTATCAATGTTCAGCGCTTGGGCCACATCGATGACGCGGCTTGGCAGCTGCAGCTCGGCAAGCGCGTTTTCTTGGCCAGACAAGGCCGGCTTACCCAGCAGCCACCAGAAGCTGGCTATGACGTTCTGATTGGCGTGGCGCTGTCCGCGACCCGCCTTCTTCTCAATATTCAAGACCCTATAGAACTGGAGTGAGTCATGGCAACACAGGCTACCCAAGGATTTTTGGCCCGCGTGTCGGGCAAGACCAGGCAGATTTTTGGCTTGGCAGCATCAGCAGGTGCGGCGGATGCAGGCAAGCTGGTTGCGACCGGCTCGGATGGCAGGCTGGATGCGAGCCTGATGCCTGTGGGCATTGGTGCCAACACGATCATCGTGCCCGCAAGCGAGGCCATTGGCGCGGGCAAGTTTGTCAATTTCTACAGCAATGCGGGCGCGATGAACGTGCGCCTTGCTGACAACAGCAACGCCCGTCAGGCGGATGGCTATGTCAAGGATGCTGTGGCGAATGCTGCGCAAGCTACGGTTTACCCCCTGGATACAACCAATACAGCGATGACCGGGCTGGCACCGGGCGCGCGCTATTGGCTTGGCACTGCGGGTGGGACGATTCCTGCAGCGCTTGACTCTGCGGATACGGCCAATGTAGGCAAGATTTGCCAGGAGCTGGGCGTGGCCAAGAGCGCGACGGAGCTGGTGACAGACGATCTGGGTTTTGTGGTGCTCTGATGGCCACTCGGCGCCCTTTGGTTCGTATCGCTGGCCGCACTCGGCAGCTGCCTGACGGTGATCAGCTGGACTTGCCGGTAGGGCCGAGCCCTGACCAGCTTCCAGCTGGCACGCATTTGGGCGCGCTGGCTTTTGTGGACGACTTGGGAGCGCTGACGGTGCTGCGCCATGCCCAGGACAGCGTACCGGGTCAATGGTGGCGCGAATGGGGCAGCGACACGTCCACCATCATCAAGTTCCATGGCTTTGACGGTGTGGTGCGCGATATCTCTGAGGTCGGGCCGCAAGGGATTCAAGGCATCCAGGGTACCCAGGGTGCTCAAGGCCCGAAGGGCGATGCAGGAGCCACTGGTTCGCAGGGCCTAAAAGGCGACAAGGGCGACATCGGCGCTCAGGGTATTCAAGGCATCCAAGGCCCAACCGGGGACGCGGGGGCCATGGGTGCTCAAGGTCCGCAGGGTGTGAAGGGGGATGCTGGCCCCCAAGGATTGAAAGGCGATGTTGGGCCGACTGGCCTTCAAGGACTCAAGGGTGATACGGGCGCCCAGGGCATTCAGGGCCTGAAAGGTGACGCAGGCGCCACAGGTGCTACGGGGGCTTTTGACATGGGCCAGATTGGCACAGCCCCTGATCAGGTGCCATCAGTCCAACAACTGGGCCGCTCGGTGTTTCTGGACAACACAGGAGTCACCACGGTGCAAATGCATGTACCCGATAGCCAGCCTGGGGACATATGGAGTGAGTACGTGAGCAACACACAAACAATTCGCAAATTCCACGGTTTCGATGGCGTGGTGCGCAGCTACACGGAGACATGGGCATGAGCGCATTGCCTGACTTCCCGAACATTCGTCCGCGGCTGCTAATGGATTTTGCCAACAGCCGCCGGACACACCCGCTGCTCACCTGCACGCGGGCCAGTGCTGCTACGTGCTTTGGGCCCGACGGTAAGCTGAGGACTGTAGGAAGCAATATCCCGCGTATTGACTATGACCCGGTTACGGGAAAGTGTCTTGGATTACTGATTGAGGAAGCCCGTGCCAATCTTTTGCTTAACTCGGTATTTGCAGGTGCCGTATCAGGTACACCGGGTACAGCACCAACAAACTATGGATTCGGAGTAGGAAACGGAAGCACCACTGTTATAGCTGGTGGTCTAGTCACAACACTCAGATTGTCCGCAACGGCTGCACGTCATTTTCTTGCGTATAACAACGTGGCTGTTGCAGTTGGTCAATATACGTTTTCTGTTCCGTGTAATGTGTTCACAGCAGCCGCTATGAGTGCAAGTATCGGCAGGATAGATGGTACGGCTGTTTCTGCAGTTAAGTATTTCATCGACGGAGTTGAAGTTACAGCAAATACATCAAATGGTTTGGGCAGAAAAAAACTTTCTATATTAATTGATGTTACGACTGCAGGCACAATTAACTTACGTTTTGGTGTGGGAGTTTCTACTGGTGTAACGGCTGATATAGAGATAGGAACACCACAGTTTGAGTTGGGTTCCTTTGCTACGTCTCCAATTCTCACAACTACTGCAACGGCAACACGAGCCGCCGACAATGTCAACCTGGACATTACGCTTCCAACTGTTGGGGCCGTTACGTCTGCCGTTTTAGGGCTACCCAGTGGTAGCACAAATAACGCATACGTCTGGAGTGCAATAAACCCAGCAGATATCAATGCCGATCATGCGTACTTCTATTTTTCTGGGACAGCTAATACTACAAACTGGTGGGTGAACAAGGCAAATGTCGGGCAATCGGGAAGGAGCATCGCAGGTCGCATGCCGAATTCTGGATTTGCGTATTCCGATCTAGCAAAAACAGCGGCAATTGCTTCCGGTTCCCTAATCAGCATTGATGCAACGGCCAGGGCCAAAGACTTTCCGTCAAATTTGACGAGACTCTATTTGGGAAGAAGTCACTCTGCCGCCAATACCGGGTATCTCAACGGCTGCATTTCTCGCCTTGCCATATACGGCGGCGCTATAACCCATGCGCAACTTCAAAGGCTCACAGCATGACTACGTTTCTCCGCTTTACTGACGAAGAGGTTGCGCGCTTTGCCTTTGTTGATTACCTGGGCGAGAACGGCGAGTGGCCCAGCTACATCGGCACGACTGCCGTGGATGTTCTGGGCACAATCCAGCGCCCCACGGGCGAACTGCTCCAAAGTGATGACGGCCCTGTTCCGGTCATGGCTCCGATCCCTGGTTTTCACGTCAATCTTTCTTCACCTCTGGCTGAATTCGCGCTTTATGCAATCGATGCACCTGCAAACCCAGAACGGATTTTTGCAGGCGCATAAGCGGCCACCCCTCTAGGGTTCGACCAAAGAGCCCGGCCCCGGAAAACTCCGGGGTATGAAAAAAGCTCTCGCATCAATGCTGGCGCTGCTGGGCATCCACCAGCATCTGAGTGCCGAGCAAAAACAGGACATTGCCAGCGCGGCATATCACGCCACGCCTGGGGCGGTTACCGCCGGCGGCTTCCGGCTCGCGGGCCTACCGCTCAGTGACTGGCTGGTGCTGGCTTCCATCGCTTTTGTGGCATTGCAAGCCTCCTACCTGATCTGGAAGTGGCGCCGCGACTACTTGCGCGCTCAGAACCGCCAGCAATTGCGTGAACGCGCCCAGCAAAGGGGGCGCCCATGAGTGGCAAAGTCCCCCGTTTCCTCGCCGGTCGCCTGGCCGCGCTGGTCTTGACGCTGGGTGCCGGCGGCGGTGCCTACTTGGCTGCTGATCAGGTCGCCATCGAGCAAGGCCTGGCCGACCGGTACGTGCAGGCCGTGGCCGCCGACCCCAGCACCAGCCAGGGCGTCAAGGTGGCCATGGTGCTGGGCCACTTCTATGAATCCAGCGGCAAGCACATTGGCACACCCTACATCGACAAGCTGGGCAAGGGCGCGCCCCTGACGGTGTGCAACGGTATCACCGGTGCTGGCGTGATCGCCGGAAAGTGGTACAGCCCAGGCGAGTGCTACCAGCTGGAAAAGGGACGGTATCTGCAATCAGAGCGCGAAGCCCAGCGCCTGCTTGCGTACTGGGCCAGCTACGACGCATTTGCCCAGGGCACGTTCATCGACTTCCTGCACAACAAGGGCGCAGCCAGTTTTTCGACCAGCACGATGCGCCGCAAGGCCAATGCCGGGGATCTGCCGGGCGCTTGCCGCGAAAACCCGCGCTGGAACAAAGGCACGGTCAAGGGCGTATCGACCGTGCTGCCGGGCCTGCAACTGCGCGGCGACTCCAACGACGAGATTTGCCGGGAATGGCGCATGGGAGTCAACGGCTGATGTTCCTGCTCTTGGCCTTCATCGCTTGCCTGATGGGCGCGCCGTATTGGGGTGCCTTCTGGATATTCATTCACGTTTTCACAAAGGACTGACATGAACCCGCTTGTCTTCTACATGCTCTACGACCCCAGGTTTTGGTGGGCGCTGACATGGGGCGACTGACTGTTTACAGCGGCCTGCTGGCTGCCGCCCTGGGCGCGGCCCTGGCCTGGTACTTCCAGGCAGCTCGCCTGGGTGCCGACCTGGCCGACGAGCGACTGCTGGCCAGCCAGTACCGCGAGCAGATCGCAGACGAGCGCACCGCCGCCGGCCGCCGCCTGCTGGCCGTGGAACGCACGGTCAATGACAAATACCAAGGAGCACTGAATGCCGCCATCCAGAAGCAAACCGCTTTGCAGGCTGCTGCTGATCGCGCTCACCGTGAGCGTGACGGCCTGCGCAAGCAACTGTCCGATGCCGAGCAGCGACTTGCCGACGCTTCCCCCGCCGCCCTCATCGAGTACGCCTCAACCCTCAACCGCGTATTCGGACAGTGCAGCCAGCGATATGCAGCGCTGGCAATCCGAGCTGATGGCCACGCAGCTGATGCAGCAACCTGCCGCGCCGCGTGGCCAGTGATGCCTAGAGCTTCAGAGGTTCAGCGCCCGTGACCCCTGGCAAGTCGATGCGCATCAACGTCCCGAGCGCAGTCATCTGCACGCGCTCTGTAAACATCAATAGTGAAACGATGGGGAGGGCTGCCATCGCCAAGGCTTGCTTGGAAGTTATCCAGATGCGCCGTGTAGCGATCCTCAGGGTTCTTTTCAAGGTTGACCGAGCGTTCAGTGCCATCTTCAGCGCGCTCCACATAGAACCCGTCGCCAATGCGTAGCACTTCCCCTTGTGGTCCGCGCCCGCTTGCAGCTTGGGCGACCAGCTCCACAGAGGTGTGCAGTTCTGCAAAGCCCTTGGCAATACGAGCAGATTGCTCTGCCATGAGTTTCTCTTTCAGACGCCTGTCGGCCCGCGCCTTCTTGATTCGTGCAATGAGTCCAAGCATGCGCCGATCCTATTTCCAATACTGCTTTCAATCAACCCGCGTCGCCCGGATGGCGGCACCAACACAGAGAGAACGTAATGAATTTCGGTGACGCTATCAAGGAATTGAAGCTAGGCAAACGCCTGCAGCGCACAGGATGGAACGGCAAAGGCCTGTTCATCTATCTGGTGCCTGCTGCCAGTTACCCGGTACAGACCGGCGCGGCCAAGGAGCATTTTGGCGAGGGCTCGATGGTGCCCTATGCAGCCTACCTTGCTCTCAAGAACGTGGACGAGACTGTCAGCACCTGGGCGCCAAGCATCAATGACACCCTGGCCGAAGACTGGCAGGTAGTCGGCTGCACAGTCCCGCCCCACCAGCAGCGTGTGCTGGATGAAAAGCAAGAGTTGGACCTGCGGATCACCAGGCTGGACGAGTTCATCGAGCGCAGCCCTGTGTTCGCCCAAGTCCCCGGTGATGAGCAGGCGCGCCTGAAACGCCAGCTGGATGTGATGCACGAGTTTTCGGCCATTTTGGGCGAGCGCATTGCCAAGTTCTAAGCCTTCCGGCCCGCACCGGCCCGCACCGGCCCGCACCGGCCCGCACCGGCCAGCTTGCCATGCCGAAATTCTCAGATCAACATGAGCGAATCGCCGTTCTTGCTGGCGAAGGCGCGGGCGTGGTTGGCCAGCTGGTCGAGTGGCGAGATGCATAGGTGAGCGCCTTGCAACGGTAGATGGGGCCAGAACGGCCTTTGGTTAACGCACTTGGCTGACACTCCACCGATGCCCGCTGCTGAGTGGGTGATTAATACATGGCGGTGCACCAGCACGTGAATGCTGGTGTGTGTGCTCTATCGAAAAACACCGATCGCCTCGACCAGATTTTTGACCTGCTTTTGCAGGCTGGCAGATGCGGTGGCACCCTGGGTCACCAGCTGGGCGTTCTGTTGGGTCAGATGATCCATGTCCATGACAGACTTCCCGACCTGTGTAATCTCCTCGCTCTGCTCGCGTGTGGCAGCGCTGATCTCACCGATGAAGTCCGACACTTTGCGGGCCTGGGCAACGATCTCTCCTATGTTTAGGCCTGCTTCATTCACGATGCGAGAGCCGTTCTCGATATTGGCGGTACTGGCCTGGATCAATGACTTGATCTCTTTGGCTGCTTCCGCGCTGCGCTGCGCCAATGCCCGTACCTCACCTGCGACGACCGCGAAGCCCCGGCCTTGCTCGCCCGCCCGAGCCGCTTCCACGGCCGCATTCAGAGCCAACAAGTTTGTCTGGAACGCGATGCTGTCGATCACCCCGACGATATCGGCGATGCGGTGAGAGTTTGCTGTAATGGTGCCCATGGTGGAGACGATCTGCTCCATCGATTGGCCGCCACGCATTGCTGCCACACTGGCTTCATTGGCCAGCACTCCGGCTTTCTGAGCGGTATCAGCTGTGGAGTGAACTCGGGCTGTAATCTGTTCCATCGAGGCCGATGCCTGGGCCACATTCACCGCAAGCTGTTCGGTTTGCCCATGCAAATAGGTGTTGCCTTGCTCGATTTCATCACTTGCTCTCTGGACATTGAGTGCCTGCTGGCTCACATCATCGACCAGCCAGCGAAACATGAGGCCCACCTGATTCACTGTGCGAAGCGTGGTGCCAATCTCATCAGTGCGCTGCAGGTGCTCTGCATGGCGGTTATTGCCCGTGGCTACGTCCAAAGACTGGCGCTTGAGCAGCTCAAGGGGGCTGGCAAACTGGCGCTCCAGCAACAACGTCAGGACAATTAACACGCAGGTGAGAAATATTCCCGTCGCCATAAATTGCGTTTGGCTATTGCTCAGAAGCCAACTACCCACCATCAGCGTGACCCATAAAGTTAGCGTGTTAAGACGGATACGTTGGCGCACGCCCATATGACGCAAGATTGAAAGCGGACGCCAAATGCCTTTGAGCGACACAATTCCTTTGTGCAGCTTGGGAGCGCTACTGCTCTTGTCGAGCATGGTTTCGTAGAGTTTTTGTGCCGCTTCAACTTCCTTGCGCGCCGGCTGGGTGCGCACCGACATATAGCCCTTGGCCTGTCCTCCGCGAATGATGGGAATGGCATTGGCCCGAACCCAATAGTGGTCGCCATTTTTGCGCCGATTTTTGACCAATGCACTCCAGGGCTCGCCACTCTTGAGTGTTGCCCACATGTCTGCAAACGCTGCAGGTGGCATGTCAGGGTGCCGCACTAAATTGTGGGTCTGTCCGAGGATTTCCTCCGGCGCAAAACCGCTGACCTCCATAAATGCCTCATTGGCATAACCAATGTAGCTCTCTGTGTCCGTGGTGGACATCAAAGTTGCGTTGTCAGCAAATGTGTATTCACGTTGCGTGACGGGTGCGTTTACTCTCATGTTTATCGCCTTGGGGTCATGGTTTGACGAGAAGAGAACTACACAGCCTTCGCCACAGAGTCAGCTTGCTTTGGTCACAAGGAGTTCGGCTACTTCTCTGTTAGACAGAGGTTAATTTACTCTGTGTGTATTAATTATTTACACATTTTTTGATTTGCATCTAGAAATTTAACTTTGTAAGGGTTCGCCACTGACTTGAACTAGGTAGAGGATGCTAATGGAGAGCTACACCATGCTGACGATCAATGCCGACTCACACCCCCTGATGAGCCGTATGCACAAGCCCGACCCCAAACTGCCAGCGGACCAGCAAGATAAGAGGTCGGTGATTGCGATTGAGTTGGAGGATGTTGATCAGTGGCTGACTGGCACGCTCAAGGAAGCTCAGAGTCTGCTGAAACTGGCGCCGGTTGAGGGTTTGATGCATCACCCGCTTAGCCGCGTGCTGACCACTGTCGGCCAGAAGCAGTCGTCAAGCGTTTGGCCGCGAGCGGCCTGCCTAAGCTGCTTACAGTCATTCAAATTAGAAATACCGATGACTGCTGATTTGCTCACAGCCGTCATTCAGCTAAGACTTATCTGAAGCCTCCCCATTGCCCTATTAAAGCAACCTTAGGTCTACCTAGGAAAGCTTGGTTGATTCACGATCAACGACAGAAGAATAAGACAGATGCCCTCGTACACGCGCAATGTCTTCAGGTTTAATAGCGCCCTTATCGTTCAAATGCTTGAAGGCACGCAATTTGTTCCTATATCCCTTGGTCAGACGAACTTTACTGCCATGTACAAGAAGTCCATGTACCTTGAGACGCGCGGGCAAGACCCCGAGATGAGTTTTATGTGCAGCAATCCGCCACGGCGTTTCCGAAAACAAAGAACAAACCTTCTCAACAAGTCCCTCTGGAAGATCCTCTGTCCCGGATAAAACAATGTCATCAGCGTATCTTGTGAGGCGCAATTGATGATCTTGGGCCAAAGCACTCAACTCAGCGTCCAAGGGGGAAAAAATGATGTTGGACAAGATTGGACTTGTAGGTGCCCCTTGTGCCAGATAAGACTGAAAACATGCAAGACTCGAGATTAGACTTGCTCCCTCTTCGGGATAACCAATCCGAAGTAGGCTTTCCTTAACCTTGTTTTCCGGCGTTGAGGGGAAGAAATTTTCTATATCAACGCTAAGCACCCATTTGGCATTCAGGTGGCATACTGCTGCATCAATGTGGCTAACACCTGGCACGAACCCAAAAACATGAGCAGGCCGCTCATAAATGGCTTGAAAGTGTACAGAGAGCCATTTTTGAATAACTTTAAGTACTACTCGAGGGGCTGTAATTCTTCGAACGCCTTTGCCTTTTGGAATATCAAAGGTTCGGTAATACCGATGCCTCCGATTAACAATAGACCAAATCAAGCCAACGTTAACCCCTAACATTGCAGCCAAAGCCCTATCGGATGTGACAGGCGGAAGTCCCTTGGCAACCAATTGGCTAATCAATTCTGCTTCTGGTGCTTTTATGGAGTCTCCAAGCACACGCAGCAAATCCTCAGCACTTTTGAAGGTGAAGCACAGATTTTCAAGTAAAGGTTGCGGGAGCCTCATTTAGCAAAGAACACTTTCGTAATGGAACCGGCGTAATGGCTGCGGATTCGAAGGAGCCGCAGCCATTACGCCGGGTCCCTTCTGTCCGCGATCTTGGCAAGTGGGCATGATACACACCCGCGCCGAAGCTCCCGCATCAAACAGTTTACCTCTTACCACGGGCAAGCGCAAGAAGGCGAGAGATATCAGGACTACGAGCCGTGCGCGATGAACCCATTGCACTCATAGTCACGGCTTTCAGGGCATACGTTCCATCCCCCAGTCTAAGAACATCTCCGAAACGCCTGTACCCATCGAGCTTCCGTCTGAGCCAATCAAGTGAAGGTACAGTGAAGCCACTGGCTTGAAGCAGATTCATTACAGAATCAAGCGTCGCAGGCGCTCCAATCCGCACAGCGCGCAGAAGTGCTAGCTTACCCGGGACATTGCCTTCTCCGAGAGTCGCAAGAGATTCGAACTTGAGATCAAACTGTTCAAGATAGACAATCAATCGCTCTGCAATTGATTTCCTAAGTTGCTCATCTAGACTGCGTTTTGCATCTATCCAAACATTAACGCTTTGCTCAATAACGCTCAGAAATACATTTCTTACTGCATCAGGATATGCATGGAGTAACGATGCTCTTGCCCCAGCTTCGATGTCGAGCGTACGTGTATCAACTAACAGAACCTCTACAACCAAATTTTGATTCTTGAGGGTTTCGGTGGCGGCGTCAATTGCTGTTCTGCTTGGCCTCTGTTTACCGTGTTCATCAAAATCCACATGTATAAAAACAAAAAATCGATTATCCCCTGCAGGGTCGCGAATTGGATCTGAATTGGTTATTAGACCATGTTTTGAGAATTCTGCATTAATCAGATCATTACTGCTCATTAATTTGCCTCCAAGCATTACTGATTGCTTCAACGTAAGCAACAGCCCTGCCTGGCCATTGTTTCGCAGCACTCACCGGAACTGAAGCAAGACGAAAGTCTGTACCCGATGTGAAGTCTACTGGTACAGCTGAGTTGTAGTCTGCGGTGACGCGAATCGCATATCCAGACTCCATTAGATCTGCCAATTGGTGGCAATAGTCGATTGCGCGCGAGCACACGCTAACTGTTTCATAATCCCCCACCCGATTCGCACGCTTCAATCCTTCTTTGAGTCCCTTAATAACTGATTCACGAAGTACCGTAGGGACGTTCTTATGCGGAAGTCCACCCCATTCAGGCTTCATTTTGGCAAGCGCGTTACTAAGTGGGATAAACGTAGCGTAGTAAAAGCGATTGAACGCACTTCTGCCAAAAAGATCTCGCTGATGCGGATCAGTCCGTTGAATTGCTTCGCGCTGAAGGTAATTGCCAACCTCTTCCATTAAGCCGATTCTTTTACATAATGCACAACATTAGATCAAGCCCAAGGCTAGGCAATCGTTGTTTGTATTCATGCCTTTATCGAATAAGGCCACGCGAAGGCTCCTGAATCGAGCAACTCTTCGTAGACGGCTTCCGACTTCTCACAAATACTACACCACCTTTGCTAAAAGACTGCTTGTCGGCAAAGAGCGAGCATTCATGTTACAGAGTCGATTTGCGGCATTCGCTGCGAGGTAGACCAAGAGCGATGGTCGGCGAACGACCGCCGCGGGTCGTTTACGGCCGTCGAACCTGTTGAGCTTCACGCGCGCTTTTGCGCCAATCCCATGGCGCAATTGGCTCGGGATTGCGCCACAGCCCAATTTTGCGAGCCTTGGCCTCTTGCTCAGCAAACTCATACTGCCCGCGTTCTTGGGGAGACTGTTCGCTGGCATAGGCCCGATACCACCAAGCCATGCCTTGGGTGACCATGGCTAGGCCAACGTCCAATGTCTTGTTGGAACCGGGGGCCTCGTTCGGCTTAACCCAGACGCTGCAGACATGACGCTTGTAGCGGTCGATCTTGTTGCAGCGCAACTCCGCCTGCTTCTGGAATGTGAGCTCGGCCAGCGCCTGGCGGGCGCGCTCTCCGAACGGCTGTTTACGCTCAGGGGCGTCGATACCCTGCAGTCTCACCTTGACCTGTTCGTATTGCCCAGGTTCTCCACATCGGGCGGTCAGGGTGTCGCCGTCTGAGACGCCGACGATAAGGCATAGGAGGGTGGCTGCAAGCATCGCTACACTTTAGATGCGGGCAAAAAAAATGGGTAGAAACCGTTTCAGGTTTTCTACCCACTTTCTACCCACTTTTCGTGGGGAATGGCTTGTTTACTAGCAATTCTGGTGCCGGAGAGATGAATCGAACACCCGACCTTCTCATTACGAATGAGCTGCTCTACCGACTGAGCTACACCGGCAATAGAAAAATATTATAGCGCGAAAATCAGGCTTCTGTGTGGTACTTGGTCACGCGCTCGACTTCGTTCTTGGAGCCTAGGACGACACTGACGCGCTCGTGCAACTGGGTGGGCTGTATGTCCAGAATGCGCTGGCGGCCGTTGGTGGCGGCGCCGCCGGCTTGTTCGATCAGCCAGCTCATGGGGTTGGCTTCGTACATCAGGCGCAGCTTGCCGGCCTTTTGCGGTTCGCGCTTGTCCCAGGGGTACATGAAGATGCCGCCGCGGCACAGGATACGGTGCACGTCGGCCACCATGGCTGCCACCCAGCGCATGTTGAAGTCCTTGCCGCGCGGGCCTTCCTTGCCTGCCAGGCATTCGTCCACGTAGCGCTTGATGGGTTCATCCCAGTGGCGCATGTTGGACATGTTGATGGCAAATTCCTTGGTGTCTTCCGGAATCGTGACGTTTTCCTCCACCAGCACGAAGGAGCCTTGCTCGCGGTCCAGAGTGAACATGCTCACGCCGTCGCCTACGGTCAGCACCAGGGTGGTCTGAGGGCCGTAGATGCAATAGCCTGCTGCCACTTGGCTGGAACCGGGCTGCATGAAGTCGTTATCGTGCACGCCGGGGTGGCCTTCGGGCTTCTTGAGCACGCTGAAGATGGTGCCGATGGAGGCGTTGATGTCGATGTTGGAGGAACCGTCCAGCGGGTCGAACATCAGCAGGTATTCGCCTTGCGGATAACGGTTGGGCACCACATAAATGCCTTCCATTTCTTCCGATGCCATGGCGGCCAGGTGACCGCCCCATTCATTGGCTTCGATCAGTGTCTCGTTGGCGATGATGTCCAGCTTTTTCTGCACTTCGCCCTGGACGTTCTCGCTGCCGGCCGTGCCCATCACGTCACCGAGTTCGCCCTTGTTCACGGCAAAGCTGATGCGCTTGCAGGCGCGGGCCACCACTTCCAGTAGCAGGCGCAGCTGGGGAGGAATGCGGCCGTCCATGCGTTGTTGTTCGACCAGATAGCGGGTCAGGCTGACACGTCGTGTCATAAGTGCTCCTTGAAAGGAAACAGGGCGCCGCATGCAGCGCCCGAATGGTTGAAATAGGAAAAGGCTAAAACTTTAATCTGCCAGCGCGCGGGTGATGACCTCGCGCACGTCGTTGGACAGATTGGGCTTGGCAGCGACGCGCTCGATGGCGGCATGTGCCGCCGTGCGATAGGGATCGGCCAGTTTTTTCCAGCGGTCCATCACACGGGCCAGACGCGCGGCCACCTGAGGGTTGAAAGCGTCGATCTCGATCACGCGGTCGGCCCAGAACACATAACCTGCCGCATCGCTGCGGTGGAACGCTCCCTGGTTGTTGCAGAAGCTGAAGATCAGGCTGCGGGCGCGGTTGGGGTTCTTGATCTGGAAGTCCGCATGCTTCATCAGGGCCTTGACGGCGGGCAGCACATTGCCGCCGCGATCACAGGCACCGCCTTGCAGTGAGAACCATTTGTCGAGCACCAGTGCATCCTGCTGGAACATGGCGTGAAAGCGCTGCAGGGCTTGCTCGGCCAGCGGACTGGCGCTGTAGAGCAGGGCAGACAGGGCCGCCAGGCGGTCTGTCATGTTTCCTGCATCCTTGCAGCGCTGGTAGGCACGGCCTGGCCAGACGCTGTCGCCGCTGCGCACCGCAGTCAGGCACAGCATGGTCAGGGCGCGGCCGGCCAGCGCGCGGCGTCCGGCGCTGACATGGTCAGGCGTATAGGCGCCGGTATCGCGATGGGCTTCCCACACCGCTTCCCACTCGCTTTGCAGCGCGCCCGCCAGTTGCAGCTGCATGGCTTCGCGCACAGCATGCACGCGCTGCGGGTCCACCTCGGCCAGCTGTTCGGCGATATAGCCTTCCGATGGCAAGGTCAGCACCAGGTCCTTGAACGCGGTGTCGAGCTGGTCGTTGCACAGCACATCGCGCAAGGCTTGCACATAGGCTGCAGGCAAGATTTCAGTGCCAAATTGACCGCTAGCGCTTTCTGTATCTGCGGTGGCTGCTATCGCCTTGAGAGCGTAGCGCAGGCCCAGGCGCTGGCTGGCTTCCCACTGGTTGAAGGGGTCGCTGTCGTGGGCCAGCAGGGTCAGCAACTCGGCATCGCTGAACTCGCAGTCCAGCACCACGGGGGCGCTGAAAGCGCGCAGCAGCGAAGGCACGGGAGCTGCGCTCACGTTGGTGAAGACAAAGCTTTGCGTGGCTTCGGTCAGCACCAGCATGCGGCTGGTGCTGGCTTGCGCAGCGTCTTCGCCTTGCAGCTGCAGTGCAATTTCCTGGCCGCTGGCGGTGATCAGACCCATTTGCACGGGAATTACGAACGGCAGTTTCTGGGGTTGGCCCACGGTGGGTGCGCAGCTTTGCGACAGCGTCAGCGAATAGGTTTGCGCCGCCGCATCGTACTGGCCCACGGCCTTGAGCACGGGCGTGCCGGCCTGGCTGTACCAGTGGCGGAAATGGGGCAGGTGCTGGGCCAGGGGCGAGTCGGGGTTGGCATCGGCAATGGCTTGCGAGAAGTCGTCGCAGGTCACGGCCTGGCCGTCGTGGCGCTCAAAATACAGCTTCATGCCCTTGGCAAAGCCTTCGCGGCCTACCAGGTTGTGCTGCATGCGCACGACTTCGGCGCCTTTTTCGTAGATCGTGACAGTGTAGAAGTTGTTGATCTCGATATAGCTGTCAGGGCGCACCGGGTGGGCCATGGGGCCGGCATCTTCGGGGAATTGCGCGGTGCGCAGCACACGCACATCGTCGATGCGCTTGACGGCACGGGCCGAAGCGCTGCCCGCCATGTCCATCGAGAACTCCTGATCGCGGAAAACGGTCAGGCCTTCCTTGAGCGAGAGCTGGAACCAGTCGCGACAGGTGACGCGGTCGCCCGTCCAGTTGTGGAAGTATTCATGGCCGACCACGCTCTCGATATTGAAGTAATCGGTGTCGGTGGCCGTGGCCTGGTTGGCTAGAACATACTTGGTGTTGAAGATGTTCAAGCCCTTGTTTTCCATGGCGCCCATGTTGAAGTCGCTGGTGGCGACGATCATGAAGCGCTCCAGATCCAAGGACAGACCAAAGCGCGCCTCATCCCATGCAATGGAGTGCATGAGCGAGTTCATGGCGTGCTCGGTCTTTTCCAGATCGCCGGGGCGCACAAACACCTGCAGCAGGTGGTTGTTGCCGGCACGGCTCTTGATCTGTTGCTCGCGGGCGACGAGCTTGCCGGCCACCAAGGCGAACAGATAGCTTGGCTTTTTGTGCGGATCGACCCACTTGGCAAAGTGGCGGCCTTCTTCCAGATCGCCGGAATCGACCAGATTGCCGTTGGACAGCAGCATCGGATACTGGGCCTTGTTGGCGCGCAGCGTGACGGTGTACATGGCCATCACATCGGGGCGGTCCAGGAAATAGGTGATGCGGCGAAAGCCTTCGGCCTCGCACTGCGTGAAGAACGTGTCCTCGCTCACATACAGGCCCATGAGCTTGGTGTTCTTGGCCGGCGCGCAGGTGGTGAAGATTTCCAGATCCACGGGCTCGAGGCCTTCGGGCAGGTTCTCCAGTACCAGCTGGTCGCCGTCCATCTTGAACGAGGTGCCCGCGCCGTTGACCAGCACGCGCGCCAGATTCAACTCGTCGCCATCCAGGCGCAGCGGCTGGGCCGCCACATCGGGGTTGCGGCGCACGCGCATCTTGCTGAGCACGCGGGTCTTGGCTGGGTCCAGGTCAAAAGTCAGATCCACCGTGTCTATCCACCAGGCGGGTGCCTGGTAGTCGGCGCGGTAGATGGCGGTGGCAGGGGCTTGCCCGTCACGCAGTTGCAGCATATCGATTCCTTTCGAAAGGATCAGAGGCCTTGCTTGAGCGAGGCCTCGATGAACACGTCCAGATCACCGTCCAGCACCTTCTGGGTGGCAGAGACTTCGACGTTGGTGCGCAAGTCCTTGATACGGCTGTTGTCCAGAACGTAGGAGCGGATCTGGTGACCCCAGCCCACATCGGTCTTGGTGTCTTCCAGCTTTTGCTGCTCTTCCATGCGCTTGCGCATCTCGAAGTCATAGAGCTTGGAGCGCAGGCGCTGCCATGCCACATCACGGTTGCTGTGCTGGCTGCGGCCATCCTGGCATTGCACCACGATGCCGGTGGGCATGTGGGTCAGACGCACGGCGGAGTCGGTCTTGTTAATGTGCTGACCGCCGGCGCCCGAGGCGCGGTAGGTGTCGGTACGCACATCGGACGGATTGATGTTGATCTCGATGGAGTCATCAATCTCGGGGTAGACGAACAGCGAGGAAAAGCTGGTGTGGCGCCCGCCCGAGGAGTCAAACGGCGACTTGCGCACCAAGCGGTGCACGCCGGTTTCCGTGCGCAGCAGGCCGTAGGCGTATTCGCCTTCCACCTTGATGGTTGCGCTCTTGATGCCGGCCACGTCGCCCGGAGTCTCTTCTTCCACTGTCGCCTTGAAGCCCTTGCGCTCCGCGTACTTCAGGTACTGACGCAGCAGCATGCTGGCCCAGTCGCAAGCCTCGGTGCCGCCGGCACCGGCCTGGATGTCGATAAAGCAGTTCAGCGGATCGGCTTCACCACCGAACATGCGGCGGAACTCCAGCTCTTCGATCAGCGGCTTGAGCTTGGCGGTTTCGGCTTCGATGGTTTCAAGGCCGGCGTCATCGCCTTCTTCCTTGCTCATCTCGAACAACTCGGCGTTGTCGGCCAGCTCGGTGGTGAGCTTTTCCAGTGTCAACACGACGGAGTCGAGCGACTTCTTTTCCTTGCCCAGTTCCTGTGCCTTCTTGGGATCGTTCCAGACGGCAGGGTCTTCCAGCGAGGCGTTTACCGTGCGCAGGCGTTCGTACTTTGCATCGTAGTCAAAGATACCTCCGGAGATCGGCCGTACGAGCGGCCAGATCTTCGAGGGTGTTGCCGATTTGGTTGATGCGTTCTGCTTCCATGATGTACCTGTAATGTTCTTTGAGAATTAGCCTGCGATTTTCGCATGCTGGGGGGCTGTGAGGACGCAATGCCCGTGCACACGGTGTTTTTACGCTCGAATCAGCGCGATGGTGGCCGGAGTTTGAGCGTTGTATTCGTGGCGCAGGCTTGCAAATATGAGCAGCACGGCCATCAGTATTCCTGCGAAATCTCGTGGGTTTTCCTTCGCTGCCCGATTGTGCCTGGCGGGTTGTCCATTGCATCGTGTCCGCCGTCGTCCGCCGGGTCTCTCTCCAACTGTGCCAGCAGCCATTGCCGGAAATTGGTCAGCGCAGCACTTGGCTGGCGGGATTTGAGGTGGGTCAGCCAGTAGGCCCCGGTATTTACTTCCTGAATGAACGGGCGCACCAGCCGGCCCTGCAGCAGCATGTGTTCAAACATGCGCGCGGGCAGCAAGGCTACGCCCGCGCCCTGGGTGGCGGCTTCGGCCAGCGTCAGCGATGAATCGAACATGGCGCCGCGCGCCAGCGGGGCGGGCAGCTGGGCTGCGGCAAACCAGCCGTCCCATTCATGGCGGCGGTAGGAGCGCAACAGCGTCTGGCCCGCCAGATCTGCGGGTTGGCGTAGGTGCTGCGCCAGTGCCGGGGCGCACATGGGAGAAAGCGGGGCGCGCAGCAGCATGTGGGCATGGGTGCCGTGCCAGGAACCATCGCCAAAGCGCACGGCGGCATCCAGCCCTTCACCGGCCAGATCCACCCGGTTGTTGTGGGTGAGCAGGCGCAGATCGATATAGGGATGCAGTTGCTGAAACTGGCCCAGGCGTGGAATCAGCCAGCCAATCGCAAAAGTGCCGACCACGCCCACCGTCAGTATCTCGCGCGGGCGCGGTTCAGCCACCTGTTGCAACGATTGTTCGATGCGCTCAAAGCTTTGCGCCACCACGGGCCACAAAGCCTGGCCTTCATCGGTGAGCGCCAGACCGCGGGGCAGGCGTCTGAACAGCGGCTTGCCCAGGCGCTCTTCCAGATTGCGTATGTGCTGGCTGACTGCCGCCTGGGTGACATGGAGTTCCTGGGCGGCACGGGTCAGGTTCAGATGCCGGGCGGCGGCGTCGAACATGCGCAAGGCGTTGAGAGGCAGTTGCATAGTGCCATTGTGTTTTAGTCAAAAGTTTTTCTTATGACAGATGTTAAATATTACCGATGGTCTTTGTTTTTACAGCGTTATATGCTGCAACTTGTAGGACGCAATCAGTAGAGGAACTTATGCAAAGACGCAGCGTATTGGCATCCGCTCTGGCATCAGGGTTGAGCCTGGGCTTGGGCGGCTGTGCCTTGTTGAACCGACGGCAGGCCACAGCGGCCAATGCCTTGGCCGAGGAGCTGGCGCAGATAGAAATCCAGACACAAGGCCGTCTCGGCCTTTATGTGATCGACACCAACTCGGGCGCGACGGCGGGCTACCGCAGTGACGAGCGCTTTCCCATGTGCAGCACTTTCAAGACGCTGTTGGCCGCGCGTGTGCTGTATCTGGCGCAACAAGGCCAAATCGAGCTCTGGCGCAAGCGGTATTACTCACCCTCGGAGCTGGTGCCCTGGTCGCCGGTGACGGAAAAGCACGCAGGCGCCAACGGCGGCATGACGCCGCTGGAGTTGTGCGAGGCGGCCGTGGTCTTCAGCGACAACACCGCTGCCAATGTGCTGCTCGATGCCACGGGCGGCCCGGCGGCATTGACCGCTTGGCTGGCTGAATTGGGTGACAAGACCACCAGGCTGGATCGCCGCGAGCCGCAGCTCAACACAGCCATTGCCGGAGACGAGCGCGATACAACCACGCCCGCCGCCATGGCGCAAAGCCTGCAGACCTTGCAGCGCGGTGACGTGATCGAAGGGTTTGGCAGAGCATTTTTGCGCCAATGGCTGATAGAAAGCCGCACCGGCGACAAGCGCCTGCGTGCCGGCATGCCAGACAATTGGAAGTTTGGGGGCAAGACCGGCTCGGGCGAGAACGGCACAGCCTGCGACAACCTGGTGGTCTGGCCCACGCCCCAGTCCTCCCCGATTCTGGTGACGGCGTATCTGACGGGCAGCAAACTGGACGGCCCCGGACGCGATGCCGTGCTGGCCAAGGCTGGGGAGGCAGTCAAGCGCTGGTACTACTCCATCTGACGGCGGTTTGGCGCAGCGAAGAATCCCGGCGAGCCCGGGATTCTTCGCTTTTGAAGCGCCTCCAGCGCCCTGAGTTTCAGTTGTCCATATCCTTGCGCTGCACTGGCGGCTGTTGTGCATTTCTGCGGCTGGCGCCGGCGCGGCCGGCCTTGCTCCAGTCATAGGCGTGGCCGTCGGGCGTCTGGCCGTTTTCTACGGCTGCCACGCCTATGGGGCCCACCATGGCGCGCAACTCCGAGGAGATGGTGACATGGGCGTTGCGCGTGTCGCCGCGCAGCAGCTGGCATTGCTTCAAGGCTTCGCTCATCTGGGCGTCGCTGAACGACTGGCACAGGGCCTGCCATGCCGGCTCGGCCCCTTCGGGGCTGCTGTTGTGCAGGTAGTAGACGACGATGCTCATGGCCGGTTGGGTAGAAATTGCATACCGCAGTTGTACCTCAGTCTGGAGCCGTTCATGCAGACCGCAGTGCTTTAACCGCAGGCTCCGATATGGCCGCAGGCCGTGCAAAAAGAGCAGCCGTCCTTCTTGATCACCGCATGGGCGCCGCATTCCGGGCATTTGCCGCCCATGAAAGTCGAATTGGAGGGGGCTGGCGTGGCAGCCGTGCTTGGCGCGGGCTGCGGCTGGCCGCGGTTGGCGATGATGCTTTGGATGGCATAGGCCAGCAGGGCCACCTCGCTGTCGTGCCACAGCGGGATACGGCTGCCGTCTTCGCGCGTCTTGTGGCCGTAGCGCACCGGGCCTCTATCCCAGGCGACCTTGCGCAGATCGGCCAGAGCCTTGTCCAGAAAGCCGCCGCGAGCGGCCAGGCTCAGGCTGCGCATGGTGGCGGTAATCCACTGCTGGCTCTCTCCGGTCTGGCCCACGGGCATGAAAAATTCTATGGGGCGCTCCACGCCGTCGATGACCACAAAGCTCACCACCAGATACAGGCGGCGGGCACCGTCGTGGGTGAAGTACTCGATCTTGTCCACCACGGCGTTAAGCGGTCCTTCAGGGCGGCGTTCGATGACGGTGTTCATTCCTGAATTGATAGCTGGTAGCGAATTCTCCGATTGGGTTGGAACCTGATTTTTATCAGGTTCAGGGGCTAGAGCCAGCACGGCGCCCAGCGTATCATTGGGTCGGTAGGTGGCGCAGCCTTTGAGCCCGGCCTCCCAGCACTCCATATACAGATGCTTGAAATCCTCGAAAGGGTAGTCTGCCGGGATATTGACGGTTTTCGAGATCGAGGTGTCTATGAACGGCTGCACCGTGCGCATCATGGCCACATGCTCGCTGGCACTGAGCTCCAATGCGCTCACAAAGTAATCGGGTAGCGGCGCATCTTCGCCATGCAGGGCTTTGTAGAGACGGTAAGCATGGTCTTGCACGCTATAGAACTGCTCGCCACCATCGGCAGTGCGCTTCTTGCGGGTGTAAGTCCAGGAAAACGGCGGCTCTATGCCGTTGGAGGCATTGTCGGCAAAGGCCAGCGAGACCGTGCCCGTGGGTGCAATCGACAGCAGATGGCTGTTGCGCAGGCCGTGCTTTTTGATGGCAGAGCGTAGGTCTTTGGGCAAGCGCTTGGCAAAACCGCTTTTGAGGTATTGCTTGGCATTGAACAGGGGAAAGCTGCCTTTTTCCTGCGCCAGCTCCACCGAGGCCGCATAAGCGGCATCGCGCAGGGTGCGGGCAATGGCTTCGGCCTGTGCCAGGCCCTCGGCGCTGGCGTAATGCAGTCCCAGCAGAATCAAGGCATCGCCCAGGCCGGTAAAACCCACGCCGATGCGGCGCTTTTGCTGGGCTTCGCGCTGCTGCTCGGGCAGAGGCCAGACGGTGGCGTCGAGCACGTTGTCCAGCATGCGCACCTGAACGGTCACAGCGGCGGCAAAGCCCTCCATGTCGAAACAGGCCTGGCTGGTGAACGGCTCCCGCACAAAGCGGGTGAGTATGACCGGCCCCAGATCGCAGCAGCCATAAGGCGGCAACGGCTGCTCGCCGCAGGGGTTGGTGGCCGAAATTTGCTCGGCATACCAAAGGTTGTTGTCCTGATTGATATTGTCCAGAAACAGAATGCCAGGTTCGGCAAAGTCATAGGCCGAGCGCATGATGGCATCCCACAGCTGGCGCGCCGGCAGGCTTTGGTACACCCACACACTGTCTTTGCCCGTTTCCCTGAGGTGTGCGCCCACCTGAATCTGTGCCTGGCTGGGCATGGCGACGTGCACCAGCTCCCAGGGCGCATCGTCCTTGACGGCTTGCATAAAGGCGCTGCTGACTCCTACCGAGACATTGAAATTATTCCAGCGTCCCTTGACGCGCTTGGCAGTGATGAATTCGTGCACATCGGGGTGGTCAATGCGCAGCACCCCCATTTGTGCCCCGCGCCGCGCGCCTGCGGATTCCACTGTGGTGCAGGAGGCATCGAACACATCGATAAAAGAGCAGGGGCCGGAGGCCAGGGAGTTCGTGCCCCGCACCAGTGCACCGCGCGGGCGCAGGTTGGAAAAATCGTAGCCCACGCCGCCGCCCCGGCGCATGGTCTCCGCCGCCTGAGAGAGGGCTGTGTAAATACCGGGGTTGCCCTGGGCATCAAAGCCATTGGTGGCATCGGCCACCGGTTGCACAAAGCAGTTGATCAGCGTGGCCTTGGTATCGAGCCCGGCTGCGGCCATGATGCGACCCGCGCCAATGGCGCCGCACGCCAGATTGGCGGCAAACTGCTGCTCCCAGTGGGCCTGCAACTCGGGCGCTTCCACCGCTGCCAGGGCCTTGGCCACGCGGGCAAACAGCTCTTGCTCTGATTGCTCGCCTGCGGCCAGATATTTTTCGGCCAGCACATCCTGGCTGATGGCTTGGGGAGAGAGGGATTTCATGGCGTATCACTTGCTTGAGTCGGATACGCCTTTGTACCCAGTTGGCACAAAAAAGCTGTGACGCAGCGCAACAAACTCCCTGTGCTTATTTCCCGTTGAGTGGCAACTCAGGCTGGAGTTGGCGCAAAGATGAGCGACAGGCCGTTCATGCAGTAGCGCAGTCCTGTCGGGGGCGGTCCGTCGTCGAAGACGTGACCTAGGTGACCACCGCAGCGCCGGCAGTGAGCTTCGGTACGCACCATGCCAAAGCTTCGGTCCTGGCGAGTGGCCACCGCCTTGTCCAAGGGCTTCCAGAAGCTGGGCCAGCCGGTGCCGCTATCGAATTTTGTAGTGGATGCGAACAGCGGCAGCGCACAAGCCGCGCAGGAGAAGATCCCCGGGCGGTGCTCCTTGTTCAGCGGACTGCTGCCAGCAGGCTCTGTGCCCTCCTGGCGCAGCACGGCGTATTGCTGCGGGCTGAGTCGCGCCCGCCATTGCGCATCGGTGTAGCTGACCTCGAAGGTTTCGGTCGCTGCGGTGGCGCGGAGTTGGAAAACTCCGGCGTAGAGCGCGGCGGCAGAACTTGCTGCGCCCAGGATCAGGTGGCGTCGGGTTGTCATGGCATAGGCTTTCAGGAGTCAACGCCAATCAGCTTACAAAGGCGCGATCTCGAAGTCCTCACGCAAAGTTAAAAGATTCGTGATAACTGCTGGCTCTCAGTTTGTGCGCTATTTGAAATAAGTAAAAGTCGATGTGTTTTGGAGATATTCGAGCAGAGATAGAGCTTCGATGTCGATTGCATCGACTGGCGAATCTACAGTTCTGTTATGCGGCTTATTCAGGTTTATCGGATGCTAAATGGCATTTCTGCTTGCAGTCGAAGTTGATTCATATTTGACTCTCCTTGGGGTTTATTCGTGCGGTGCACTCCATAGCGCAGTTGCAAAGATAGGTTCTTCGCAGTTCCATGCTGCACGGTGTATCGAACCTGAATATCTCGCTCCCAGTGCTTTCCGTTGATTCCTGAATAACCTAGGTAGTTGGCATACATGACGTTGAGATGGCTGTTGTTGATACCGGATCCCCGGGTGTAGGCTAGGCCCAGGCGAAGTCCAGGGATTGCGATGGTGGAGAGGTCTACGTCGTACTTGAGCTGCCAAGAAGCTTCGCCCGGACCATTGAAGTCAGATAGCTGCATTGCGTTTTCCAACCAGATGGAGCCTCGATTCACATAGTCAAACGGATTGTTCCCGTTGACTTTCTGGTAGCCGACTCCGAATTTGTGAGCGCCTATGCCGTAGGTACTCATCAGACTCCAGGTTGTGGTGTCGATCTCGCCAGATTTTGCTTTGCCTGTATCGGTGCTGCGATAGAGATTTAGATTGAACGACAGCGAACGCTTATCTGAAAGAGGAAGCTTGTAGAAACTTCCCAAATACGCGGTGTTCCAGTTATCCGCGTATTTTCCGTAATAGCTGCTAAGCGTCAGATGGGTGATGGGGGTTGTCCACGCCCCACCTATAAAGCTGAATGAGCCGCTGGTCACGCCTGAATAGTTAGCCAGCAAGTCAGCCCCGTTCTTGCGCGCATTGCGATCGGCCCAGCCAGTAAATCGCCCAGCTTGCAGCGTCAATGTCGGGATGTCTCTGCTGATGACTTGCCAGCCTCGATTGCTCTCCGGCAGCAATCGACTATCGGATGAACTGAAAATCGGCGTCTTGGTTCGCATCTCGCCCAGTTTCAGTTCCGTGGATGAGATCCGAAGTTTTAGCGCAGCACCGGCGCGTCCGAAGCTATCGGCAATCTCTGGTCCATCCTTGGCCACATAGCGAGGTGTGGCACGCGTGTGGTTCGCTTCAGTGCCCAAATTAGCAGCTCCATAGGCGTGAGCATCCAGTCCCAGACCAAGGAGTCCGTGTGTATAGCCGGATACATAGGTGAACATCAGGCCGTATGCTGACTCTTGAGCCCGTGTTTGGCCTCTCTGTCCACTGACTGCACGAAAACTACTTCCTTTTTGATAGTCGAGCTGTTCAAAGAGCATGCGGTTTTGCATGTTGAATGCACTGCCCTCGACAAAGCCCTTAGCCTCTTCCTGTGCCGTAGCGAAAGCCGTGCTACTCACGAAGAGCAACGCAGTACCGGCTGCTAGGACGAAGGGGGTGATGTGGGGAGTCACGATAGATTTTTCAGAAAAGGCTATGCGCATGTGCTTCTATGCTCTTGAGCAGATAGGCGGTTTGCTAGCGATGGATGGCGTTCAAAGCACGCTGAATGCGGGTAAACAAAGAATTGATATGATAGTGATAAGTCAATATCAATAAGGAAAGTGACTTGTTATCCTCTCCGTCTTCGCTAGCGAGCGCTGGCCGCCTGCAATCGGTCGATGCGCTGCGCGGTCTCGTCATGCTGTTCATGCTGCTTGACCATGTCCGTGAAACCTTTTACCTGCATCTGCAAGTTCAGGATCCGATGGTGGTCGCTGACACCCCGCCGGGCCTGTTTTTCCCTCGCATGCTGGCCCATTTATGTGCGCCGGTGTTCGTGTTCCTGACAGGACTGGGGGCGTACTTGTATGCCAGCCGCCATGCCGAGGGCGGTCAGGCGCGCGCAGCGTCGGGCTTTTTGTGGCGGCGCGGCCTGTTTTTGGTGCTGCTGGAGGTGACGGTAGTCAACTTCGCCTGGACTTTCCAGTTTCCACCCGCCAAAGTGTTCCTGCAGGTGATTTGGGCCATTGGTCTCTCCATGCTGGCGCTGTCGGTGCTGGTGTGGCTGCCACGCAACGCCTTGCTGCTGCTGGGCTTGATACTGGTGGCAGGGCACAACCTGTTCGATAGCCTGCATTTCCCTGTGGGCCACGTGATGCATGTACCTTGGGCCATCTTGCATGACCGTGGCTGGCTGGAACTGGCAGGCGTGCAACTGCGTACGTCCTATCCGCTGCTCCCCTGGATTGGCGTGATCGCCTTGGGCTATGGCATCGGCCCGTGGTTTAGTAAGGCGTGCGACACGGCACAGCGCAGACGCTATCTGCTCATTGCAGGCGTTAGCTGTCTTCTAGGCTTTGCGGTGCTACGCATGCTCAACGTGTATGGCGATGCGCCATGGATGACCGGTGCGAACACCCTGCAGACGGTGATGTCCTGGTTCAATGTCACCAAGTATCCGCCGTCGCTGTTATTCCTGCTGTTGACGCTCGGTATCGGTTTGCTGCTGCTGTGCGCATTCGAGAACGCCGCAAGTCCCAACTGGCTGAAGCCTCTGGCCACGTTGGGAGCCGCCCCTATGTTCTTTTATGTTCTGCATCTGTACGTGCTCAAGTTCATGTACCTGGCCGCAGTGACGATCTGGGGTGTCAACCAGGGGCAACTGTTTGGGCTAAGCAGTTTGTTGTGGCTGTGGGCGATATCGGCGCTGCTTGCCATGGCTTTGTATCCTGCAGTACGCAGGTTTGCGGCCCTCAAACAGCGTCGGCGTGACATCACTTGGCTCAAGTACCTGTAGATGCAGGTCAAAGAGAGAGTCGCGGCACAATATTGCCTCCTGCCACTTCCATGACATAGCCTCGCCACAATGAATTCCTCCATGCAACGATCCACGAAGCAGCGCACGGCCATTGAGCAGGCCATGACAAAGGCCGATAGGCCGCTGACTCCGCAAGAGGTACTGGAGTTGGCGCAAGCAACGTTACCTGGGCTGGGAATTGCTACCGTGTACCGGGCGCTCAAGGCGATGGCTGAAGAGGGGTTGCTGCATGAGGTTCACTTGCCGGAGCGCACTCCCATGTACGAGGTGGCGCACCACGGCCATCACCACCATTTTCAGTGCACGGTTTGCCAGCGGGTTTTCGATGTGCATGCCTGTCCCGGAAACTTAGCCGGTTTGGCACCTCCTGGCTTTTTGGTCGATAGCCATGAAATTACGCTTTATGGCCGCTGCAGCGATTGTGCTGCGTAAGCTCACTTTCAACTGTCCAGGGCGTGTTTGCCGCATCAATGTTTGAAGGACAGGCAGGGGACTTGATCATGACCAATTCTGTGCTGTAGCAGCCGTTCACAGGCAGACATAGATAGCCTGCAACGGGCGGGCACGCTCCGTGTCAGTCAAGCAATTTTAGAAGCCTGATTCCAAAAAATAGCTGCCAGCGCTTATGCATCAAGCGCTGGCAGCTATTTTTATGCAGATCGGTACTTACAGCTTTTTGACCAGCACCTGGCTTTTGCGGCTTTTGTTGTATTTGGCTTTGCGGGCTTCGGGCAGCCATTCGGGGTCCACGGGCTGAAAGCCGCGCTTGATGAACCAGTGCATGGTGCGGGTGGTCAGCACAAACAAGGTGTCGCAGCCCTGGGCGCGTGCGCGTTGCTCTATGCGCTTGAGCAGTTTTTCGCCATCGCCCGTGCCCTGGCTCTTGGGAGAGACGGTGACCGCTGCCATCTCGGCCGTTCGGGCTTCGGGGTAGGGGTGCAGGGCTGCGCAGCCGAAGATCACGCCGTCATGTTCGATGACGGTGTAGCTGGCGATGTCGCGTTCGATCTCGGTGCGGTCGCGCTTGACCAGGGTGCCGTCGTTCTCGAATGGTTCGATCAGCTGGATGATGCCGCCCACGTCGTCAATCGTGGCCTCGCGCAGCTCTTCGAGCTTTTCGTCGATGATCATGGTGCCGATGCCGTCGTGCACATAGATTTCCAGCAGCAGCGCGCCATCGACCGTGAACGGCAGGATGTGGCTGCGCTCCACGCCATGCTCGCAGGCTTGCGCGCAGTGCTGCAGGTAAAAGCCCACGTCGGTGGGGTGTTGGGCCGGTGGCAGCTGGGCCAGCATGCGACGGGCGGCGTCCAGCGGCAGCTCGGTGTCTATGGGGTTGCTTTCGTCGGCCGGGCCCGTGGGGTCCATGCGGATGCCGGGCACTTCCGACAGGAACAAGAGCTTGTCGGCCTTGAGCTCGATGGCCACGCGCGTGGCCACTTCTTCCATGCTGAGGTTGAATGCCTCGCCTGTGGGCGAGAAGCCAAAGGGCGAGACCAGCACCATGGCGTCCGAGGCCAGTGCGCTGCGAATGCCTTCGACATCCACCTTGCGCACCAGGCCCGAATGCATGAAGTCCACGCCGTCCACAATGCCCACGGGGCGGGCGGTGAGGAAGTTGCCCGAGATCACGCGCACGCGGGCTCCGGCCATGGGGGTGTTGGGTAGGCCCTGGCTGAAGGCGGCTTCAATCTCGTAGCGCAGCTGGCCGGCAGCTTCTTGTGCGCAATCGAGGGCGATGGAGTCCGTCACGCGCACGCCGTTGTAGTAACGCGGCTCCTGGCCTTTGAGGCGCAGCTGCTCGTTCACCTGGGGTCTGAAACCGTGCACCAGCACGATCTTCACGCCCATGGCCTGGATCAGCGCCAAATCCTGCACGATGGAGCTGAGCTTGCCAGCGGCAATGGCTTCACCGGTCAAACCCACCACAAAAGTCTGGTGTCGGAACTTGTGGATATAGGGGGCCACAGACCGGAACCAGGGGACAAAGGTGAAGTTGAAAACGGTGGACATGGCGGTGGGGAGAAAACCTCGGAAGTCAGAGTCAAAAGGCCTGCGTTGCCATCGGATGGGTCACGCAAGCCTGCGGCGCAAAGTGTAGCGGCTACTAGCGCGCCCGAGCCGCTGGCGGCGTGGATTTCTCTACGCAGAATCCGCAGTTTGCGGTGCAAAAACAGGTGTGCTTTCAAAACCATAGCGGCTGGCGCCTGATATGGGCTTGTTTCAGGCTGAAAGCTGCATAAAAACAAGATATATCAAGCGCAGGCAGCTTTGTATTTGATAGCGCAAGCAAATGCACTCATCCCGCCGCATTGGCCTTGACGGTCTGGAAGCGTCGGATGCCCAGCAGCACCAGCACCACGGCCACCAGCGGCAGCATGCCGATATTGATGCCGTTCCAGCCCGCGCTGTGCAGCAACTGGCCCGAACCGAAGGAGGCGACAGCCACCGTGCCGAAGACCAGAAAATCGTTGAGCGCCTGCACCTTGGCCCGCTCGGCCGGGCGATAGCACTCGGTCAGCATGGCGGTGGCGCCGATAAAGCCGAAGTTCCAGCCCACGCCCAGCAAGATCAGCGCGCCCCAGAAGTGAAAGATGTCCAGCCCCATCAAGGCCAGGGCGCCAGCCAGCCCGATCAGCACCAGGCCTAGCGCCGTGATCTGCCGCTTGCCAAAGCGGGCAATCAGGCGGCCGGTCACAAAGCTGGGCGCAAACATGGCCAGCACATGCCATTGAATGCCCATGGCCGCTTCGCCCACGCTGTGGCCGCAGCCCACCATGGCCATGGGGGCCGCCGTCATCAAAAATGCCATCAAGCCATAGCTGACCACCCCGGCGGCGCAAGCCACGATGAACTGCGGCGTGCGGGCAATCTGGGCCAGCGGTCTGGCCTGGCCCGCCGCCTGCGTCTTGGCCTGGGGCGGCGGCAGGCGCAGCGACATCAGCAAGGGCAGGGCCAGCAAAGCCAGCACGGCCTGGCTGTAAAAGCTGCCGGCAAACGGTGTGGCGGGCTGCAGATCGCGGGTCCAGATCACCACCTGCGGACCGATGATGGCGGCGATCAGTCCACCAATCATCACGCGTGAAATGGCCTTGGCCTGCTCGCCGGGGTCGCCCACCAGGTCGGAGGCCGCAAAACGGTAGCTTTGCACGCAGGCCGCATAAAAGCCGGCCAGCGCCGTGCCCAGGCAAAAAATCACAAAGTTGGACTGCGCAATGCCTTGCGCGGCCACCAAGCCCGAGATCACGCCCAAAAGCGCGCCCAGCACATAGGCGGCGCGCCGCCCCATGCGGTTCATCATCCAGGCGGCAGGCAGGGTGGAGAGCGCCAGGCCCAGCTGATAGATGCTGACCGGCAGGGTGGAGGCCGTGGGATTGCTCGACAGCTGCTGCCCCACCAGCCCGCCCAGCGAGATGATGATGGGCGGGGATGCGCCTCCCAGAGACTGGGCTGCGACCAGCAGGCCCATGTTGCGGGCGGACTGTGTTGGAGGCGGTGTTGGAGTTTCGGTGTGCATGGGTTGCGCCAAAGGAGCGGGCTTGCGGCAAGATACAAGCCATCTTGCCGCAAGCCCATGGCGGATGGGCTTCAATACAGTCAAATCGCCTGAAACCAATGTGCGTATTGCGCTGGTTGCTATTGTTTTTTATGGTCTGAACATGCACTTTCTGCTTCGCCTTCTTTCACTGCGTTCCTGGCGAGCCGGCGCAGCATTGCTGCTGGCCTTGAGCACGGCGCTGCTGGCTGCCTCGCAGCTCCAGGCGCAAACCCGTGACAAAGCGGCTGATGATCTGGGCGGGAATGCAGGCGAGACAGCGCAGGCCGAGCCGGTGTTTGAAGCTCCCACCTGGGCTGCGCAGTACCAGGGTCAGATTGCCGGCAAGCGCGTCGAGGTTCAGCTGTGGCGGCTTGGTGATGCGCTGATGGGAAGCTATTGCTACTTGCCTTGTCGGCCCGAGGGGCGTATTGATCTGCAGGGAACGGTTGAGGCAGGGGCCGGCAGCCGCCTGACTGAAACACCGGCGCTAGCGCCCAAGGGCAGTGATGAGGCCGCGCCCAGCGGGCAATGGCTGCTGACGCCGCTGACTGGCATGGCTCCGGTGCAGATTCAAGGCCGGTGGCAATCGATGGACGGCAAAAAACAGTGGCCGCTGCGGTTGCAGCAAAGCCAGAGTGCATTTGCGCATGCGCCGCAGCATGAGCTGCGCCTGGTGCTTGAGCGGCCCATACGCTCGGCCAAGGATTGCGATTTTCCCGCCAACGAGCTGCAGGTCAGTGCCATACGCATCTATGGCCAGGGCCGTCTGCTGCAGACGCTGGCGACGGATGCCTATGGCAGCTGCGGGCTGGTGCAGCCGCAGTGGGTAGACGCCAATTTCGACGGCTGGCCCGATCTGACCCAGGCCCTGGCTTTGCCGGCCGGCCCCAATATTGCGCACACCACCTGGCTGTATGAGCCGGCACAGCAGCGATTTGTGCTGGCACCGCCGGCCTTGCAAGACATCACCTCACCCAGCTTTGATAGTCAGGCCAGCCGCATTTACCACTATTGGCGCGGTAGCTGCTGCAGCCATGGCGTGGATATTTATGCCTGGCAGGGCGGCCAGTTGGTGGCGGTGGAACAGGCTCAGAGTTATGTGCTGCCGGTACGCCAAAACGGGCGCTTGATGGGTTGCTACATCATGCCTGTCTATGAGCGCGGCCATGTGGCCTGGCCCGATGCGCTCTACCAAACGCCGACCGGCCTGGCCATGGGCAGGGCGCCTGGCCCGTGGTGCGATATCGCTGCGGATGCGCTGCCGCAGCAAACCCAGCTGGAGGTACTGGCCCCGCCGCAAGCCGGTCGCTCGCCGCGCGTGCACGCGGCCTATGCCATGAGCTATCTGCGCGTGGATACGCCCAAAGGCCCACGTTACTGCCCCGATCTGCCGGTGTTTGATGCCGATGCGCGCAAAGTGGTGCGCGTGACGCTGACACAAGACGCCGAGCAGCTCTGCGAGCTAGAAAAGCCGCAGTGAAGTCGAAGACTTGCCTGTAAGCCGCCAGTTGGGTTGATGTGCGCTTGCCCATGCAGCCGCGTGTCTGCAAAGCACTTCGCCCAATATCCAAAGAAAAATGCCAGTCAGTGCTTGAACTGACTGGCATTGCCTTAAAGCCTAATTGTTTGAAAGTCAGCGCCCATCAAGCGCTGTTTGCTATGCTTTTTACTTAAGCTTGTGTCCGCATTCGCCGCAGAACACATCGTCTGGAGTGACACGGGCCTGGCAGCTGGGGCAGTGGTTCGCCGCGGCGGCGGCCTGCTGGCGCGCTTTTTCTGCCGCTTCGGCTTCGGCCTTCAGGCGTGCTTGCTCGGCTTGTTCACGTGCAGCCTGTTCGGCTGCTGCGCGCTTTTGGGCGGCCTCAGCCTCAGCACGCTGGTGCGCTGCTTGAGCCTCTTCGCGTTGACGGGCGGCTTCGGCTTCCTCACGTTGGCGGGCTGCCGCAGCGTCGGCTGCCGCAGCTTCGGCCTGCAGGCGTTCGGCTTGCGCCTGGGCGCGCAGTCTCTCTTCCTGCTCTGCACGGGCTAAGGCTTCGCTGGCAGCGCGCTCGCGTTCCGCCTGCAGGGCGGCTTGCTGCTCGGCCTGCAGACGTGCGGCTTCAGCTTCGGCCTGGCGGCGCACAGCCTCTGCGGCTGCCTGTGCATCCAGTGCCGGTTGCTCGCTGGCTTGGTCTGGGGCTGGGTTATGCATGGCACCGCTGACGGCGGCGGCACCGGCTAGGCCAGCGGCCGTTGCTGCAGCAGCACTAGCTGAGCTATTGCTCGTGGGGGGCACGTCGGCAGCAGCGGCTTCCGCGCCGGCCTTGGCGTCGGCGCGTTCCTGCATTTTTTGCGCTGCAGCTTGCTTGGCACGCTCGGCAGCAGCCATGGTGCGCTCCTTGGCTTCCTCGGCTTTTTTGCGCACATCGCCAATCAGGCCGTCCAGAGCGCCTTCGGCTTCGGAGGAGTCCACGCTTTCGCGGGCCTGCAGATAGATCAGGTTCATGCCCATGATCATGACTTGGGCCAGCATGGCGCCGACCACGCAGTACAACACGCCCAGACCGGCCATCAGGCCCAGACCGGCGCCGCTGCCCATCATGCTGGCCATGGGTCCCATGCCGCCATAGCCGCCCATGCCACCATAGCCGCCGCCCATGGCCGCACCCATCATGGCGTTGGCGCCACCGGTAATGCCCAGAGCCAGGCCGGTCAGGCTGATGGTGGCCGGCATCAGGCCGGCGAACAGCATGATGGAGACCAGACCCAGGATGACGTAGAGCACGACTTCCATGAGCACGACTTCCACCAGGCGGGTACGGGCAATGCTCACCACATTGGCCAGTGCCGCCTTGAGGGACAGGCCGCTCCATAGCGCGGGAGCCATCAGCGGGCCAATGACCCAGATCAGCGCAATCAAAATGGCTGCCGCCGCCAGCACCAGCACGGGGTGGGCGACAAAGGCGATGAAGCCGCCGATGAACGGAATCTTGCAGATGTAGTAGACGACGGCAGCCACAATCATGTAGGCCAGAAAACCGACCAGCAAGATGATGCCAAACAGCAAAAACTTGGGCAGGCACATCAGTCCGGCCGAGGCGGCGGCGCCAAAGGAGCGCACCGGCTCATTCTTGGCCTTGTCCATCAGCATGATGCCCACGCCTGACGAACCCGCCATCAGCACCACAAAGGCGAGCAGCATCATGATCAGCCCGAGAAACGCTCCGGCGCTGATAGCCAGCCATTGCGCCAGGCTGATGACGATGGCCGTGGACAGCAGCGTCAGAAAGCCCAGCAGCAGCGGCCGCCACTGCGTCAGGCCTTCGGCCGCCCGCGCCAGCGTTCCGAAGCGAACCTCTCCCAATGATTGAACTTGTTTCATATCCCGTCCTGTCTTGAAGGTGGATGCTTTACCAAGGGTGGCCGTTGCCGGATCAGCTCTGGGTACAGGGCTGGCGGCAGGGCGGGTGATTGCCGTTTAGGCTTGAATCATCAGAGCTGGCCGCGAATTTCACCGGCCTGGATGGTGTAGCGCTCTATGCCGGCGGGCAGGCTGGCATCGCTTTGCTTTTGTACGCTGACCGGTTTGCCATGGCTTGTCTGGCTGGTGCCGGTCTGGGTGTTGACGCGGCCGGCTTTCACATCGGCTTCGGATTGCGTCACCACAATCGCCGAGGAGCCCCGGTTGTCTGCCAGCTGGTTGGCCAGTTCCTTGAGCGTATCCATGGCCCGCGTGTATTCGGGTCGGCCCTTGGCGGCCAGCGGCATGTCGACGCTGACGGAGGAGAAACTGATCAGGCGCCGGGTGGAGTGGCTCTGGCTGTCGGTGATCTCTATGGGCTTGGTGCGAACCGGACCGGCCACGCTGCGCAGATTACCCGGCAGGTTTCTCATGGCCTCCACGGCCCTGGTCTGTGCGCTCTGGGCCTGCTGGGTCTCCTGATTCAGCGCGGCTTGCAGCCGGCCGAAGCGATCGGCCTGAGCGCCCGTGCCGGTGGCAGGCGCTGCGCCCGCTTGCTTGGCGCAATTGGGGTCGGCGGAGTTGGTGACCTGCGATAGCATGCAGCTGAGGCCGATGGAGGCTTCCTCCAGCGTGGCGCAGCCGCTGGCCAGAACGGCGGCGCAGGCAATAAGAGTCAGTTTGAGAGAACGCATGGCAGGACTTTCAGAGAGAACGCGGGTGCCATCGCTGGCTTGAGCCCTCAGCAACCCGGTGTAAACAGGCAATAGCGGGCAGCGGCCGAGTCGGTCGGCACGCTGCGGGCTATGCATTAATCGAGCAGGTCATCCAGCGATGGCGGGCCCTTGGGCTGTGGCTTGGGCTTGGCTACGGGTTTGGGCGCGGGAGCTGGGGCCTCAACCGGCTTTGTCTGGTTGCTGTCGGCTCCCATGCCCTGCGCCGGGATTACCGGGGCTTGAGGGGCAACGGTTGGCGCAGGGGCGGTCGAGGCTTCGCCACCTGTCGAAGCGTCGGGCGGCACAACAATGGTGGTTGAGGGATCGACGGGCTTGGCCGTTGCGCCTTGCGGGCCTACCAGGGCATCGGCCCTGGCCTTGTCCTCGGCCGAGATGGCGTTTTTGTCTGCTGCTGGAACAGGCGTGCTTGGATTGCCGGAGCTGCCGGGAAACGCGCTCATATTGCGGGCCAGCAAGATGCCACCTGCGATGGCTGCTGCTACCAGAGCCAGGGCCGACCATTTGATCCAGGCCCGGCTGCTGCGTTGCGGCTCTTGCGGAAAGGCCGGCGCGCTGTAGGCGTGCTTGTCTGGCGCTGGTGGCAAAAAGCCGGGAACTGGTTCCGATACCAGATCCGATACCGGCGCCGATGGCGCAATGCTTGGCTGATTGCCTGAGGCTGCGGCCTGAAACACAGGCTCCTGGCGTGCCGGCGCGGGTGGTGGTGGCACAACGATATTGGCTTCGGGCAGGTGCACGGCGGGCTGAGGCGTCGTGGCTGCCGCAGCGACGGCAAAGGAATTTCCGCATTGCGGGCAGAACCTGGCCAGGGGCTTGCAAATTGCCTGGCACTGGCCGCAGATTTTCTCCACTGCCGGTGCGGGAGATTTTTCGGCTGGTGCAGCTTCGGGTGCAAGCACTTGCTTGCTGCCACAGCGATTGCAAAACTTGGCCGAAGGGCTCAACGCGTTACCGCACAGTGAACAATTCATTTGCTGTTGAGATCAAAAAAAGTGGTTTGCATGGGGGCAGGCAGGGCTATATCTGGCTTGCATCTTACTATCTGAATAAGCGCCGGTGCCCAGGCATGATTCGAGCAATGCTCGGCGCCATGCAATATCCGGGGCTGCGCAATATGGGCCAAGATATAGCCGATACCCAGGCTTGGGGTGGCAAGAAAATAAAGTGGATGGCTTGAATATTCAAAAGATTTGGGCCAGCGAAAACGTCTTTATGGCAGGCAAGAATATGGGTAGAAAATCATTGGCTGATTTCATTCAAATAATGCTCCATATTCAAGACCGCGTGCGGGCCGCGATATGGGCGCTTACGGGGCGCGCTCCAGCGTCAGCACCTCGATGGCGGGCGGCACGCCAAGGCGCACGGCAAAACCGGCCCACAGACCTGCACCGCTGCTGACCAGCAGCTTCATGGCACCCACGTCATACAGGCCGCGCACAAAGCCCTGGTTTACGGGCGCCACCACCCATTGATCCAGGCCGCGTATCAAGCCGCCATGGGTATGGCCCGACAGCTGCAGATCAATGCCCTGGCCAGCGTTGTCGCGCGCAAATTTGGGTTGATGGGCCAGCAGCATATGGAACTGTGCCTGGGCCGCTTGGGCCTGGCGGGCCACGGCCTCCACATCGGGCGGCACGCCTTCGGGCTGGGCCGGGTCGGCGTTATGGGGCGAGGTCCGGCCGTACACCGGATCACCTACGCCGGACAAGGCCAGCTTGGCTCCGTTGATATGGAGCAGCTGCATGCGGTTTTCCAGCACGTTAAGACCGAGGCGGCGAAACTCCGCCATCCAGCTGTTGTAGCCGCTGTAGTACTCGTGATTGCCGGGCGCCAGCCAGACCCCATAAGGCGCTTTGAGCTGGGCCAGCGGCGCCACATTCACGCGGCCGCTGTCTACATCGCCGTCCACCATATCGCCGGGCAGCACGATCAGATCGGGGCGAACGCCCAGGGTCCGGTCCACCACCGTCTGCACATAGGCGCTGTTGTTGACCGGGCTGGCATGGATGTCGGCCAGCACGGCAATGCGCAGGCCGCTGAGCTGCGGCGGCAGATTCTTCAGCGCCACAGTTTGTTCCTGGATTTGCGGCGGCTGCAACGCGTTGTGCACGCCAAGCCCTGCCAGTGCTCCGGCCGCCATCAAGGCACAGCCGGTCAGTTGGGGGCTATGCAGGCCACGCGCCAGCGCCTTGGCTCCGCCCAGCTTGGACAGCAACCAGCTCGCATCGCGCAGCAGCACCAAGACCAGGGCCAGCATCAACACGGCCAGCACCCAGCCGCCGGGCACCTGCCAGGGGGCAATGCTTGCATAGGGGGCGGCCCCGCTTTGCACCAGCTTGAGCAGCAGCGCAGGAAACAGGCCCAGTGCCACCGTGACCAGGATGGCCACTAGACGCGCGCGGCGGGCCAGAGAGTTGAGGGGCCACCACAGCCACAGGGCCAGCAGCGGAATGAAGAGCGTAGCAAGAGAAACCATGGAATCAGCAGTAAGGCAATCGGGGCCGAGCATAGCAACTTCGTGTGGCAAAACAGATCGGCGCCACGGAATTGAACACGGCGCCCGGCAACTGCCGCTGCGCACAGGGATAATCACGCCCCTATGTCTTTGAAGATCACCTTCCCCGAGCAACTTCCCGTATCCAGCCGCCGTGACGAGATCATGGAGGCCATGGATCGCCACCAGGTCATCATCGTCTGTGGCGAGACGGGTTCGGGCAAGACCACGCAGCTGCCCAAGATCGCGCTGGCGCTGGGCCGGGGCAAGGTCAATGCCGTGCCCGATGAAAAAGGGCAGGTGCGCGGCCACTTGATCGGCCACACCCAGCCGCGCCGGATTGCGGCCTCATCGGTGGCCAAGCGCATTGCCGAAGAGCTCAACACCCCGCCCGGCGAAGTCGTGGGCTACAAGGTGCGTTTTCAGGACACGCTGCAAAAAGGCGCTTCGGTCAAACTGATGACGGACGGCATCTTGCTGGCCGAAACTCAGACCGATCCGCTGCTCAAAGCCTACGACACACTGATCATCGACGAGGCGCACGAGCGCAGCCTGAACATCGACTTCTTGTTGGGCTATCTCAAGCAGATCCTGCCCAAGCGCCCCGATCTCAAGGTGGTGGTGACTTCGGCCACCATTGACGCCGACCGGTTTGCCAAGCATTTCGAGTCCAAGAACGGTCCCGCGCCGGTGATCATGGTCTCGGGCCGTACCTTCCCCGTGGAGATGCGCTACCGCCCCTTCGAGGAAAAGAAGGAACTGGACCTGAACGACGCCATTGCCGAAGGCGTGGACGAGTTGTGGCAAGGCGGCAAGGGCGGCGACATTCTGGTGTTTCTGCCCGGCGAGCGTGAAATCCGCGAGGCGGCCGACCATTTGCGCAAGCATTTACAGCACTCGCCCGTGCTGCGCAGTGCCGAAGTGCTGCCGCTGTTCTCGCGCCTGTCCCAGGCCGAGCAGGACCGGATTTTTGACGGCCATACGGGTCGCCGCATTGTGCTGGCTACCAATGTGGCTGAAACCTCGCTCACGGTTCCCGGCATTCGATACGTGATTGACGCAGGTACGGCGCGCGTCAAGCGCTATTCCTTCCGTAGCAAGGTGGAGCAGTTGCTGGTCGAGCCCATTTCGCAGGCCGCAGCCAACCAGCGCGCCGGCCGCTGCGGCCGTGTGGCCAACGGCATCTGTATTCGCCTCTATGACGAAGCGAGTTTTGCCAGCCGCGATCGGTTTACCGACCCGGAAATTCTGCGCTCCTCGCTGGCCGGCGTGATCTTGCGCATGAAGGCGTTGGGCCTGGGCGATGTGGTGCATTTCCCGTTTCTGGAAGCGCCTTCGGGCCGCGCCATTGCCGACGGCTACCAGTTGCTGGCCGAGCTGGGCGCGGTGGACGACCACGGCCAGCTGCTGCCCATGGGCAAGGAGCTGTCGCGCCTGCCGCTGGACCCGCGTGTGGGCCGCATGATTTTGGAGGCACGCAGCCGGCGCGCTCTGGCCGAGGTACTGATCATTGCCTCGGCCCTGTCGGTGCAGGACGTGCGCGACCGCCCCATGGAAGCGCAGCAGCAGGCCGATCAGGCCCACGCCAAGTTCGACGATGAGAAAAGCGAGTTCACCGGCTATCTGCGGCTGTGGAAATGGCTTTCGGATGCGCGCGGCGGCAAGGTGGTGGCCAAGAGCCGTGCCGAAATGGCAGCGCAAAGCAAGCCTGCGGCCAAGCCCAGCGCCCGCAGCCAGGCTTTTCTGCCGGTCAGTCAGCGTGCCAGCGGTGCGCAGGTCGAAGGTACGGTGGAGGAGAGGCTGGCGCTGTTCAACCCGGCCGAGACCGAAGAGGCCACGCACAAGATCAGCAACCGCCAGTGGGAGCAGTTGCTGCGCCAGAACTTCATCAACATCCGCCGCGTGCGCGAGTGGCGTGACATCCATTCCCAACTGCTGACCGTGGTCAAGGAGCAGAAATGGCTGCTCAACAACGAGGCCGCTGGCTACGAGGCCGTGCACCTGTCCATGCTGGCCGGTTTGCTGGGCAATATTGGCTACAAGGGCGAGGAAAGCGAGTCCTATTTGGGCGCGCACGGCATCAAGTTCCACCCGCATCCGGGCGCGCATCTGTCCAAAAAGCCCGGACGCTGGATTGTGGCGGCCGAGCAGGTCGAAACCTCGCGCCTGTACGGTCGCGGCATTGCGGCCATAGAGCCCCAGTGGCTGGAAGAGGTGGGCGGGCATTTGCTCAAAAAGCAGCTGCTGGATCCGCACTGGAGCAAGAAGCAGGCCGATGTGATTGCGCTGGAGCGCGCCACCTTGTACGGCCTGGTGGTCTATAACGGCCGCCGCGTCAGCTATGGTCGTGTCGATCCGCACGAGGCGCGCAATCTGTTTATCCGCCAGGCGCTGGTGGAGGGCGAGTGGGAAACCAAATGGCATTTCCTGCCCGCCAACTTGAAGCTGATGCGCAAGGTGGAAGAGCTGGAGCACAAGAGCCGCCGCCAGGACGTGCTGGTCGATGACGAGCTGATCTTTGCCTTCTACGACCAGCAATTGCCACGCGATGTGTACAGCGGCGCCACCTTCGATCACTGGTTCCGCCAGGAGAGCAAGAGCAACCCCGATCTGCTGCGCCTGTCGCGTGACGAGCTGATGCGCCATGAGGCGGCCGGCATCACCACCGACAACTTCCCCAAGTTGGTGAAGCTGGGCGGTGTGGACTGCGCAGCCAGCTATCTGCACAGCCCCGGCGATCCGCGCGACGGCGTGACGGTGACCGTGCCGCTGTTTGTGCTCAATCAGGTGTCGGAGGAGCGGGCCGAGTGGCTGGTGCCCGGCATGCTCAAGGACAAGATTCAGGCGCTCTTGAAGAGCCTGCCCCAGCGCCCGCGCAGCCGTTTTGTGCCGCTGCCCGAGAGCGCGGCGCGGCTGGCCGAGCTGTTTACGCAGCCAGAGCACTGGGCAGAAAACACGAAGAACAGTGGGCTGATCGACGTGCTGCTCAAGCAGGTGCGCGAAGAAACCTCGCTGGATGTGAAGCGGGCCGATTTCAAGCTCGATATGCTGAGCCCGCATCTGTTCATGAACTTCCGTATCACGGACGAGCATGGTCGCCAGCTGGGCCAGGGCCGCAATCTGGGTGCCTTGAAAGCCGAGTGGGGTGCCAAGGCGCGCGGTGCTTTCCAGGCGCTTGCCTCATTAAAGATAGCTGCTGGCGCTGAAGCTGCTTCGGATTCAGCTAAAAACAAGCGTCAAGATGAGAAGAATCAAGCGCTAGCTGCTTCTCAATCAAGAGCAGCTACGCCGGCTGCCAAGACCGAAAAATCGGCGCCGGCCCAGGCGCATGATGCGCGTTACAAGGAATGGAGCTTTGGCCAGCTGCCCGAGCTGATGGAAATCAAGCAGGGCGGACAGACCCTGGTAGGCTTTCCGGCCTTGATCGACCATGGCGATTCGGTGGGCATCGAAGTGTTTGACGAGCCCGAGGTGGCGGCCGCCAAGCACCGCGTGGGCCTGCGCCGCTTGTTTGCGCTGCAGATTCGCGATGCGCTGAAATACCTGGAAAAAAACATTCCGGATCTGCAGAAAATGGCCGTGGCCTATATGCCGCTGGGCACGCAGGAAGAGCTGCGCGGCCAGATCATTGACGTGGCGATAGACCGCGCTTTTCTGCAGGAGCCGCTGCCGGCCAACGAAGCCGACTTCAAGCAGCGCGTGCAGGAAGGCCGTGGCCGCCTGACCCTGATCGCCAACGAAGTGGCGCGCATGTCCGCGACCATTCTGACCGAGTATGCGGCCGCCGCACGCAAGATCAAAGACACGAAAAATGCGCCAGAAGCCACAAAGGACGCGGGCGAGCAGCTACAAAAGCTGATGCCCAAGAACTTTATCGCCGTCGCTCCCTGGAGCCAGTTGGGCCATTACGCGCGCTATCTCAAGGCCATCACCATCCGCCTCGATAAATACCGGGCCGATCCGGCCCGCGATGCCGCCAAGCTCAAGGAGTTGCAGCCCATGGAGCAGCGTTACTGGCGTTTGCTGGCCGAGCGCAAGGGCCAGGTCGATGCCCGCATGCAGGAGTACCGCTGGATGCTGGAGGAGTTGCGCGTGAGCTTCTTCGCTCAGGAGCTGCGTACGCCGTATCCGGTCAGCACCAAGCGGCTGGACAAGGTCTGGCAGCAGCTGCAAAGCTGAGGTCGGCCGGGGGCGGTAGGGCTTGATAGCCGAGCCGCCTTTTCACCGTCTCGGGCATTGCAACTGTTGGCGCCTCAGTCTCCGCGCGTACCACCGAGCACGGGAAACTCGGCGCTGGCGGCGTTGCCGGTAGTACTAGCGGATTCAGCCTGGCGCAGCAAGGCCAGCCGCCTGGCCATGCTTTCAATCTCTATGGTCTGGCTGGCGATGATTTCCTCGGCCAGCTGGCGCGTCAGCGGGTCGCGGCCATGCTTTAACACCAGCCGCGCCATATCGACGGCACCCGCGTGGTGGGGAATCATCATGACCAGAAAATCCACATCGGCATTGCCGCTGTAGCCCGGGCCATGCATGTCCCGCATCATGCGGGCCATGCCGGCATCCATCTCGGTTTGGAACTCCGGCGCAGCGCCCGCGCTGTGGGTTGCGTGCATGGCCGCATGCTGGTGATCATGGGTCGCCTGCGCCAGTGCGTTGCCGGCCGTAAGCGCCGACGCCAGGGCCAGGCTCAGCACGCCATTCAGCGCAAGCCCCAGGCTTGGCAAGCAGGCTGTCTTCATGCGGTTTGCCCTTTGACGCCGGGTCGCACATAGACCAGATTGATGCTTTTCTTGTTGCGCAGCCCGCCCGAGGGCAGGGCCAGATTGCCCAGCGGGATCTGTGCAATGAATTGTGGCTGGAACGGATCGCTGACATCAAAGGCGCTGCACACGGTCTGGCCGGCGTTGGGCGTGCCGGGCAACTCGTCCTGTTCGTGGGCGACATAAAGCAAAGTGTTTTCAGGATTGGTCCACAGACCATGGGCTTCGCGGCCGTGGCTGAAAAAGCTGGCGACCATCTTGCGCTCGCCGGGCTTGGCGCTGCGGTCGATGATGGCGATCTGGCTGGAGGCCACGCCGCCGGAGCCGCTATCGTCCACCCGGGCCAGGCTGGCATAGACCACGCTGCCCTTGGCGTTGGCCACAAACTCCACATGGTTGGGCCGGCCCAAGGCGCCCAGGCTCACGTTGTCCAGCAGCTCGAAACCTTCGCGCGTGGAGCGGCAGGACACGGCGTCCATCAGCTTGTGAGAGAACCAGACCTCTTTGCCGTCGGGCGTGGTCTTCATGAAAGGCGTAAAGCCCAGCTTGTCCTGAGCGCTGATATCTAGCGTGCGCAGGTGCTGGGGCTGGGAGTAGCCGTCGGCGCCGGGGTTGACGCTGAACACATCGACCTTGGCCACTTTCTGGCTGGCCACAAAGGCCAGCGTGCCTTCGCGGTTGAACCAGACCTGTGCCGGGCCGTTGAGCGTGGGCAGGAACTGGCGTACCGCAGATACCTCTGAGCCCCGCAGCTGGCGCAGGGCACGGCCCACATCCAGAATGGCAATCCGGTCTTCGCCGCGCAAGGTGACCCAGAGTTCCTTGCCGTTGCGGCTGAAAGTGGGCTCGTGCGGTTCGCGCCCCACCAGAATGCCGCTGGACAGGCGCTCGGCGTTGGTGCTGGGGCCGGCGGCCGGGTTGGGCGTGTTGCCGATCACGCGTTTTTCCACCGCGTCAATCAGATAGATGTTGCTGGAGCCGCGCCCGCTGGTGGCGAGCAAGCGCCCATCGGGCGAGGGTACGGCGCCGTGAGCGTCAATGCAGCCGTGGTAGAGCGGCTTGTGGATCATTGCCGCATGGGTGGGTGCGACGCCGGCCGTGACGTAGCGAAACGGCGGGCGCGCATCTTCATCAAAACTGGTCAGATTGATGGTCGTCTCTACCGTGTTGCTGCGCGGGTCGATGACGACCACGGTGTTGGAGTCTTCGTTGGTGATAAACACCCGATCGCGTGCATCAATCCCCGCGGCAGTGTTTTGCGCAAAGCTGGCGGGCAGGGCCGCGACCGTGGCTGCGGCAGCCGTGTATCTGAGAATTTCTCGGCGATTGGCGTGCATAAAGATTCCTGAAAAATGGTGCTTGGTGAAAGAAGCGCGCAGGGCGAAGACGACCCGGCCAGGGAGCTGGCCGGTGATCGGGTGAACAGGGGTGGAGGTAGAGGAGGGCGGCTTGGCCGGTGCGCAGATTCTTCGTGCATTCAGCCCCGAAGTAACGGCCGCCCAATCGTTGCTTAGTTGTTGCTCAGCGGTCGTTTAACTGTCGTTCAACTGCCGGTAGACCTCGGTAGCCACGCGCGTCAGTTCGGCGCGGTGAGAGCCGCCAGAAATGGCGTAGCCCAGGTTTTTGTCTACCCAGTAAAAGACGTTGACCGGACCGTCGGTACCAAAGCGAAAGGCGGTTTCGGGCCGATTTGCGGCCTTGGGTACTTCGCGGGTGACGTAGAGCGTCAGGCGCTGGCCTATGCTGTCGTGGTACATGAACTGCGCGACCGGCCCAGTGTCGCCGGGCAGCAAGCGTCCGCCAATCAGCTCATAGCCAACAGCATGCAGGCTTGGCGGCTTGATTTCGATTCCGAGTCGCTTGGACAGCCAGCTTGCCAGTTGCTGCTCCTGGTCGGCATCCACTTCCACCGGGCGTCGTACATCGGGGCTGTACACCACATGGGCCACGGCCGCCCGCAGTGCAAAGCCGCTGAGATCGCCGCTCTGGTAGGCGACAGCGGCAGAGTGTGCGTTGAAGGCCAGCCGGGCGCTGCGGCCGTCGTCTATGAAGCCGCGCGCCACCCAGGCCGAGCTGGCGCAGAGTACGGCAATAGCCAGGCCTGCGGCAAGGCTGCGCCAGGGCCATGCCGTGGATTTGGGGCCTAGCGGCAGGCGCAGGGGCAGCGGTTCCTCAAGCACGGGATTGAGCAGATGGCGCAGCGACTGGTTTTGCGTCTGCCAGTCCTGCACGCGGCGGCGTTCATCGGGACGCGAGCTCAGAAACTGTTCGATTTCGGCGCGCCTGGCCGTGGAGAGCTGCTGATCGGCATAGGCGTGCAAATCGGCTTCGGTGATCGGTGGCGTGCCGCCGGGGGGAATGAGTTGGATTTTGTCCATGTTATTTCACGCGCTGCAGTTTGCTGCTGACTTCGCGTCCTTCCATTTCGGCGCGCAAACGCTCCCGTGCCCGCGACAGCCGTGACATCACGGTGCCGATCGGCACCTGCAGCACGCTGGCCACGGCCTGGTAGCTCATCTCTTCCACGCCGACCAGCAGCAGCACCTCGCGCTGGTCATGCGACAGCTTTTGCAGCGCCCGGTCCAGATCGCGCACTTCCAGCCTGTCCGAAGCGCTTGAGCGTTCGGGCTGTTCGGGCAGCGCATCCCCAGTGGCATCTTCGGGCGTGCGGCGCTGGCTGCGCATGCGGTCCACAAACAGGTTGTGCATGATGCCGAACATCCAGGCCCTGACATCGCCGCGTCTATGCCACAAGGCGAAACGCTCCCAGGCGCGCTCCAGCGTGTCCTGCACCAGATCGTCGGCACGTTCCCGGTCGGAAGTCAGACCGCGCGCATAGCGGCGCAGGCTGGGAATGCAGGCAACAATATCCGCTTCGTCTTGGGCGCGCATGGAACTTGAATGGTGTTTTTTAAAAGTTGGCCCTCGGGCTTCACTGGATAGACGCAGCCGAGCCGGCGTTTATTCCCTGCCGTGTTGAATTTCCTGTTTTTAATTTCGCGCCCTGGCAAGGCCAGATAGCGGTTCCAAGCCAGCTTTGAGCAGCTTGATAGGGTTGTAGCTCAGATATAGAAAGCGCAGATAGCTATTGATTAAATAGCAAAAAACGCTTTATTCGGCCTCGGCCGGATTGAGCGCCGCTATCAAATCATGGGCCGACACATTGCGTGCCGCGCCAAATCCGGCCACATGGCGGGCCAGCGTGGGGGTGATGCAGACAAAGCGAAAGTCTCCCAGCGCAGTCATGGGTTCGGCTTCGGGAAAGCGCTCCAGATAACTGCTGCGTGCGCCTTGCCAGAGCACGCTGTCCTGGCCAGGGGTGGACGCCACGCCCTGAATGCTGACGCGCTCCAGTGCATGCACGCCTTGTCCGGCCACTTCATCGGCCGTCATCAAAAGACTCACGGCCGGGTGCAGTGCCATGGCCTGGGTATGGCCGGCCAGGGCGCTGACATGCAAGACGATGCAGCTGAAGCGGCTGTCCCAGGCCCAGGGCACAAAGGACAGCAGGGGTGCGGGCAGGGCGGCGAGCTGCGCAAAATCGCTCACCGGTTGTACTGCCAATGCGGCAGTACGCCGGCTGACAAGCAGTGCGCGCAGAGATTGCTGAAGGCGGGATTCGTGCGTCATGAGCCGATGGTAATCGTTGTCGCTATGAACCACCCATAGCATGAAGGCTGGCGTCAGCTGAAACTTGATTGCTTTCATTTTGATAGCTAGATGCGCAATCAATGAAATGCACGTAGGGCGAATGACCTAGATTTTGAGGTCGCCTTGGTGACGCTTTCCTGGTTCAACCCCGATGTGATTCACGGGCAGTCGCACTAGCCTGCAGTCTGCGTAGTCCAAATGGACTAGCGTCTTCATTGCACCTTGGTGTCCGCCATTCCTTCTTGAACTGCACGTTGCCCATGTCTGCTCATCACACGTCCTGGCCTTCCCGTTTGCCGCATTCGATCACCGTTCCCGCCACCAGCATTTGGGAGAATCTGGCCATCAATGCCCGTCGCTATCCGGACAAGGCGGCGCTGGTGTTTCTGGGGCGCAGCACCAGCTACCGTGAGTTGCGCGAGGGAACGGAGCGCATGGCCGCCTATCTGCACGGCCTGGGCGTGAAGCAGGGCGATCGCGTACTGGTGCTGATGCAAAACACCTCTCAGCTGGTGCTGGCGCATTACGCCATTTTTCGTGCCAATGCCGTGGTGGTGCCGGTCAACCCCATGAATCTGGCCGAGGAGCTCAAGCACTACATCACGGATTCGGGAGCCAAGGTCGCCATCACCACGGCCGATCTGGCGCTGGAGCTGGCCAAGGCCAGCAATGCCTTGCCTGCCGAGCAGCGACTGGCGCATATGGTGGTGACGCGTTTTGCAGACGGCTTTGATGCCGATGTCCAGGGGCTGGATGCTCCTCCGGAAGCCTGGCGCAACTGGATGCTCAGGGACTATGCCGCTGCCGATTTGCAAGGCGGCGAGGTCCATGCCTGGCAGCAGGCGCTGGCCTGCAATACGCCGCCACCCGCCCACGTAGTGGGGCGTGATGATCTGGCCTTGCTGCCCTATACCAGCGGCACCACCGGCCAGCCCAAGGGCTGCATGCATCTGCACCGCAGCATCAATCACAACGCGGTGGCAGGCACGCTCTGGGGCAGCGGCTGCAGCGAGAACGTGGTGCTGGGTGTGGTGCCCATGTTTCACATCACGGGCATGGTCTCGGTGTTGCACAGCGCCATCTATATGGGCGCCACGCTGATCATCATGCCGCGCTGGGACCGCGAGCTGGCGGGCAGACTGATCTCGCACTACCAGGTCACCAGCTGGACCAATATCCCGACCATGGTCATCGATTTGCTGGCCAGCCCCAACTTTGCATCGTTTGATCTGTCCAGCCTTAGATACATAGGCGGCGGCGGTGCTGCCATGCCGCAGGCGGTGGCTCAGCGTTTGCTGGATCAGTACGGCCTGCGTTTTTGCGAAGGCTATGGCCTGACGGAAACGGCGGCCCCATCGCACAGCAATCCGCCAGATCGCCCCAAGCAGCAGTGTCTGGGCATTCCCTTCATGAGCACGGACGCCCGCGTCATCAGCCCCGACACCTTGCAGGAAGTGCCGCAAGGAGAGCAAGGCGAGATCGTGGTCTGCGGCCCAGAAGTATTCGAGGGTTACTGGCAGCGCCCCGAGGCCACGGCCCAGGCGTTCTTTGAGCTGGATGGCAAACGCTTTTTCCGCACGGGTGACTTGGGTCGGGTGGATGAGGACGGCTATTTCTTCATTACCGACCGCCTCAAACGCATGATCAATGCCAGCGGCTTCAAGGTATGGCCGGCCGAGGTAGAGGCACTGATGTTCCGTCATCCTGCCATTCAGGAAGCCTGTGTCATCTCTGCTAAGGACGCCTATCGCGGCGAGACCGTCAAGGCCGTGGTGGTGCTGAGAGCCGGCCACGAGGGCACCACCGAGAAAGATGTGGTGCAGTGGTGCCACGACAATATGGCCGCCTACAAAGCGCCCCGTATCGTGCAGTTCACTAGCGCTCTGCCCAAAAGCGGCAGCGGCAAAGTCATGTGGCGCTTGCTGCAAGAGCAGGAGGCCTGAATCGGGTTAAGTGTTAAAGAGCGGCAGGTGTGCTCTGCTAGCAATGTGTATGGCTTTGCCTTGAGTTGACCATAGTTGCGGAGGGCTCTGCTACAAACAAGATGCGGTGGCTACTTCAGCACTTATAGTGTGCTTGAAACGTCCACCTTTGCGTGATGCAACGAACGGTGGGATGAGGGGTTCGAGCTGTTTCCACAGCTATTGACTGACTGGGCATGAGACATACGGCTACCAAGCATAAATGGCAAGTAGTGTTAGCCGCTTAAATGCTAGGCAATGGCAGTGGTTAACATGCGGCCTGTGGCCGAGCTATCCCAGGCGCATACAGATTTTTGGGAACTCGTAGTCAACGCAGAGTGCATGTTGAGGCTTAAGCCGCTAACGCCACTTCCCTCTGAGACTTGCATGAAAAATTTATGCTTCATGCCCTCATGGCAAGACAACCCGTTAGCAAAAAACTGTGGTATCAGCTGCAGCCCTGATCCCAGCCTTCTCGCCTTCCAGCAAAGGTGGGGTGCGCAAGCTATGCGTGAGCGATGAGGCTACCCTCAATGGCATCCTGTTCGTGTTGCACACATGGCATTCCATGGGGAGACCTCCCCCAGTCCCTGGGTTACGGCAGTGGCATGACTTGCTGGCGGCGCCTGCGTGACTGCAATGCCAGTGACGTCTGGCAGCGATTGCACCAAGCCATGCCGGTGCGTCTGCGTGAACATGACCAGATTGATTGGAACCGGGCCTGCATTGAGGGCTCTTCGGTGCCAAGCCCCTGGGGGCAGGAAACGGGCCCAAATCCCATCGACCGAGGCAAGCTCGGCTCCAAACAGCATATCGTCGTAGATGCCAGAGGCATCCCTCTGGTGATTCTCGTCAGTGGGGCTAACAGGCGCGACTCCAGATGTTCAATAAGTGTATGGATGCGGTACCTGCGGTTGCAGGCTTGCCAGGCAGAGCACGCAAACGTCTCAGGCGGCGGGGCATCGCCAGCCGGATTGCAAGGCGAGGTGTCGAGAGCAGTGAGAAACTGGGTACGCATCTCTGGGTTGTCGAGAGAGCACACGGATGGTTTGCGGGCTTTGGCAAGTTGCGAATCCGTTTTGAAAGGCGCATGGATATCCACGAAGCGTTGCTGAAACTGGCCGCTGCGATCATCTGTGCATGCTTCGTGGATTGGTAGTGTCAGCCGCTCTAAGTAACGGGCCACGCCGTAGCCCAGGCCTCTATGGGCACGGTTCCCGCAAACGCAAAGGCCTGCGCCTCCATGGGAAGGCTAACTGCCCTTGTATTGGGCTCGCCTCTTATTGATGTCCTAGTGGCATCAGTTACCTACTGAGACAAGTTCATGCTTCATATGCATAAAACACCGGCCTGTCGCCTTTGCCTTGAGCGACAATGATTGGTCGCGTACAGATGGTCGCTCATTTCGATAGCACATTGCTCTAAATTGAGTTGGACGGTAAGACGGTTGAGCTCCTCTTTTTTGTAAAAGATCGGCTCTGAAATAGGGTGGATAAAAAATCCATATCCATATTGTTTTTTTGATTGATATAATTAATTAAAATGGAGAAATTACAACAGTGAATTTTTTTTGAGATGTTTGATTAATTTTGTAAATTACAATTTAAATATCTTGCCGGGTGGAAATGATTTTTTCACGCAGTGGGCGCTGATGCGTTCAGACTTTTTTTTGGTGGTGCATCGCGCAAGTATTTATGGATGAGACAAAAAAAATCGCAGACAACTCTGCGTTTCGGGGGGGGAAGGCATGGATTGCAGCGGCGCATGTCTGGCGAGCACTTTTTCTGCGCGAGGCGATGGTCAGGCTGTTTGGTTCTCGCTTCGCATGGGTATGGCTGCTGATTGAGCCTATTGCCCATGTATTGTGGCTGGTTATAATTTTCACTTTCATTCGCATACGCCACATCGGTGGGGTTGAAACAGCGCTATGGCTGGCAGTCGGCATGCTGGTGTTTATGACGTTCAAACGCACTCTCAATCAGGTGCAGAACGGTGTAGATGCCAACCGCTCTCTGTTTGCCTACAGGCAGGTGCGCCCGCCCGACGTAGCGCTGGTTCGTGCGGCAGTTGAAGGCGTCAGCATGCTGATCATCAGTGGTCTAGTGTTTGCGATTGGCGCTTTTATGGGGTGGATGGCGTGGCCGGAAAGTGCATGGAAGGTACTTGAGGCCTTTGTTCTTGCCTGGCTTTGTGCCATTGGGCTGGGCATGATTTTTGCGGTATTGGTGATGTTGGTGCCCGAGTTGCAACGCATCATTGGTTTCATCATGATGCCGCTCATGATGATATCTGGTGTTATGTTGCCGCTCTCGGCCATTCAGCCACCCTATGTGGACTGGCTGCTTTACAACCCGTTAGCTCATGCCATCGAGGCCGCTCGCCTGGGTTTTGCGCCTTATTACCACGCGGTTGGGGGGTTGGATTTGGCCTATGCCTACCAATGCGCAGTTGTGCTCATCTTTACGGGGTTACTGTTGTTCAGGCGCTTCAATCAAAGGCTGGTGACTAGATGATTGAAGTGGTTGATGTACACAAACGCTATTACACCGATCATGGCAGAGGGCCTTGGGTTCTTCGAGGGGTAAATTTCACGATCCCAGATGGCTGCAGTGTAGGCTTGATTGGAGGTAACGGTGCAGGCAAGTCCACGTTGCTTCGTATTATTGGTGGGGTGGACTATCCATCTCAAGGCGTGGTGCGCAGACATTGCAATGTGTCCTGGCCCATGGGCTTTGGCGGCGGTCTGCAGGGTAGTATGACAGGGCGTCAGAACACCAAATTTGTGGCACGTATTCACGGTAAGGGGCATGACTTGCCACGCATCCTGCAGCAGGTGCAGGATTTTGCCGAAATCGGCCCTGCTTTTGAGCAACCTATCAAAACCTATTCATCCGGTATGAAGTCGCGCCTGCAGTTTGCGCTGTCGCTGGCGTTTGACTTTGATGTCTATATATCTGATGAAGTGACCTCCACTGGTGATAGAGCATTTAAAGACAAAGCCGTCCAGGCTTTCAAAGATAAAGTTGGTAAAGCCAGCTTGATCATGGTCTCCCACAGCGAAAAGACATTGCAGAATTTCTGCCAAGCTGGCGTTTGGCTGAATCAGGGAAAAGCCCAGTGGTTTGACCGAATTGATGATGCCTTGCGCGCTTATCGCGACAGTATTTCTTCCCCTATTTTATGAATTTATCGTTCCTCTCCAGGAGCCGTTGGTCACGTCGGCTTCGTTCCTCTTCTCTGAGTGCGGTGACTTTGATGCTCTGCATAGCCTGCGCTTTCTATTGGCTAGCGCTTGCATCAGACCGTTATGTCTCCGAGTCTCGGCTGATAGTTCAAAGCAGCAATTTGCCAAGCGGAGGATCTTTTGACTTGGGTAGCCTGCTTTCGGGTGGCGGTGGTGCCAATAACCGCAGCGATCAATTGCTGTTGCGCGAATATTTGCGCTCACCCGATATGGCCGAATTGCTGGACAAACAGTTGCAACTGCGTGAGCACTTCAGCGCCTCGGGCGACTGGATCAGCAGGTTGTGGACGGCTGATGCCAGCCGTGAGCATTTCTATTGGTATTACCTACGGCGTGTGCAAGTGGAATATGACGAGTTTGCCGGTGTTCTCGTCATCAATGCCCAAGCCTTTTCTCCCGAGATGGCTCAAAAAATTACAGGCACCTTGCTTCTGCAGGGCGAGCTATTCATGAACCAGATGGCTCATGCCGTGGCGCAGGATCAAGTTAACTTTCTGGAAGGTCAGGTTCGAGCGCTGGAGACCAAGGTGCGTAGTTCGCGCCAGGCTGTGCTTGAGTTTCAGGAGCAAAAAGGGCTGATCTCGCCGGAGGCCGCTGCACAGGCCATTGCCGTCATTGTGGCCAATATGCAAGGTCAGCTGGTCGACCTGCAGACCCAGCGCGGCGCGCTTCAGGCCTATCTGGTGGCCGACCATCCGAGCATTGTTTTGCTCAATCAACGGATCGATGCCTTGGAAAAACAGATGGCGCTTGAAAAAGACAAGCTCGCAGCGCCCGGCGGCAAAACTCTGAATCGCACGGCAGAGGCATTTGCCCAGCTGGAACTTCAGTCCAAGTTCGCACTGGACATGTACAAGACGGCGCTGACAGCACTTGAACAGGGGAGGCTTGAGGCTACGCGAACCTTGAAGAAAGTTGCCGTGCTGCAACAGCCTAATTTGCCAGAGCGCTCTATGCGCCCACAGCGAATCTACAAAACCAGTATCTGGGTGATAGGTATTTTGCTCTTAGCTGGCATTGTCCATTTGCTGTTGGCCATCGTCAAAGATCATCGCGATTAATGCTATTTATTTGATGGCTTCAAGTGCTTTTTTTGTGCTTGAACTCATAAAGAGAATTTCCCAGAATGTTCAACAATATGGTGTATGGCGCTACCCAACGGGTAGCAAATAAAAAAACTCGACGCTCATTCACACTGGCTGTTACGGTGCTATGGGGTTTGGGGAGTGTGCAGCCCGTGCTGGGGCAAGCTGATCTTGGGCTGGCTCAGGCCCTGTACGGAAGCAACGCGGGCGGGGCAGCAAACATAACCGCCGTGACTGCTCCCGGCAAGGATGCCAAGGATTTTGCTTCAGGGGCAAAGCCCGCAGACATGCGTGTGTCTGTGCCTGTAGCGCAAACTCAGGATCAGTTGGCGAATCAGTCCAGCGATGTATATGGAGCGCAATTGTTTACAGGTGCCTTTTCGCAACCAGGTGCAATGCAATTCAATCCCGACTATGCCATTGCCATTGGAGACCAGATTCAGGTGCGCTTGTGGGGGGCGTTTGCATTCGAGCAAATGTTAACGGTGGACCCTCGCGGCAATATCTTCCTGCCTCATGCGGGACCGGTTCCCGTAATGGGCGCACGTAACCGTGAGCTGGAGGGCCTTGTGCAAGCCGCAGTTCGCCGCACCTTTCGTAACAATGTGAGCAGCTATGCCAGTTTGGCAGCCGCCCAGCCTGTACGTGTGTTTGTGAGTGGCAACGTCAATCGCCCTGGCCTGTATAACGGAACCAGCATGGATAGCGTGCTGCGTTACCTAGATATGGCCGGTGGCGTGGATCCTGAGCGCGGCAGCTACCAGCAGGTGCAAGTCAAGCGTGGGCAGAGCACTCGTGCCACCGTCAATCTCTATGATTTTTTGCTCCAGGGCAACATGCCCATGGTACAGCTAGCAGATGGCGACGTGATTTTTGTGCCTCCCTATACGCAGCGTGTCAAAGTCAAGGGTTTGGTTGTCAACGCAAAGCGCTTCGAGTTTTTGGGTAGCCAACAGACAGTAGCGCAGCTAATGATGCTGGCAAAGCCTTTGGCAACAGCTACACACGTTCGTGTTATGCGCAATACCGGCAATACTCGCAATGCCGAGTATTACCCGTTGAGTGAGGCGCATACAGTGACACTGGCCAATGGTGATGAGCTGGAATTCACCGCAGACAAAAAGCCCGGCACCATCACGGTGCGCGTGGAAGGCGAGCACAACAGTGCACAGGAGTATGTGCTCCCTTACGGCTCATCTATGGGCTTATTGTTAGAGCAAATTCAGCCCAATGCCAATTCGGATATGGACAGCGTGCAACTGTTTCGCGAAAGCGTGAAGCAGCGTCAAAAAGAGCTATTGGCGACCAGCCTGCACAACCTGGAAATGAGTTTGCTCACCGCGCGTAGCGGAAGTAGTGATGAGGCACGCCTTCGCAAAGATGAAGCTGAACTGAGCCTGCAATGGGTGCAGCGCGCCAAAGAGGTGGAGCCTGTGGGGCAGGTGCAAATTGCTAAAGCCAGCCAGCTCAAAAGCATGTTGCTGGAGAACGGTGATGTGGTTCGCATTCCACGCAAGGATGATCTGGTGTTGGTCAGCGGTGAAGTGCTGTTTCCTAACGCCGTGGCATATGACGCCAAGTTGAATCTGCAAACTTATATCAATCGGGCTGGCGGTTTGACCCAAATGGCCGACAACGCGCGCGTAGTGGTTGCCAGGCGTGATGGCTCTTATGAGCAAATGGATACCGATCGCTTGTTTGGTCACACCGATATCAAGGCGGGTGATCAGATTTTAGTGCTGCCCAAGGTGGACGAGAAAAAGCGCCAGTTCTGGAAAGATATGACACAGATCATCTATCAGGTCGCCATTAGTGCAAAGGTAGTGCTGGGGTTGTAAGCAATTTCAAACTGACGCAGCGGCACGATAGCTACCAAACGCTTAGGTCGGCGCATATCGCGCTCAGTCTTGTCCAACAGGCGTAGCCATGTGGAGAAATAACATGAAGAAGATAGTAATCGTCGGCCATCCACAATCAGGCTATGAGAAGGTGGAGCATTTACTTGTCGAATGTGGTATGGCACGCGCAGAGCCTTCCCGTAGGGAAGGTCTTACGCCAGTGCAAATCAACGACACTTTGATGAAGGCCCACGGAGCCGTGTCTTTGGCTCAGTTGGAGTCAGTCGAGCAACTTCAGCAGATCACGGTTGCACCCATCTGGCAAGGTATGGCGTTAGACCTGATGCTCACTAACTTGGATCAGCGGCTATGGGGCTGGGCAGATCCTCAAGCTATCTATCTGCTGGACTATTGGAAAGAGCAGGACCCGAATGTAGTCTTTGTGATGGTATACGCTGAGCCTGAAACTATGCTCACCCGTATGCCTATAGAGCAGGCGGCCTCTTCCCAAGGAGAACTCCGGCATCGCATGAATGTCTGGAAGGCATACAACGCTGCTCTGTTGTGCTTTCACTTGCGCAACCCGGGCCGCAGCATTTTGGTGCATGCGCGCCAAGTGCAGGCATCGGCCCAGATATCGTTGGGGCACATCAGCGCGCGCATTGATGCCATCCTGCATTTGCCGCCTAATCTGCTTGCTTCCTTAAAGGTGGACGGCTTAGCCGCAAACGCCGCTTTGGCTGCTGGAGGTAATGCCGAAGACATTGGCGCTCAGTTTCAACATATTCAAGGTAAGAGGTTTAAGAAGGCGCGAAAGCGCTTGCGCGCGCGATTGCAAGCCCTACAAGCCGGCACCGAGCAGCAGTTGAAGGCGATGCCTGTGTTGCAAGCAGAAGTTGAGCAATCTGTTGCCAAAGCTTCAATGTTGGAACAGACCACGGCTACTGATTCAACCCCTGCCGAATGGGAAGGTCTTGGCGATGATGCATTGGTTGCTTTGCTGGCTCATCAGTTGCTGGGGGCTGACTCCCAAGTTATCCAACTGTATGGTGAACTTCAGGCTGCCGCCACGCTACCCCACGAAGTTGTAGGCCAGCCAGAAGACCAGAGCAGCGGGGCGTGTAACGCGGCGTGGCAGACTCTGGTGGATCAGCGCTTGGCCCTGCAAGAGCAAGCGCGCTACGTCAAGATGCAGGCATCACAGATTGAAGCCTTGAATGAGCATGCTTCGCATTTGGCTCAGAATCATCGCCTGTTGCAGAACGACTGGCACGATTTACAGGTGCTGAAAGAGGGCCTTACCAGTCGGTTGGCGCAAGCCGATCAGAAGGAGCAGGCTGCGGAGATAGAAGGACGTCAGTTGCTGTCTCGGCTGCACCAGGTGCAAGAAGAAATGCTGTATCACAGTACGCAAGAGAAGCAGCGCACCTTGCATTTGGCCGATGCTCAAATGCAAATCAGCCAGCTGAAGATTGAACTCGATGCAGTTCGCTCAAGCTCCACCGAGTCCAATGTTCTTTTAGCACAGGAAAACGAACTGTTGCTGGCTCAGTTGTACCAAGTGCAAGAAGAGCTAGAGCGCCACCACCGGCATGCTGAGGAACAGGCCCATAAACTAGCGCAAGCCCATCAACGGGAGCAGGTTTTGGGAGCAGAGGTAAGTCGACTATTGGCCGGGCTCCATCAGGTGCAAGAGGACGTTGAGTGTTCTCGTATGCAAGGAAAACAGCAAACCCTGCAGTTAATCGATGCCCAAACGCAAATCGACCAGCTTAAAGCTGAGCTGGGTGCTGCTCGCGCCGACTCCAATGCCACTGAACCCAATTCAGCACTGGAGCAGGAAAACGAGCTGCTGCTGATGCAGTTACAGCAGGTTCATGTACAACTGGAACGCTATTACCTAGAAAGCCAGTGCCTGAAGCCACTAGAATCGGTAGCGCCAAGTTTAACAACTGTCGCCGCGACCAAAGTGCCGAGACAGCCCGACACTCGAATGATTTATTTTGGTGCTGGTGAGCGAATTCGCCAACAGTTATCGTACAAGCTGGGCTCGGTCATGATCGCCCACACCAAGAAAAAAGGTGGCTATTTATCGCTGCCGTGGGCACTTTGGAAAGTCTCTCGGCAGCATGAAATCGAACGGCCCCAACGTGAGGCATTAAAGTTACCTCCGATCAATCGTTACCGAGATTCCTGGGAGGCTGACCGCCATCGACAACATCTTTCGTATCGGTTGGGCAGTACTCTACTCCAGAATTTACGCAGCCCCTTAGGGTGGCTGCGTATGCCTGGAGCCCTATGGTTAGATGTGCGCGAGTACCGGCAACGTCAAGCCTGTAACTGACAGCGAGTTGGACACGTAACCTAAGGACATAAGCGCGACGCATGGAAGAACAAAACCATCTCCTAAAATGGCTAGACCATCTGTACCAACTGTCCCCTCCTACGGGCGTTATGTGCGTCGGCGCAGGCAACGGGGACAGCGGATGGGTGGATAGATTGCAGACCTGGGATGCCCAGAATGTGACTTTGGTTGAGGCTGACGAGACCCAGTTTACTCGTCTTGAGAAAAATCCAGTGGTGTCGCAACTATGGCAACTGCGTAACGAAGTGGTCGCTGAGCGTAGTGAATCGGTTTTGTACCATCAAGCGACCCTCGCCAGCGAAAGTGGGCTTGTTGATCCAGAGAGCTTGCAAACCGTTTGGCCAAACATACGAGTTAAGTATCGGAAAAATCGTCAAGCGCTGGCGCTGGCTGAGTTGCTATCGGACTCTCCGTCAAACTGGCTCTGGATCGATTGCTTACCTGCCTTGAATCTGCTGCGCGGAGCGGGAGATGCGCTACTCGGAGTTGATCTGGTTATGGCTAGGATTTTATTGAATCCTCCGGAGGTATTGGCCGAGCTGGGGCTGTCTTCCCTTCAAGCCTTTTTGGAGGCGCGTGGTTTACGGCGACTGTGTATTGAGGAAAGCCGAAACCCTGGTATTGGGCTTGTCTTGTTTACCCGCGATACACAGTTTGTAATTAAGAGCCTGCACCACAAAGTCGGTCACTTGGAGAGCCAATTGCAACACGCGATCGAAGTCAAAGAGTGGGTCGAGGCCACTAGTCAGCAGCAGCAGCAGCAAATTTTGCAATTGGAGACACGACTTAAAGAGACCGCAGACAAAGCTATTGATGCCAAGTGTAGACATAAAGATCTCTTAATGCGGGCGGAGCACGCAGAATGCTTGGTGTCGGAGCAGGCATCGAAGCTGGACTCCACTCGAGAGAGGCTTGATAAAATGTATGCAGAGCACGATTCTTTAGTGCAAAGCCAGCAAGAACTGCAAACTGAGTTGACTCAGCTTCGCGCCGAGCGTGAGCAAACACAGCAGGCTTTGTTGCAGCAATCCACCTTGCTCGCAAGCATTCAGGAAGAGCATATACAACGATTGGACGAGGTCATTGCCCAGTCTGAGAAGCTGAAGGGTCTGTTAAGCGAAGGTGGAGTCGAAAACAATAGGGTTCGTCAAGCCCTGCATAAGAAGGCCGTCGAACTCCGCACTGCTCAGGCGCGCTCAGACCAATTGGAAGAGAACCTCCACCAGCAGCAACATATAAACAAGCAGCTGACGGTAGAAATCACTCGTGCTCAGGCCCAGATCGACCTAATCGAAGGCTTGGAAATAACTGATCAGCGCCCTCTGTGATGAAAGATACGGACGAGCCTGGATTGCAGGCAGCTGCAACGAGTCACCTTGACTTGACCTTGCTTGAGCGATGGTGGCTGGATGGAAGCTGGACTTTTTTGGTTGAGGCGGACAGTCAGAGAAGAGAGCATCACGTAGATCAACCTACTGCTCTGCTGTTCTTTGCTATTGCCCATCTACAGACTGGCGACCTTAATAGAGCAAAGCTTCTAGTGCAAAAGGCTCTCAATCTAGGTTGCGATCACAATACTGCAAAGCAAGCGTTGCTCGCAGCGTCTGTGGAAAAACTTGCTGATGCAACCCGTATCCAGCAAGGAGCGCAAGGGATGGCAAGCAATCTTCCCGGACTTGGTTCAAACGAACGTGCGAAGCAGCTCCGCGCTGCAGCACTGAGAAGTGTAGGCAGTGTCACAAGGGTGATGGCTTCAACTGCAAAAACCACTGGGAACAAGGTGCCGGCAGTAGATCGGCCTGCGTTTGAGATCGCCCGCACGGTAGGCCAATACGGTCGCATTGGCATCTTGTCTGGCTATTACCCTGGTACTCGATTCAACTCGCAGGTGAACCATCGGCTATATGCCAGCCGATATGGCTATCGTTACATTTTTGACAGTACTCCACGTTTTGACAAGCGTACCTACATGCGCAAGCTTGAAGCCATATTGGAATATCTTGACCTCTTTGATTGGTTGTTCTGGATTGACGACGACGCCTACTTTACTGATTTTTCGGTGCCGCTAGAGCGGTTTATCGGGCTTGCCCCGGACGCTAGTTTTATAGTCTGCAAGAGCCCTTCAACCAAGAGCCTCTTTACACGTATCTCTTCGGGGCAATTTCTATTGCGCAACACCGCGTTGTCAAAGAAGTTCATCGAGGCGGCTTTGAGCACTGACCTTCGTGAAGTACAGAAATGGTGGAAAAGCGACTTGGGTATGTTTACTAAGGGCGATCAGGATGCAATGGTGTACCTGTTGGAATCCAATCCCCAATATGCTGCTCCTTTTTTCTCCATCTTAGACCACCACAATTTTAACAACCGAGAGTTTGAGTTCAAGCAATGTCTGGATGAGCATTTTTTGGTTCATTTTACTGGGACGCAAAAACATCGCGACAAAGCATTATTCTGTCAGCGGATGCATTGTAATGAATTCCTTAGTCCAGCTGAACTTGTTAGGGAGTTGGTGCTGAGATGAAATTATTATTCCGATTTGTTGTTGAGATTATTTTTGTTCTTATGAAAATTTTGATTTTAATTGCTTCTTGTTCTTTATTTTTCATCAATAATTTTTTATATTTTTTGCATGCAGCGTAATACCATGAAGACTATGAATTTGAAAATCTATAAGAATCTGGACTTGGTCCCCGAAGAGTGGAAACGCGCCCGTGAACAGGCGTCCGCAGGTATTGGAACGGACTGGTATGTGTTCAACCCAACGTTGGCGCGTGTGGGAGACGTCTATGTGATGACGTATCGGGTAGTCGATGAGGTGCTCAAAACCCGAAGGATTGCATCCTGCAAGCTCACGCTTGATTTGTTGATTGTGCCTGATTCAGTCACGCCGTTGTCTGATCTGATCGAGTTTTCTGATGCGGCTGGTTTCTCTGAGAGAACTTTGACTTGGCATGCAGATCCGCGTTATTTTCGATTGGGCAAGGATCTTTACCTTTTCTGGAATGACGGTTCGCTCAAACCTGCGAATCATCAATTCTTACTTCAGATTGGCCAGGATGGTCTGAAACCGGCCGGTAAAGCTAGGCTTGTGCGTAAGGAGCCGCACGAGTTGCGTATTGAAAAAAATTGGCAGTTCATTGAGGCAGAGAAAAGCGTCTATGCGGTGTATGAAAATCGTCCACTGCATCTGCTATCGGTAGATATGTCAGGTAACGGAGTAATTCCTTGTCGTGAAGCGGTAAAGACCGATTGGATGACGGGGTACGAAGAGAAGTTTGGCCATATTCGTGGCGGAGCCCAGCCGGTGCTGCACGATAACAGCTTCTTGACTCTGGCGCATTCCAGTCACAAGAACAGTCACGGTAAACTGGTTTATCACCCCTGTTTTTACCGTTTTGAATCAAGCTTCCCTTTTCGTGTGACTCATCGCCCTAAAGGGCCATTCACGATTCCGATACACGGATATGAGAAACCTCGGTTGCCCCCATTGAACAAACAAACTTCGTCGGTTGTTTATCCATGTGGACTGGTCGTGGAGAATGAAAGAGCTGTTATCTCATTTGGAATCAACGATGAGTCCTGTGCAGTTGGTTTTTTCAATATGACTGATATCATGAACTCGATGGAGTCTGTTGACGAGCCGGCCGCATTCAAAAAATCTGCTGTTCCGGCAGGCAAGACTGCTGCACTAGTCATGACGAAGGATGATCAGCGGGTTCCCTTGTTTTGGTGGAATGCCCAAGGCAAGCGCTATGACCCAGATGCAGGAGGTCGTTTCTTCGCCACCGGAAATGTAGGTGATATAGCTTCCAGGCTGTTCGTGGAAATGTTGTCGAATGTTGAAACTCGTCCGCCTCGAAAGAACGAACGCAAACTGTTGTCTATTGGCTCTATTTTACAAAACGCTGCTGATGGTGACGTGGTCTGGGGCTCGGGTATCAAAGGTAGTGCTGATGGCTTTAAGTACCCGGTGCATGAGCTATCGGTTCACGCAGTGCGGGGGCCGCTGACGGTCGATTTTCTGAGGCGCCAAGGCATCTCGCTGACCCACCTCAATGAGCTATTTGACCCGGGTTGCCTGATTCCCTATCTGTATGCTAAGGAACTAGGTAATACCGTTCCGCGCAAGCGAAAAATTTGCATCATTCCTCATTACAAAGATGACCTTATTTTGCGTCAGCAGCATCCTGACCTTTCTGGCGCATTCCTTTCGGTGGACGCGATGCCTCTGGATTTTATCAAAGGCATGCTGGGCGCCGAACTGGTTATATCCAGTTCTCTGCATGGGATTATTTTTGCAGAAGCATTAGGGATTCATGCCTTATGGCTTGCTCCAATTAATGGAGAAGACGAGCTCAAATACTACGACTACTATTATGGTACCGGGCGTTATAACGTTAAACGCTTCACTACCGTTGAGTCCGCATTACGTGCTGAACCAATGGATTTGCCTCGTTTTCGGTTTGAGGATTACTTACGAACATTTCCTCATGAGGCTATTCGGGGACTTTGCAAGACGCCTCCGGATACCGTGAGAGCCAATTGGATCCAGCTGCCGGCAGCTGCCGACAGTCCTGCACCCGTTGCTTTGCTGGCTTCAAAAGCATTCACTAGTTTGACTAATCGCGTGGTCGTTCAGCGTCCGCCCTCTCTCAACCTGACCGAGGCGATCACAGCCTTTCGAAGCCGACAGTACGAAGCTGGTGTTTCCGCGCTTTTGCTTGCTTGGGATGGCGCAATGGTGAGCCATGATGTTTCGCTTCAGTCCACCGTAGAAAAGGCAGCATTCCTGTATTTAGGTTGTCGTGATCTTGGTGCGATTGCAGGCGGTATTGGTTCTGACGTCGACAGCATCACAAGTCTGCATACAGTGATTGTTGATGCCATCCATCAGAGTCCGATGGAGGAGGTTGCCCCTAAGCTAATGGCGGTCATCAGAGAAAAGGTTGCATCCACATCCAGTGGAACTTTTTGGCATTTGCTGCAAGCGCTGGTTATGCGTAAGCTGGGCAAATTGGATGAAGAGGCTGATCTTCTTAAAGCGGCAAGTGTCTCTGAACCATTGAATTTTTGGACTAATGTGCAGCAGGTGTATCGTTTTACTGTTGACCTGCCCAGCCTGAATCATATCGTTGGTTGTGTCCGCTCTAAACCTCAGCAATTTGTGGACGAGCATGAATCATTAAAGGTGTATTGCTACCCATCGTTCAACAAGATCAATTCCTATCAAAAATTGCTGTACCAAAAGCTTGAGGCGTCAGGAAAATCGGTTCGCTATTGCAGTAAGCTTACTGAACTAGAAATGCTCAAGAGGGAGCCAGGAAAGACTCAGCTCTTACATTTGCACTGGACATCTGCCTTCTTTAAAGATGTTGATGCAGTTGATTTTTCTCGTCGCGCTTCTTATGTCTTAGATTTACTGAGCCGGCTTAAAGCTGAAGGCTTTTCACTGGCTTGGACCATTCATAACACGATTAGTCACGAATCGGTAGATTCGACAAACGAGGAGTCTTTCAACCGCAATCTGTACTCGCTGTGCGACTGGGTTTTTGTTCATCATCCGATGGCGGTGCGAGCAATAACCTGGCTGCCAGATACCAATAAGATTCACTTGATAGAGCATGGGTCTTATGGCAGTTCTGATTCAACGGATCGGCTCACTGCCCGGATCAAGCTTGGCCTGAATTTTGACGGACCGCTGCTGTCTGCCATTGGCCATATGCGAGATTACAAAGAGTTGGATAAATGTCTTCCTATGGTGTTGGATGTGCTCAATAAACGACCTGATGCGCGCTTTTTGGTCGCGGGTCAGATTCAGTCTCCAGCCTTGCGACGGCTTCTGAGTAAAAAGAAGCGCGATCAGGTGATCGTGATTGATCGAGTTTTGTCGCCAGAAGAGCTACATTTGTGTATAGATGCAACCGATTTTGGTCTTCTTTCATACCGAGATGTGCTCACTTCAGGTTCGCTCATTCACTGGCTTTCCCGAGGAATCCCAGTCATTGCCCCCCAGAAGGGCACTATTCCAGGCTATGTGCTGGATGGTTGGAATGGTTTCCTTTATGGCTCCTATGAATCTTTGTCTAATTTAGTTCATCAGTGCCTTGCTATGCCTCCTGAGCGACGGGCCTGCTTGCGAAGCAATGCCTTGGCAACAGGAAAGGGTATGCAATGGCAGCTTTTTTGATGGTGTTATTCACTGAATTTTTTCCAAAAATAATAGCTTTAGCCTGAGGTGTGCTCTATTTTAAATCACGTAAGATTTTTATTGGTAGAAGCCTCCTTAGCGTATATATCTATGTTTAAGTAATAAATCTAATGTTTTTGAAAATTCGCTGTATATTTTTTGCTTGAATCACATTTTCTGCCGAAAAAGTGCCTCGCTTATTAAACCGCAACGGTATGGATTCCTGAAGAATGAGTCATGCAGGGCCTACTGGTTTTATTTAAGGGCCATTTTGATTAGATCATTTGCAATAACGTCAGATAAAATAATAATCAGAATTGCTAATGTGCTTCGTTCTCTGGTATTGGTCGATTGATTATTTCATTGGCCAAAAAATAACGAAAAAAAGGTAAGGTGGGATTAGCGTTGAAACAGTAATGTGTGTTCAAGTAAATCATAAGATTTTCTGATTTCGGCTATTTGAAACGGAAAAGCATACCGCCTATTTTTCTGGCTTATAAGTTTCATTTCGAAAAATATCATAAAACTCAATATACCTGCCCTATACTGTTCGATCTGAACTGTTGAAGGGTTGAAATCTTAAATAGGTTTTAATATGACTCTAACTATTCCCGTCATTATGGCAGGCGGTACAGGCACCCGTCTGTGGCCGCAGTCGCGCGAGCAAAGGCCTAAACAGTTTCTGGCGCTGGCACCAGATGGGCAAGGCACCATGCTGCAAGCCACGATGCAGCGACTGAATGGGCTTGGCTTGGCTGAGCCGCTGCTAATTTGTAACGAAGCCCACCGCTTTTTGGCCGCTGAGCAGTTGCGTGCTATCGGCCACGAAGGGGCTCGAATTTTGTTGGAGCCAGCAGGTCGTAATACGGCGCCGGCGATTGCCCTCGCTGCCCTACAGGCTACCCGCGGCGGTTCTGATGCGGTGTTGCTGGTCTTGGCTGCAGACCATGTGATTCCGAATGCGACGGAGTTCCAGCGTTGCATCAAACTCGCGCTGCCAATTGCACAAGCGGGCAAGTTGGTTACCTGTGGCGTGGTACCAACTCATGCGGAAACAGGTTATGGCTACATCGAGAAAGGCGCACCGATCGGTGATAGCGGCGGCTTTGCAGTCAACCGTTTTGTTGAAAAACCCGATGTAACTACCGCACAGATGTACTTGTCAAGCGGGCACTTTCTATGGAATAGCGGGATGTTCGTGTTTAAGGCTAGCCGCTATCTGCAGGAGTTGGGACGTTTCGCTCCTGAGATACTGCGTGCCTGCCAGGCTGCTATGGACGGCGCTCAGGAAGACTTAACCTTTGTGCGTGTGGGCAAGGCTGAGTTTGAAGCATGTCCGTCGGACTCGGTGGACTACGCGGTGATGGAAAAGACGGCTGATGCCGTGGTGGTTCCGTTGGATGCGGGCTGGAGTGACGTGGGTTCATGGTCGGCACTTTGGGATGTGAGCCCGAAGGATGCCGCAGGCAATGTGCTGCGTGGCGATGTGCTTATGCATGACAGCACTGGGACCTATGTGCATGCCGGCAGCCGATTGGTGGCGACGGTAGGGGTGCAAGATTTGGTGGTGGTGGAAACCAAAGATGCGGTAATGGTGGCCCACAGGAGTCAGGCGCAAGAGGTTAAAAAGATAGTGGATCGGCTCAAGGTTTCGGGGCGAGATGAGCACCACAATCACCGTGAGGTGTATCGACCCTGGGGCGTATACGACAGCATCGACAACGGGACGCGTTATCAGGTCAAACGCATCACGGTTAAGCCAGGTGCAAAGCTCTCTGTGCAGAAGCATCACCATCGTGCGGAGCACTGGATCGTGGTCAGTGGCACGGCACAAATTACTAATGGTGACAAGACATATCTGCTGACGGAGAACCAGTCCACTTACATCCCGGTGGGCCAGGTACATGCTCTGGAGAATCCTGGAAAAATTCCACTGGAGTTGATAGAGGTGCAATCGGGCTCTTATCTAGGTGAGGACGATATCGTTCGGTTTGAAGACAGGTATGGTCGCTCCTGATTTTTTGACTAATGCCCAGCCAAAGATGCAAAGCCGTTCCTGATTAATAATGGTGATGTGCTGAAAATTTACGCAATGCTGTTGTGAAATTTTATCGCATATGCAAAGAATTTGAAGTGGATGAAATCTTACTCCGCAACCCTTGGGTGATCGGGATTTTTCGTGCGTTGATGATAGATGAATGAATAATTCCCGGAAATCGTCAGTCTCAGGATTTATAGCGCGGTTGAAGGTCAATGCATTGAAGTGGCATTATGCCTCTATCGGAGGATAAGCTGATTTTTCTCACATTTGATGCATGATTTGTACGTTTCCCAGCTACTGGTGATGTGACTGTAGTCAGTCATGTGGAGGATAAGATTAGCTATTTTTCATAGAATCCACACATAAAATCTATTCGATGGTAATTACTGGTGTCGACGAAGTTATTTTGTGAGAGGTTTATATATAAAGAATTTTTTTGAGAGTTGTTCTGTTTATTTTCAATAAATAACGCTACCTAGAAGGTCTATTGTTTTATTTTTATAGATCGATATGGGGAATGTATTTTTGAAATTTGTTTGTGTGAATTATTTTGCTGCATAAATGAATGTATTAATATATGGCGGATGCCATGCAGAGGTTATTAGGCGCTCACTTGAGAAATATGCGCTTGGCGAGCATAAATTTCAAAAGATAGTCAATTTTAGTCTTATTGCTTCTAGAGTTAGTTTCCCATATGATATTTTAAAAAATATTGATCTTGTTGTTTTTAATCCAATACATAACAAGGGTGAATGGAATACGCTTCACCTTGAGGAGTATTGTTTTGTTAATGGGGTGAGATTAATAAAATACCCGTGGTTGCAATGGGGGGGGTATTGGCCTCATGCTGCTCAAAGGCGATGGGGAGATGTCAAGGAATGGTCTATCCCATTGATACGTAAAGAATCTGAAAAATATGAGAGTATTTCGGAAAATTACTGCTCGATATTCAATGAAGGGGTAATTTCTCAAGCAGCTTCTGGCTGGCTGGACAAAACGACTCAGTTTCTTCGTGATGCGGAAAAGCGCGGCTCGGTCGATATTAGCATAGTGGATTGGGTATATGGTAGATATAAAGAAAAGCGACTTTTTCAAACGCCAGATCACCCATGTACGGAACTTTATAAATATGTAATAGGCAATATTGCCTCCGCAGCTGGATTGACTTTGGATAAGAGTTTTTTCCATATATCTGCTGAGTTGCAGCCTGGGGTGATGACTCCAATATTACCGAATGTTGCGAGTGCTTTGCATCTTAACTTCACTGGAGGCGAATGGCGTCACGATGAAATTTGGGGTGACTCCGAATTAACGCTTCGAGATTTTGTAGATTCTCATTTTAGAAAATCGCCGTTGTTGCTTGGTAAAGCCATTGTTAAAACGGTAAGAAAAGATATATTGGGGAAGAGGGCTATAGTTCCCGCCGGAAAAAAATTTCTTCTGGAGAAAATGCCTAACAATAGTGTTCGGCATCATCATTTGTGCAATATAAGGCTTGCTGATGGTGGTGCGCAGCAGTCTCTGTTATATAAGCCTCACTGGGCCTATTTTGAGCCCGAATTTTGATTGAAAATTTCAAGAGATTTCTGCATAGATTGGTGTTTTTTTATTCTTGCGATGCTAAGTATCAGCTGGCAGTGATATGGAATTTTGATGAATAATTTCTCGAGCGCATTTTTGTTAAAATTTGGATATATATTTTAATATATAAACATAAATGATTTATTCCCGTTGAATTAACGATCGACATTATTTGATTATTGTCAATCCTGAAATAAAACGAATGAATTGGTATATATTAATTGCGAAATTTTAGTGTTGAATATTTAGTTCGAATTGATTGGTATTTCTTGATGTTTAGTTACTTATCTAGTCTTTTGCATGCTGTTCAAGGTCGGTTTTCTCATTCTATGGCAGTAATGCCGCATCATGCAGCCACCAATTACAGCTGGGCGCCTTGGGTATATTACCGTTTGGGAATGTATGCAACTGTTGCAGATTTTCAGAGTCTACATTGCGATTGGCGTACTGCTATGGCACGGGCTGTGTCTTTAGCTGCATGTGGGCATAGAGAGGAGGCGAAGACATTGGTTTTTGCAGCGCGCGGGCGGTTGGATTGCCGCCCTTTTCTCGTGCCGTTGGCGGATGCACTGGCGCCTTTCATGCCGGAGCAGGCTCTCGACATATTGCAAGACACCAATGCCCCGCCAGCGCTGCTTTCTGCCTTGCTGCTGCGTGTAGGGCGAGCGGACGAGGCTGCCGCGGTGCTGTGTAAAGCTATTGGAGCTGGGCAGGCGGACAAGTGGCCGGAGCTGCATTTGTACCAATCGAATGCCTTGAGTGAAGAGCCGCAACCTCAGTTGGCGCGGCTTAATGCATTTTTGCAAGCAAAACAGGTGCCACCGCTAGTCTTACGTGATCAATCCTTGCCGCCCGGGCCTTGCAATGTGCAGATGGCAGAGGCAGCAGTGGGCGTGTATGGGCCACTGGTCAGCGTGTTGATGACAACATTTCGCACAGGTGCACGAGCCGGGGTTGCCATTGAATCTGTGTTGCAGCAGAGTTATCGAAATATTGAACTGATCGTGGTGGACGATGCCAGCGGCGATGACACGCCCGATATCGTGCAGGCTTGGGCTGAGAGGGACAAGCGCGTCAAGTTGATTCGCTTGCTGAGCAACGGCGGCACTTATCTGGCTAAGAGCGTGGGTCTGCAAATGGCGCGAGGGGAGTTTGTCACTTGCCACGATTCGGATGACTGGTCGCATCCGTTGAAGATTGAACGGCAAGTGCAGCCTTTGCTGGACAACAAGAAATTGGTAGCCACAACCTCGCATTGGGTACGTATGCAGGATGATGGGGTGTTCTATGCGCGGCCGGTGCATTCTTTGATGCGCTTGAACCCATCGTCGCCGTTGTTCAGGCGTAAGCAAGTGCTGGCGCAGGCTGGCGCTTGGGATTGCGTGCGCACAGGTGCCGATAGCGAGTTTTTGGCACGGCTACGCCTGGTTTTTGGCAGGCATTCCATCAAGAGGATTACGCAGCCGCTGGCCTTGGGGTCGCACAGAGCAGACTCATTGATGACTGCATCTAGCACCGGCTATTCGGATACGGGCATTTCGCCTCAGCGGTTGGCATATTGGGAGGCATGGTCGCGTTGGCATATCGACGCTTTGCGCGACAAAGACCTTCCTCGATTGCCACTGGATATGGCTCGCTTGGCGACGGATCGGCTTTTCTTTGCCCCTGCTGGAGTTGCTCTAAGTGCTTCGGATGTGACTGCATGTCTAGCGAGCGTGGAGTATGGCAGGACCACCTCAGAGTGAGGGCATCTGTATCTGGCAATCTGGGCCTTGGAGCGTGAATGTGCAGTTGAAAGGCGTTGTGCGCGGGAGCGCTAGAGAATGCTCGCGAGGTGCTGAATGTTGTGCTGGGGGGGGCGTGAGCCTAGCGCAGAAATTTACGAAGGCGCTAAGTTTTTCGCTTAAACGCTTAGGGAGTGTTTAATTGCATTTGAGCGGGCATGTACAGCAAATTTCACGTGCAGTTGCGGCCGATGTTCGAGTTATGAGCACCGCGATCTATTTGCGTCTTGAGTGATCTGCGCGATATGGTGGAAGGTAGCGAAGGACACTAGCTGTTTGGATAAAGCAGTTCTTTCCCAGAGACTGGCCTATTGAGAAGGGCTGTCGAGGTTGGCAGCAGATGCCTATCTTCAAGGTGAGTTGCCGCAGAATTTGGCAGGGTTGTCTGAAAAACATGTTGTTCTTGATTCTTGGGAGATTTGCATGAACTCGAGGTGGATGAAGGCTGTGCACGAGTCTTTTCATCGGCGAGTGAAGCTCGCTAGCCCAAGGCCTATTGCATTTGAGAAATCTGTGACAAGAAGAATTGGTATTTTTTCGAGGGGAATACTAAAGATTCCTAAGCTTGAGGTATTGCTAGAGGCCACACCTGTGCGGTTGCTTGATTGGCGTGTGGTCGTGGTTGACGCGGTAGCCGGCTGGGGTTTAAGACCTAGTACGCGCAAGGCATTAGCTCATACCGGTAAGCATGGTCTGCAGTATGTAGCGCTGGAGGACGGATTTCTACGCTCTTTCGGTACGGGTGAACATTACCCGCCGTTATCGCTAATAGTTGATGACCAAGGTATTTACTACGACTGCACACGACCTAGCGCGTTGGAGCGTTTGCTGTGCAGTGATACGGATGTGCTTTCGCCAGACGCATCCTTGGCGTGTCAAGCCCGTGAGCAGTTGCTGACTGCAGGTCTGAGCAAGTACAACCATGCTCCGGATTTGCCTGAAGGCTTATTGCGCACCAGTGATACGCAGAGAGTGTTAGTGGTGGATCAGACGGCGGGCGATATGAGCGTGACGCTGGGTGGTGCGGATACTACAACCTTTAAGGCCATGCTGGCGGCTGCGCTGGCTGAGAACCCCAAAGCTACTGTATATGTCAAGACTCATCCGGAAGTGTCTTCCGGTCGCAAGAGAGGTTATCTGGCAGATGTGCAGCCTGATGAGAGAACCGTATTGTTGCGCAATGCAGTGAGTCCAATGAGCTTGATCGCCAGGATGGACAAGGTTTATGTTATTAGTTCTACCATGGGTTTTGAAGCCTTGCTGGCAGGCAAGCCGGTGACTTGCTTTGGTGTGCCTTGGTATGCAGGTTGGGGTGTGACAGATGATCGACAGCTCACGCATCCCGCCCTGGTGCGTCGCGCAGGGCGCGCGCGTACGGTTGATGAGCTGTTTGCCGCAGCTTATATGCGCTACACGCGCTACCTTAATCCTGAGACGCAGCAACTAGGTTCAATTGTGGAGGTGATAGAGTGGTTGGAGTGTCAGCGGAGGATGGCGCGGCGCTTTTCAGGCCGAATGATCTGCGTGGGTTTTCCTCGCTGGCGGGCCTGGAACTTTCGCGAAATGTTGTCTTTGCAGCCGGGGAGCGTGATGCATGCGCGCAGTGCTAGTGCAGCAGCAGCAATGCAGCCGAAAGAAGGCGATTGTCTGGTTTGCTGGGGCAGGGTCCCTCCTGAAGGGGTTCAGGAATTGTCTGAAGCCTCTGGAGCACGCCTGCTGAGGATGGAAGATGGCTTTGTGCGTTCCGTGGGGCTGGGTTCGGACTTGATTCCACCCCAGTCCTTTGTACTTGATGCCCAAGGCATTTATTTCGACCCAAGTCAGCCTTCTGAACTGGAGGGGCTGCTCAATACGCGGGCTTTCACCGTTCAGGATCTTGAGCGTGCCAGGAATGTGCGCGCCTTCATCGTCAAGTACGGCATCACCAAGTACAACCTGGAACCCAATCTTTCCGTGGATTGGCCGATAGATGGCAGGCAAGTGGTTTTGGTGCCGGGTCAGGTGGAGGATGATGCTTCCATTCGCTTTGGATGTGACTCCAAAGGCGTACATACTAATCTGGGGCTAATCCAAGCTGCACGTGCAGCGTTCCCTGCTGCATTCATTGTCTTCAAACCACACCCCGATGTAAGCAGCGGCAATCGCAATGGGCATGTCGACAAAGTTCAAGTGTTGAAGCATGCCGATTACATAGAGCTTGATGCTTCGGTTGTCAGTTGTATCGAGGCTTGTGATGCAGTGGTGACGATGACGTCTTTGACGGGCTTTGATGCCTTACTCCGTGGCAAACATGTGTTGGTGCATGGCCGGCCTTTTTATGCAGGCTGGGGATTGACAGAGGATGTGCTCCCGGTCCCAAGGCGGAAAAGACAACTTTCGATGGATGAATTGGTTGCCGGAGCTTTGCTGCACTATCCCTTGTACTGGGATCCGTTGCTCAAAGGCTACACGACTTGTGAGGCAGTTTTACTCAGGCTACGGGAGGAGCGCGATGACCGCGCTGCAGACGGCTCTCTTCAGAAACTCAGGTATGGGGCGATCCGACGCAAATTAAGAAAAATAGTCATTTTGTTTCAATCTTGTTTTTTTAACCACAATTGAAGCGATATGTGACCTTTATCATTCTGGTCGTGATTACGGGTTTTAGTTGCTAGATTTTCTGCATCGCACATGCGATGCATTATTTTTTTACAGTTTTTGAGGGGCTGTTTTGGAGAAAGTAAGCAATTCCGGCTTTAAAAATAAAAGAGTATTACTGCTCCAAGGACCTGTAGGTCCATTTTTCTCAAATCTGGCTAGAGATTTGCGAAATGCAGGAGCAGAAGTTCTCAAATACAACTTCAATGCAGGAGACTGGTTGTTCTATCCCACTGGGGCCCAGAGCTTCAAGGGAGCAATCGAAGACTGGTTGCCTGAGCTCAAGAGGTTTGTTCTTGCGCAAGCCATTGATGCAGTGTTGCTGTTCGGAGACTGCAGGCCTGTGCACGCAGGAGTCAGAAAACTCGGTCAGCAAATGGGCTTTGCCGTAGGGGTGTTCGAAGAAGGCTATTTGCGGCCTGACCATGTGACATTTGAGCCGATTGGAGTCAACGGTCATTCGCAGTTTCATACAACTTTGGAGTCCTGGCTCAGCTCCGTGGTGGCTGCAAGTGTCAGCTCGTCGGGCAACGAGGACCATGGTGATTGCATCAAGACCGTATCTGGCCACCAGCCGGTAGGTCGCTCCTATTGGCATGGGGCGATGTGGGGCATGCTTTATTTTTTTGCCGCATGGCTTGCTCAGTGGTTTTGGAACAATAGCTTACACCACCGCAAGATGTCGATTGTTGACGCTCCTTGGTGGTGGCTGTCTTATGGACGCAAGGCTTGGTATTGCATTGCCGAGCGTGGTGTTGAGCAGCGGCTGACAGATGAAAAGCACGATCAATTTTTTCTGGTGCCGCTGCAAGTGCATAACGATGCACAAATCACCGTGCATTCAGACTATGAGTCGGTTTGCAGTTTTATCGACCATGTCATGAGCTCTTTTGCCGCTGCGCTGCGTAGATCCACGGCGGGAACAGACAGTGCCTTTAACGTCCTTGCTTCGTTGGCAGATGATCTGTTGGTGTTCAAGCACCATCCCATGGACAGAGGACACAGAGACTATTCCAAGGTCATACGTTTGTTGACAAAACGTTATGGACTTGAAGAGCGTGTGCTCTACATACACGACCAGCATTTGCCCAGCCTGCTGAAGGCGGCCAAGGGTGTTGTTTTGGTCAACAGTACCACGGGGCTGTCGGCGTTGGGGCATGATGCGCCCGTGAAAGTCTGTGGGAGTGCCTTGTATGACATGCCTGGGCTGACCTATCAAGGAAGTCTGAGAGATTTCTGGTTTGCTGCACCATCTGCCAAGCCTGACAAGGATGTGTTGAGGCGTTTCAAAAAAGCATTGCTTGAGAGAACGCAGCTCAATGGCAATTTCTATAAAAAGCTGTCTATATGCCAGTGGCGCTGCGGCGTGATGCTGCAAGGGCAGATGGCCCAGCGTCTGTGGCCTGAACACAATGTGCTGTCGCAACAAATCATCCGGAAACATCTGCCTGAGCCGTTGGCGCAAGAGGTAAATACAGGTCAATGATCGAGAAAAGTAATACAGGGCCTTTACGCTTGGTGGTGTTCGTTGGAGGATTTGATCCAAGGGGAGGGCGCTACTACCACCGCTTGTGCGCCCAGCAAGCCAAGCTGCAGGCGCAGGTGGACCAGGCCGTTTATTCAGTGGGTGAACTTAAAGCGCTTCAGGTGAGTGAAGAAGGCAAGGCGCATTCGGTGTGGAGTTTGGGAGGGTCTTCTCCAAGCGCTTGCGAGTATGTGTTTTTTGACTGGACCGACCATATACGCACGCATTGGCCCAAGTCGCTTTATGCCGTGTGCAAGGCAGGTCTTCGAACTTATGGAGAAGCGCTGATCAGCTGGCGCAGTCTTCGTTCGTTGGGCGCGGCCCTTCCCTATACCTTGCTTGCCTTTGTCTATCCGCTGATCTTCATGCTGCTGCTCGGCTTGCTCGGAATAGCATGTCTTTACGGTGTCTGGCATGCGAATACAGACTGGCCATGGTGGAGCCGTGCCCTGGCTTGCCTGGGTGTAGTTGCTGTGATCGGGTGGGGTGGGAAAAAGCTGGATGGCTTGTTGCACATCAGCTGGCTGCTCAGGATTTTTAACTTTGCACGTTCAAGTGCCAGAACTTCAGCGCCCGGTACGACAGAACAAGAGCGCATTCACGATATGGCCCAATGGCTTGCGCAACGAGTTCGGCAACAACCCGATTTGGAGTTGGTTGTGTTGGGCTTCAGCGTGGGAAGTGCTCAGTCCATCCAACTGCTGGATGCACTGTCTGATGCATTGCGCAGCTCAGATGTGGCGCCAGTGAAAGACCGGGTGACATTGCTGACCCTGGGCAATTGCATTCCCTTGTTCTCGTTCTTCCCGACGGCTGGTAGTTTTCGTTCAAGTGTGAGCAAGGTCGCCGCTGACCCCGAAATTTACTGGGTGGATATCTCCTCCCCGGGTGACAGCGTAAGCTTTGGCATGTGCGATTTATTGCGGTTGGCGTTACCCGACGCGTCTCCTGCGAATGAGTCTTGCGTCAATCCTCGTCATATGTGCACTCCGCGCTTTCACAAGCTGTTTGAGCCTCGCCGTTATCGCTTCATTCGGCGCAATAAGATGCGCATGCATTTTCAGTATCTGATGGCCTCCGAAAAAGCCGGAGCCTACAATTTTTTTGCCATGCTCACTGCGCCCACCTCTGTGCGCCAATACGTAGAAAAGTTTCTGGTTCGATGAGTCGTTTTTGCCCCGTATATCCCAAGCCCCATCCTGAGAAAGCCTCCAAGCTCAAGATGTTTTTGCATGCCCGGCGTTCCTGGATGGATGCCTTGTTTGAACGCAGCTACTCCATGCAAATGGGTGAGGTTCATCTGCCTGGCGTGGATCTGTACATGGTCAATGACACCAAGGAAATCAAGCGTGTGATGCAAACGCAGGCGCAGGATTTTCCTAAAAGTCATCTGCTGCATGAGTCCTTGAAGCCCTTGCTCGGGGACAGTATTTTTACGACCAATGGGGCGCTTTGGCAGAGTCAGCGTTCCATGATGAATCCCGCTTTTGAGCAGGCACGGCTGAATGTCGCATTCCCGCGCATGCTGGGTGCAGCCAACGCCATGCTAGAGCGGCTGGCCGAGCAGCAAACACAAGTGCCGTATGACATAGAAGTCGAAATGACGCATGTCACTGCCGATATTATTTTTCGCACGATTTTCTCCATGCCCATGCAGGGCGCTGATGCGCACCAGGTGTTTCATTCATTTGCGCACTACCAGGCACTGGCACCCAAATTGATGCTCCCGGCGCTATTTGGCATTCGCTGGCTCAAACTACCCTGGCTCAATTGGCAAAGCAAAAAATCCGCGAAGAAAATCCGCAATCTGCTGCATTCCATGATCAAGCCGCGCTATGAGGCGCATATGCGTGGCGAATCTGGCGAGCACGAGGATATTTTGGCGGCCTTCATGACCGCCAAGGATCCTGAAACCGGCAAAGCATTTACTGAATCCGAATTGGTGAATCAGGTGGCCATGCTGTTTTTGGCCGGCCATGAAACCTCTGCCAGTGCTCTGACCTGGGCTTGTCATCTTTTGGCCAATTCGCCCGATATTCAGGCGAGAGCGCGCTTGCAAATCGATGAGGTGTTTGCCGGGCGCGAGCCTACGCAGGCAGATATGAAAAGCCTGCCTTTGCTGTGGAATATTTTCAGGGAGACTTTGCGCCTGTTCCCTCCGGTGGGTTTTTTTGCCCGGGAAAATACCAGTGCCTGCCCTATGCGCGGGAAGCAGCTCAAGCCGCACAGCACGGTGGTGGTGGCTCCCTGGCTGCTGCAGCGCCACCGCAAATGGTGGAAGGAGCCCGATGCTTTCGATCCAGACCGCTTTGACAGACAGGAGAGCAAGGAGGCCATCAAGCACGCATATATGCCGTTCAGCATGGGACCTAGAGTCTGCTTGGGGGCCGCTTTTGCGTTGCAGGAAGCGGTTCTCATCTTGGCATGTTTGTTGAGAGAGTATGAGCTTTTGCCGGTGGACGACCATGTGCCCCAGCCTGTGGGACGCTTGACAATCCGTTCTGAAAACGGAGTGCAGGTGCAACTGAAAAAACGCAACCCGCTAGAGCTTGCTGAGGGCGCGACGGGTGTATCGGCATGAAAGAGCGCTTAGCGGGGTTTGCGCTGATGTGCGCCATTGTGCCCATGGCATTTTTGGGCTACCTGCTTTTGGTCATCGTGGGTTTTTGCGGCAAGGCGGAGCGTGGCCGTTCGGGCGTCAGAGCCCTGGATCACTTTGTCAACGCAACCTTGTTCAATGGTTATGCATGGGAGAGTGTCTCGTCACATGCCTGGCGTGAACGCGAGAACAAATCCTGGGCGCGCGCAGTCATCAAATTAACCGATTGCTTCCAGAAAGACCATTGCATGCGGGCGAACAAGCGTGAGCAGCCGGTGGTGGACTTGATCCTGAAAAAAGGACTGGATAGACAAACGATTCGATAGCATGTACCCGGGCCGATGAGGTGCAATGTCAGCCAAATCATGGCTGGAAACGTTGCTTGTAGATGACGGTACGAGTTGAAGGCGAGCTTGGTTCCAAGTCTCAGCCTTCTACCCAGCCTCCCATCCCATCCCGCGCCTTGCTCGCAGCGGCACTTCACAACGACTTCAGTCCCCTATGTCTATTCATCGATTTTCTGTGCACGGCTTGGCTGTTCTGGCATTGCTGCTGGGGGCCGCTGCGGCGCATGCCCAGGCCTATATCAGCGGTGCCATATCCGGGCAGCTGGCACCTGGTGTCTACGGGCGGGTGGATATTGGCAATGCGCCGCCGCCGGCGCTGATGTATGCGCAGCCCATGCTGGGCATGCCCGGCGCCAGGGCGATGCCCCATGCGCAACCGATCTATCTGTGGGTGCCGCCCGATCATTCACGCAATTGGCGCCGCTACTGCGGGCGCTACAGCGCTTGCGGTCAGCAGGTGTATTTTCTGCGAAACGCACCCCCGCATTGGCGTGAAGCGCGACGCGATCGCCATGACCATCATCACGGCCGTGGCTGGGAGCGTGAACGCCATGACGAGCGCCGCTGGCAACGTGAGGAACGCCGCGAAAGAGATTGGGACAGGGACGGGCGGGGCGGACGCGGTCACGGCAACGGTCATGGGCGCGGGCATGATCGTCATGATGACTAAATCCAAGGGTTAACCATTGTTTTTACTGTTGCTTACGCACAGCATTTAAAACAATGAATTCCTGATTTGATAGCGCTTACCTCTTTTGTTTAAAAGAGATAAGCGCTTTTTTATTGCCTATCTTTGTTTGGAATATGAGGCGTCTTGGCTATGCTTTGCAGGCATAGCTGCTAGCCCGGCAGCTGGCTAGTCCGGCTGGGTGATGACGCACACAATAGCTTTATCTGTTGTTGAGTCAAAGCTGTCATGCTGCAAAACGTCCATCCCTGCATGCCGAACTGCGGGGCTATCCCTTCATTCAAGCCCCTGTATCTAGATCAAGGTCGATCTGCGTCTGCGTTGCATGCGGCCATGGCTCTGAGGGGTAAGGCATGAGCATGGTTCTTCGCGGTATTTCTTCCATGGCCACACGCCAGGTGCTGGCCGAACTGGCGGCAGCATGGCAGGCGCGCGGCGCAGAGTCCGTCACGATTGAATCCGTAGGCGGCGTGGATGCCGCCAAGCGTGTAGCGGCGGGCGATGAAGCATTTGACGTGGTCTTTCTTGCCAATCAAGCCATCGACAAGCTGATCGCTAGCGGCCGCGCCGTGGCCGGCAGCAAGGTGGATCTGGTGCTGTCGAGCACCGTAGTTGCCGTGCCGGCAGACGCGGCACAACCCGACATTTCCAGTGAAGATGCTTTGCGCGCCGCCGTGCTGGCTGCGCCCAGCATCGGCTATTCCACAGGCCCCAGCGGCGTGGCTTTGCAGCAATTGTTCGAACGCTGGGGTATTGCCCAGCAGATCCAGCCTCGCATTGTTCAGGCGCGCCCCGGCGTGCCGGTGGGCTCGCTGGTCGCTTCGGGGGAAGTGGCCTTGGGCTTTCAGCAACTGAGCGAGCTGATTCACGTGGCCGGCATCGCCATCGTCGGTCCGCTGCCTGCGGCTTGCGCCATAGACACCGTGTTTTCAGGCGCCGTGGTGGCGGGCTCGCACCAGGTCGAGGCTGCCCAGCGTCTGCTGGCATTCATGGCTTCGGCCGAGGCCGCAGAGGCCAAGCGGCGTCAGGGCATGGAGCCGGCCTGATTGCACAGCGGCCGCTGTCGGGAATGGCAAGGCCATTTCCTGGCAATTGATTTTCACCATGGAACAAGACAAAGGGCAGATATAGCCCTTCGTGACAGACGCACAGAAGTCTTCGCCGAAGGCTTTGGCGCCCGCCGCGAGATTGGAGCGTGAGGCGACAAAGAGAGGCAACCGAGAACCAATATGACTTCGCAACATTCTTCTGGCAGCGCGGCTTCGTCCGTGGCCAATGTACAAACGGTGCTCAACGAGCATCCGTTTTCCGGCTTTCAATGGGTGATTTTCGCCCTGTGTTTTCTGATCGTGCTGCTCGATGGCTTTGATACTGCCGCCATCGGCTATATCGCTCCTTCGCTGATCTCGGAGTGGGGCGTAAGCAAGCCCGCTTTGGCGCCCGTGCTCAGTGCGGCCCTGTTTGGTCTGGCCGCAGGCGCCATGTGCTCCGGCCCGCTGGCGGACCGGCTAGGCCGCAAGGCGGTGCTGGTGGGTTCGGTGTTTGTGTTTGGAGTGGCCTGCCTGGCTTCAGGCTATTCGCATGACATCACCACCTTGACCGCGCTGCGTTTTGTCACCGGCATCGGCCTGGGCGCCGCCATGCCCAATGCCGTAACCTTGATGAGCGAGTACTGCCCCGATGCTCGCCGTGCCACGCTGACCAATGCCATGTTCTGCGGTTTTCCGCTGGGTGCAGCTTTTGGCGGCTTTCTGGCCGCCTGGATGATTCCGCATTTCGGCTGGCGTAGTGTCTTGCACCTGGGCGGCATTGTGCCGCTGGTGCTGGCCGTGCTCTTGCTGCTGTTGCTGCCCGAGTCGGTGCGATATATGGTGGCCAAGGGCCATTCGGCCGAACGCATTCGCAAGGTGCTCACCCGGATTGCCGGCAATGCCGTGCAAGGCGTGCAGCGCTTCATCATGACCGAAAACAAGCCCGTGACCGAAGGTCAGAGCGGCATGGCCGTGGTGTTGTCCAAACAGTACCGTGTGGGCACCATCATGCTGTGGGTGGCTTACTTCATGGGTCTGGTCATCTTCTATGCGCTGATGAACTGGATGCCGGTGTTGTTCAAGGAAGGCGGGCTGGACCCCAAGACCGGTACGCTGGTGGCGGCGCTGTTCCCACTGGGCGGCGTGGGTGCCGTGGCTTTTGGCTGGCTGATGGATCGCTACAACGCCAACCGCATCATTGCCGTGGGCTATGCGCTGACCGCCTTGTCCATCTGGTGGATTGGTCAGGAAGCCGGCAGCCTGGGCTGGCTGGTGGTCTCGGTGTTTGTGGCCGGCACCATCATGAATACGGCGCAATCTTCCATGCCTGCCTTGGCCGCGGCTTTCTACCCCACCAGCGGTCGCGCCACCGGCGTGGCCTGGATGCTGGGCATAGGCCGCTTTGGCGGCATTGCCGGTTCGTTTCTGGTGGCTGAACTCACGGTGCGCCAGATGAGCTTCAGCCAGATTTTCACCGTGGTTGCCATTCCCGGCTTGATTGCCACAGCGGCCCTGGTCATCAAGCAGCTGGCAAGTCCCAAGTCGCAAGACTGATGCTGAATTTGACGACCCCCTATTTGATTTCCTTCTCATTCAGGAGCGCATAACAATGATCATTGACGTACACGGTCACTACACCACCGCCCCGGCTGCGCTGGGCGTATGGCGCGATCTGCAGATTGCCGGCTTGAAAGACCCATCCCAAGCCCCCAAGGCGGCCGATCTGAAGATCAGCGATGACGAGATTCGCGAAACCATAGAAACCAATCAGCTGCGCCTGATGAAGGAGCGCGGCTCGGATCTGACCATCTTTAGCCCCCGTGCTTCCTTCATGGCTCACCACATCGGTGACTTCGAGACCTCCAGCACCTGGGCCGCCATCTGCAACGAGCTGTGCTTTCGCGTCAGCGAGCTGTTCCCCGAGCACTTCATTCCTGCCGCCATGTTGCCCCAGTCACCCGGCGTGGACCCCGCCACTTGCATTCCTGAGCTGGTCAAGTGCGTGGAGCAATACGGTAATGTCGGTATCAACCTGAACCCCGACCCGTCGGGTGGCCACTGGACTTCGCCCCCGCTGTCCGACCGTAGCTGGTATCCCATCTACGAAAAAATGGTGGAGTACGACATTCCCGCCATGGTTCATGTCTCCACCAGCTGCAACAGCTGCTTTCACACCACCGGTTCGCACTATCTGAACGCCGACACCACGGCTTTCATGCAATGCCTGACCAGCGATCTGTTCAAGGACTTCCCCACGCTGAAGTTCCTGATTCCCCATGGCGGCGGCGCCGTGCCTTATCACTGGGGCCGTTTCCGCGGTCTGGCGCAGGAGATGAAAAAGCCGCTGCTGGAAGAGCATCTACTCAACAACATCTTCTTCGACACCTGCGTCTATCACCAGCCCGGCATCAACCTGCTGACGGAAGTGATTCCTACCAAGAACATTCTGTTTGCCAGCGAGATGATCGGCGCCGTACGCGGTATCGATCCGCAAACTGGCCACTACTACGACGACACCAAGCGCTATATCGAAGCCACGCAGAACCTGACGGCCGAAGAAAAGCAGCAGGTCTACGAAGGCAATGCGCGCCGCGTGTTCACGCGCCTGGACTCGGCCCTCAAGGCCAAGGGTATGTAAGGTCAGCCGTATAGAAAAAAGGAGCGGCTAGCGCAGACCTCACATAGGTTTTAGCTTGTAATCAAATTGAAGTTGATTAAACGCAGGCGCTAGCAGCTCTTATTTTTGATTCAATCACTGCGAAGCAAAGAGGTATTCCATGTACGAACTCGGAGTCGTTTACCGCAATATCCAGCGCGCCGATCGCGCTGCCACCGACGGCCTGGCCGCTCTGGGCTCGGCTACCGTGCACGAGGCCATGGGCCGCGTGGGGCTGCTCAAGCCCTATATGCGTCCCATCTACGCGGGCAAGCAGGTTTCGGGTACGGCAGTGACCGTGCTGCTGCAACCCGGCGACAACTGGATGATGCATGTGGCAGCCGAGCAGATTCAGCCCGGTGACATCGTGGTCGCTGCCGTGACTAGTGAATGCACCGACGGCTATTTTGGCGACCTGCTGGCCACCAGCTTCCAGTCGCGCGGCGCTCGCGCTCTGATCATCGATGCCGGCGTGCGCGATGTGAAGACGCTGCAAGAGATGGACTTCCCGGTCTGGAGCAAAGCGATTTCCTCCAAGGGCTGCATCAAGGCGACGCTGGGCTCGGTCAACATCCCCATCGTCTGCGCCGGCATGCGGGTGACTCCCGGTGACGTGATCGTGGCCGATGACGACGGCGTGGTCTGCGTGCCTGCCGCCAAGGCTGCCCAGGTGCTGGACGTGGCCCGCAAGCGTGAAAGCTTTGAAGGCGAAAAGCGCGCCAAGCTGGCCTCGGGCATCCTGGGCCTGGATATGTACAAGATGCGCGAGCCCTTGGCTGCCGCCGGTCTCAAGTACATCGACTGAAGTCGAGTCACTCCCTGAGGCGCTTTGCGCCTTCCCCCTCTCTGCTTCGCGGAGGAGGACGACAGCCTCGCTGCGGGGCGGTGGGGCCGCCCAGGCCCTTGCTTGCTGTCACTGGCTTAGAACATGCCAGTGCCAAGAGAGTGAATGAAATTTTGAAGAGTGAATTGTTGAGGAATAACAATGAGCCAATTTGAAAAAACCCCCGGCTGGATGGACTGGTACGCCAACCCCAGCAAGCCCAGCTTCAAGCTGCCCGCTGGCGCTGTGGATGCGCACTGCCACGTGTTCGGCCCCGGCAACGAATTTCCTTTCGCGCCCGAGCGCAAGTACACACCTTGCGATGCCAGCAAGGCCCAGCTGTTTGCGCTGCGCGACCACCTGGGTTTTGCGCGCAATGTGGTGGTGCAAGCCACCTGCCACGGTGCGGACAACCGTGCCATGGTCGATGCCTGCAAGGCTTCGGGCGGCAAGGCCCGTGGCGTGGCCACGGTCAAGCGCAGCATTTCGGACGTAGAGCTGCAGGAGCTGCACGACGCCGGTGTGCGTGGTGTGCGCTTTAATTTCGTTAAGCGTCTGGTGGACTTCACGCCCAAGGACGAGTTGCTGGAGATTGCCGGCCGCATCGCCAAGCTGGGCTGGCATGTGGTGATTTACTTTGAAGCCGTGGATCTGCCCGAGCTGTGGGACTTCTTCACCGCACTGCCCACCACCGTGGTCGTCGATCACATGGGGCGCCCCGATGTGAGCAAGGGGGTGGACAGCGAAGAGTTCGCTCTGTTCCTCAAATTCATGCGCGAGCACCAGAATGTGTGGAGCAAGGTATCCTGCCCCGAACGTCTGTCCGTCACCGGCCCCAAGGCGTTGAATGGCGAGCAGAATGCCTACCAGGACGTGCTGCCGTTTGCGCGCCGCGTGGTGGAAGAGTTCCCCGAGCGCGTGTTGTGGGGCACGGACTGGCCGCACCCCAATCTGAAGGACCATATGCCCGACGACGGTCTGCTGGTGGACTTCATCCCCCATATCGCGCCCACGGCCGAGCTGCAGCAAAAGCTGCTGGTGGACAACCCCATGCGTCTGTATTGGCCGGAACTGGCCTGACACCCCCTGAGGCGCTTTGCCTAGGCGGCGCCGCACCTTCCCCTCTCTCGATGCGTTGTACCGGGAGGGGGACGACAGCCTTGCTGCGGGGCGGCCCTTGCTCGCTGTCTCTCGCCTGGGTTGTGCCAGTTTTTGAAGGGCAGGGCAACTTGCCCTTGACAAGGGTTAAGAGGAGAAATTTATGGCATTGGAAAAACCATACCTGGATGTGCCCGGCACCATCATTTTTGATGCCGAGCAGTCCCGCAAAGGCTACTGGATCAACCAGTTTTGTATGTCGCTGATGAAGGCCGAGAACCGCGAGCGTTTTCGGGCCAACGAGCGCGCCTATCTGGATGAATGGGCGATGACGGAAGAGCAAAAACAGGCCGTGCTGGCGCGCGACCTGAACTGGTGCATGCGCACTGGCGGCAACATTTATTTTCTGGCCAAGATCGGCTCCACCGACGGCAAGAGCTTTCAGCAAATGGCGGGCTCCATGACCGGTATGACCGAGGACGAGTACCGCGCCATGATGATTGCCGGCGGCCGATCTGCCGAAGGCAATCGCTATGTGGGCGAGGACGGCGACGCACAGGCGCATCGTCAGCCGCAAGGTGCTGCGGGTGCAGCCGGCAACAAGAACAAGGAAGGCAACTGATTCATGGCTCGCATTACTGCATCTGTTTTCACCTCGCATGTGCCCGCCATCGGCGCCGCCATGGACCTAGGTAAAACCGAGGAAGCCTACTGGCAGCCTCTGTTCAAGGGATATGACTTCTCGCGTCAGTGGATGAAGGACAACAAGCCCGATGTGATTTTTCTGGTCTACAACGACCACGCTACGGCTTTCAGCCTGGACTGCATTCCCACCTTTGCCATCGGCACGGGCGCGGAGTACGAACCCGCAGACGAAGGCTGGGGCCCACGCCCCGTGCCCAAGGTGCAGGGTCACCCCGAGCTGGCGGCGCATATTGCGCAATCCGTGATCCAGCAGGACTTTGACCTGACCATCGTCAACAAGATGGACGTGGACCACGGCCTGACCGTGCCCTTGTCGCTGATGTGCGGCGAGCAAGACCCCAAAACCGGCTCCTGGCCTTGCCCGGTGATTCCGTTTGCCGTCAACGTGGTGCAATACCCCGTGCCTTCGGGTCAACGCTGCTTCAACATCGGCCGAGCGATTCGCAAGGCCATCGAGAGCTACGACGAGGACATCAATGTCCACATCTGGGGCACAGGCGGCATGAGCCACCAACTGCAAGGCGCCCGTGCCGGCCTGATCAATCAGGAATGGGACAACAAGTTCCTGGACCTGCTGATCGAAAACCCCTCGGGTCTGGCCCAGCTGCCGCATATCGACTATGTGCGCGAGGCCGGTTCCGAAGGCATCGAGCTGGTGATGTGGCTAATCGCGCGTGGCGCCATGTCCGACGTGGACAGCCCGGCACCGCTGCCCAAGGTGGCGCACCGTTTCTACCACGTGCCTGCATCGAACACCGCGGTGGGGCATCTGATCCTGGAGAACCAATGAGCGTGCCCCCACGTTCATGGCTTCGCGTATTCACTGCCCCTAACCAATAAGGAACAAGGGGCCTTCGCCTCCTTGAGGCGGCTCTACGGAGACTCATTTATGTCTAAAACCATCAAAGTCGCCCTGGCTGGCGCAGGTGCCTTCGGCATCAAGCATCTGGACGGCATCAAGAACATTGACGGCGTGGAAGTCGTCTCCCTGGTCGGTCGCCGTCTGGACCAGACCCAGGAAGTGGCCGACAAATACGGCATCAAGCATGTGGCCACCGATCTGGCTGAAAGCCTGGCGCTGCCCGAAGTCGATGCCGTGATTCTGTGCACGCCCACGCAAATGCACGCCGAGCAAGCCATTGCCTGCCTGAAGGCCGGCAAGCATGTGCAGGTTGAAATCCCTCTGGCCGATGCCCTGAAGGATGCGCAGGCAGTGGCCGAGCTGCAAAAGCAGACCGGTCTGGTGGCCATGGTCGGCCATACCCGCCGTTTCAACCCCAGCCACCAGTGGGTGCACAAGAAGATCGAGGCCGGCGAGTTCAACATCCAGCAAATGGATGTGCAGACCTATTTCTTCCGCCGCACCAATATGAACGCCCTGGGTCAGGCCCGCAGCTGGACGGATCATCTGCTGTGGCATCACGCTGCACACACGGTGGACCTGTTTGCCTACCAGGCCGGCAGCCCCATCGTCAAGGCCAACGCCGTGCAAGGCCCCATCCACAAGGATCTGGGCATTGCCATGGATATGAGCATTCAGCTCAAGGCCGCCAATGGCGCCATCTGCACACTGAGCCTGTCGTTCAACAACGATGGCCCTCTAGGCACTTTCTTCCGCTACATCGGCGACACCGGCACCTATCTGGCGCGCTACGACGATCTGTACACTGGCAAGGACGAAAAGATTGACGTCTCCAACGTCGATGTGTCCATGAACGGCATCGAGCTGCAGGACCGTGAATTCTTCGCTGCCATCCGCGAGGGCCGCGAGCCCAACTCCAGCGTGCAGCAGGTGTTCAATTGCTACAAGGTCTTGCACGACCTGGAGCAGCAGCTGAACGCTGAATAAGTCCTGGTGACTTGTTGAGCTGTACAAAGGCTGGGGCTGGGCTCCGGCCTTTGTTGTTTGAGCCTGGATATTGGCAAGCTTGTCGAAATTGATAGCTGTATGCGCATGTCAGTCAAGCGCTACAGGCCAAAATCAATCAAAATCAGTCTCCATTGCCGCCCGATAGGCATTCAAAGGATTTCCTCTATGCAAACCCGTCAACTAGGCCCATTCACGGTCAGCAACGTAGCTCTGGGCTGCATGAATTTCAGCCATGCCTATGGCGCATCGCCCAGCGTGGAGCAGTCTCATGCCGTGCTGCATGCCGCGCTGGATGCCGGCGTCACCTTGTTCGACACTGCGGCGCTTTATGGTTTTGGTGCCAATGAATCGCTGATCGGTCCGGTGCTCAAGCCTCACCGCAACCACATCACCTTGGCCAGCAAATGCGGCATGGCCGGTGTGCGCGGTGATGACGGCGTGATGCGCCGCGTGATCGACGGCCGCCCCAAGACGCTGCGCCAGAACTGTGAAGACAGTCTGCAGCGCCTGGGCACTGATGTGATCGATCTCTACTATCTGCACCGCTGGGACAAGAACGTACCCATCGAAGAATCGGTGGGAGAGATGGCGCGCCTCAAAGAGGAGGGCAAGATTCGCGCCCTGGGCGTGTCCGAAGTCGGTGCCGATGCGCTGCGCCGCGCGCACAAGGAACACCCGATTGCGGCCCTGCAAAGCGAGTATTCGTTGTGGTCGCGCAATGCCGAGTTGGGCACGCTGGCCGCCTGCAAGGAGCTGGGCATTGCCTATGTCGCCTTTAGCCCCGTGGGCCGTGCCTTTCTGACCGGCAAGCTGCAGGAAGTGGGCGCTCTGGTCAAAGGCGATATCCGCGCCACCATGCCGCGTTTTGCGCCCGATAGCTATGCGCGCAATCTGCGTCTGCTGGCGCCCATGCAGGCCGTGGCCGAGAAAGCCGACTGCACGCTGGCCGAGCTGGCCATCGCCTGGGTGCTGCACCAGGGCGAGCAGGTGATTGCCTTGCCCGGCACCACCAGCGTGGAGCATCTGCACGAAGACATTCGCGGCGGCAGCGTCAAGCTCAGCCCCGAGTTGCTGGCCGAGCTGGATGACATCTTCAGGCCTGAAGCCATTGCCGGCGACCGCTACGCGCTGCAAGGCCAAGGCGAGGTGGATACCGAGAAATTCGGCTTTGAAAAGCGCCCGGCTTAAAAACAGCGGTCAGTGCGCGCTGGGCAGGGCATGCAGCGGTATGTCCCGCTCCTGGGCCAGTTGCATCAGCTGCTTGCAACTGAGGGCGGCCAGAAACTGTGCCACGCCGGTGTGGATTTCCGGCTTGCGCATATCGCTGGGGTGGGTGAAGGGCAGTTCTGCCGCTTCGCACAGGCGCTGGGCAAAATGCGGCTCCAGCGCAGCCACGGCAACCATGCCATCGGCGCAGGGGTAGATACGATAGCCGGCGTGGCCCCCGCCTACGTCTCCCTTAGGCTGAGTCAGGCCCCAGTGCCAGGGCAGGGCCAGCCACTGGGCGGCCTGGGCCAGGCCCACTTCTCTGAACACGCCGCGCCCGCTGCGGCTGCTGACCAGCACGGCTTGCAGCACGGCTTCGCTGGCCATCAGCGCACCTGCCATATCGGCAAACAGGCTGGGCGGCAACTGGGTGCTGTGCACCAGTCCGGCTTCGGCCTGGTAGGTCAGGTCGTGGCCGGGTACGTCGGCCAGTGCTCCTTCGCTGCCCACCACGCGCACCAGTGACAGCCGTGGATGGCGCTGCTGCAGCACCGCCCAGTCCATGCCCAGTTTCTTCAGCGCCGAAGGCCTGAAAGAGGTCAGCAGCACATCGGTTTGTGCCAGCTGCGCATGCAGGCTGGCTTGGCCGGCTTCAGTCTTGAGGTCGGCCTGCAGCACGTTGATGCCCTCATGCATCTGCCCATAGGCTTGGGGGCAGTAGAGCTGCATGGGGTCGGCACCACCGCCGCCGCCACCGTCTTTGCTGGCGCTGGACAAGGGCTCCAGCTTTCGGCATTGCGCTCCCATGCCGGCGCAGCGCCACAGGGCCGCAGGTCCGGGCAGATTGAGGGCCAGGCTCAGAACGCGCACGCCTTGAAGCGGGGCAAAGCTTTGGGGATCGCCGTCAGTTTGGGGATGGTTCTGGTGGGTGTTCATAAGGTTGTCGTGGCCTTGAGCAACGGCTCTTGTATCGCGTGTGTGGCTAAAGACCTGGCACTTTCAGGACAGTGTGTTGCGCCAGCCAGCCTCCACAAGGGCATTGCTCTGTGGCAAGCTTGGCCCATGTTGAAAAAGCTGCACTGGCTGTTGCCTGGGCAGCGCTGAACGGATCTTATGCGTCGACGCACGCTTGTTGCCCTGGGCTCCACAATGGTGGCGGCATCCGGGGCTTGGATGGCTTATTCCATGACCACAACCTCACCCACTGTTTTGCCCCAGGAGCTGCTGCAGCAACTCAAGCCCTCGCCGCGCATGCCGGTCATGTTTCTCGGCCATGGCAGCCCCATGAACGTGATCGAGGACACGCGCTGGCGCCAGAGCTGGAAAGCGCTGGGCGCGGAGCTGGCCGCCAAAGGCATTGCACCGCAGCTGATCTTGTGCATTTCCGCGCACTGGCTGACGGAGTCGGACTGGGCTTTGACCGGCATGGCCCAACCGCGCACGATTCACGATTTCGGCGGCTTTCCCCAGGAGTTGTTTGATCAGCAATACCCGGCGCTGGGTGCACCTGAGGTTGCCAGGCAACTGGCTGCTGAGCTGCATTCGCCGCTTGATGGCTCGGCCTTGCGGGTGGATGAGAAATGGGGCTTTGACCACGGCACCTGGTCGGTGCTGCTACCCATGTTCCCCGAAGCCAAGATTCCCGTCATGCAGCTGAGCATGCCTTATGGTCTGCCGCCCGAAAAGCATTTTGAGCTGGGTGTTCAGCTGCGGGCTCTGCGCGAGCGCGGCGTGCTGATTGTGGGCAGCGGCAATGTGGTGCACAACTTGCGGGCGCTGCGGCGCGATGTGGCGGATGACCAGGCGTTTGACTGGGCCCAGCAGTTCGATGCCCAGGTGCAGCAGCGCTGGGACAGCGGCAATCTGGCCGATCTGTCCACCTTTCTGGACTGGGGCCCGCAAGCGCGTCTGGCCCATCCCACGCATGATCACTATCTGCCGCTGTTGTACGCAGCGGGAGCAGTGCAGGATGGCGAAGCACCGCGCGTCTTTAACGACGCTTTTCAATATGGGGCGCTATCGATGCGCTCGGCCATCTGGGGCTTGAATACTTGATGAGCTACCAGATTTGATAGCTGCTAGCGCATGAATCCATTGAGTTTCAGGCCTTTATGAGCTTGAAGACAAGACTGATAAAGCGCAGGCAGCTATCGAAATAAAGTGGTTGAAAACCGACGGGGCATAAAAAAGAGCAGCGGATCAAAAGTCCGTTGCTCTTTGGTTTTTCAGGGCTGCCGCAGCGGCCCTGAGTTGTGACTTTAGATCACGGCGGCGATGGCCTTGCAGACATACTCGATGTTCTTGCTGTTCAGGGCAGCGACGCACATGCGGCCGGTGTCGGTGCCGTACACGCCGAACTCGGAGCGCAGGCGCACCATCTGCTCCTTGGACAGGCCGGAGTACGAGAACATACCGATCTGGGTGGTGATGAAGCTCATGTCCTGAGTCACGCCGGCAGCCTTGAGGCCGTCGACCAGCTTTTGGCGCATTTGCTTGATGCGCACGCGCATCTCGCCCAGCTCGGCTTCCCACTGGGCGCGCAGCTCAGGGGTGTTGAGCACCGCAGCCACCACGGCGCCACCGTGGGTAGGAGGGTTGGAGTAGTTGGTGCGGATGACGATCTTCAGCTGCGACAGCACGCGAGCGGCTTCTTCCTTGTCGTTGGCGACCACGGACAGGGCGCCCACGCGCTCGCCGTACAGGCTGAAGCTCTTGGAGAAAGAAGTGGAGACGAAAATGTTCAGGCCGGCGGCCACGAACTTGCCGATCACGGCACCGTCTTCGGCGATGCCGTAGCCAAAGCCTTGGTAGGCCATGTCCAGGAAGGCGACCAGGCCCTTGGCCTTGACCACTTCAATCACTTGATCCCACTGGGCGGCAGTGATGTCGTAGCCGGTGGGGTTGTGGCAGCAGGCGTGCAGCACGACCACGGTGCCGGCAGCGGCAGCGTTCAGGTCGGCCAGCATGCCGGCGAAGTCGATGGAGCGGGTGGCTGCGTCGTAATAAGCGTAGTTCTCGACTTCAAAACCGGCGTTCTGGAAGATGGCGCGGTGGTTTTCCCAGCTGGGGTTGGAGATCAGCACCTTGGCATTGGGGTTGAGCTTCTTCAAGAAGTCAGCACCAATCTTCAGGCCGCCGGTGCCGCCGATGGCTTGCACGGTGGACACACGGCCGGACTTGACCACGTCGGATTCGGCGCCGAAGACCAGAGCCTTCACTCCGTTGTCGTAAGCGGCGATGCCGTCGATGGGCAGGTAGCCACGTGCCGTGGGCTTGTCCATCATGGCCTTCTCAGCGGCTTGCACGCATTGCAGCAAGGGCAGCTTGCCGTTGTCGTCGAAGTACACACCCACGCCCAGATTCACCTTGTTGGCGTTGGTGTCGGCAGCGAACTGATCATTCAAACCCAGAATAGGGTCGCGGGGGGCCATTTCGACGGCGGTAAACAGAGACATGAAAAATCCTTGATGGATAGAAATAAGTCAGGTCACCCCCAACTACTCTAGGTTAGGCTTGAGGGTTGGTCTGCCATTCTACCCGCGCTAACCCTATGCGTCATGGACATGACATCATGCAAGAACAAGATATGACTGATGCGCCGCAAGGCAGCTTTGTGCACTACCCGGACTCGCCCTTCGAGCTGTTCCAACCTTATCCGCCTGCCGGGGACCAGCCGACGGCGATCGAACAACTGGTCAACGGCGTCAATGACGGAGAGTCGTTTCAGACGCTTTTGGGCGTAACTGGCTCGGGCAAGACTTTCACCATGGCCAATGTGATTGCGCGCCTGGGTCGGCCCGCCATCGTGTTTGCGCCCAACAAGACACTGGCCGCACAGCTGTACTCCGAGTTCAGGGAGTTTTTCCCAAAAAATGCGGTCGAGTACTTTGTCAGCTACTACGATTACTACCAGCCTGAAGCCTATGTGCCCCAGCGCGACCTGTTCATTGAAAAGGACAGCGCCATCAACGAGCACATCGAGCAGATGCGGCTGTCGTGCACCAAAAGCATCATGGAGCGGCGCGATGTGGTGATCGTGGCCACGGTGTCCGCCATCTACGGCATTGGCGAGCCCGAGAGTTATCACCGTATGATCATGACGGTGCGCACCGGCGACCGTATGAACCAGCGCGATGTGATTGCCCAGCTGATTCGCATGCAGTACCAGCGCAATGATTCGGATTTCAGCCGGGGCACCTTCCGTGTGCGCGGCGACACGATCGACGTCTTCCCCGCCGAGCATTCGGAGTTGGCCGTGCGCATCGAGTTGTTCGATGACGAAATCGAAACCCTGCAGCTGTTTGATCCGCTCACGGGCCGCGTGCGCCAGAACATTCCGCGCTTTACCGTCTATCCCAGCAGCCACTACGTCACGCCAAGAGACAAGGTGCTGGTGGCCGTGGAGACCATCAAGCTGGAGCTGGCCGAGCGCCTCAAGCAGCTGGTGGAGATGGGTAAGCTGGTGGAAGCCCAGCGTCTGGAGCAGCGCACGCGCTTTGACCTTGAGATGCTGACCGAGGTAGGGCATTGCAAGGGCATCGAGAACTACACCCGTCACCTGTCGGGCGCAGCCCCCGGCGATCCGCCCAGCACGCTGACGGACTATCTGCCGCGTGACTCCATCATGTTTCTCGATGAGAGCCACCAGATGATCGGCCAGCTCAACGCCATGTACAGCGGTGACCGCTCGCGCAAGACCACGCTGGTTGAATATGGCTTTCGCCTGCCTTCGGCGCTGGACAACCGCCCGCTCAAGTTTGAAGAGTTCGAGCAGCGCATGCGTCAGGTGGTGTTTGTTTCGGCAACGCCCGCCGATTACGAGAAAACCCATGCCGGTCAGGTTGTGGAGCAGGTGGTACGGCCCACGGGTCTGGTTGATCCTGAAATCGAAGTGCGCCCGGCCACACACCAGGTGGATGATGTGCTGCAGGAAATCCGCCTGCGCGTGGACAAGCAGGAGCGCGTGCTCATCACCACGCTGACCAAGCGCATGGCCGAGCAATTGACGGAGTATTTGACGGACAACGGCGTTAAGGTGCGGTATCTGCACTCGGATGTGGACACGGTGGAGCGTGTGGAAATCATCCGTGATCTGCGCCTGGGCGCCTTTGACGTGCTCGTCGGGATCAATTTGCTGCGCGAAGGCCTGGATATTCCGGAAGTGTCGCTGGTGGCGATTCTGGATGCTGATAAGGAAGGCTTTTTGCGCGCCGAGCGCAGCCTGATTCAAACCATAGGCCGCGCGGCGCGCAATATCAATGGCAAGGCCATCTTGTACGGTGACCGCATCACGGAGTCCATGAAAAAGGCGATCGGAGAGACCGAGCGGCGCCGCGCCAAGCAGGTGGCGCACAACGAAGCTCACGGCATAGAGCCAAAACAGATTGTCAAGCGGGTGAAAGACCTGATTGATGGTGTTTACAGCGGGAAAAGCAGCAAGGAAGCCGAGCGTATCGAGCAGCAGGCCCTGCAGCGGGCGCGTGTCGAGGATATGTCCGAGAAGGATGTAGCCAAGGAAATCAAGCGCTTGGAGAAGCAGATGCTGGAGCACGCGCGTAGTCTGGAGTTCGAGCAGGCAGCCCGCATACGCGATCAATTGGCCCTACTCAAAGAGCAGTTATTTGGGGCAGCTCCGTAGGAGACGTCCGGCAAATTGCAGTTGCTTGGGCGTTGCTGTGAGTTGTTACCCGACAAAAACAATGGGGAATGTGCTATACTCAACGCAAACACTCAACAACAAACTTCCCTCTCAGAAGGGCTCTGAACCTATTAACAGGACGGAGTAAGGGCGGAGACTGTGCCTGCCGGGTCTCTATAAAAGCACCACGCAGGCGTTTCTGTAACGAACAATCCTGATTGAAGGAGCTCGGAATGCGTCTCACAACTAAAGGCCGTTTTGCGGTCACCGCGATGATCGACCTGGCCCTGCGCCAGAACAATGGCCCCGTCACGTTGGCTGCCATCAGCCAACGCCAGCAAATTTCGCTGTCCTACCTGGAACAGCTGTTCGGCAAGCTGCGTCGCCACGAGCTGGTGGAATCCACTCGCGGCCCCGGCGGCGGCTACACACTGGCTCGCAAGGCAACCGATATCACCGTGGCAGACATCATTGTCTCCGTGGATGAACCTATCGACGCTACCCAGTGCGGCGGCAAGGAAAACTGTCTGGGCGAAGCTGGTCGCTGTATGACTCATGAACTGTGGGCTGCTTTGAACCAGCGCATGGTGGAGTTTCTTGACTCCGTCACCCTGCAAAAGCTGGTGGACGAGCAACTGGCCAAGGGCATCCAGATTGAAGACAAGCCTGTGGTGCGCCGTGCGATTTCCACAGCACCTGTGGTCAAGCCTATCCGCGTGAATGCACCTAACTCGGTGTTCGCTCTGGGTAACGCCTTCGCCAAATCCTGATCGCACTCAGCGGTCAGCGAAGGTCTGCAGCACTCTCAAGGTGCTGCCAAGCAAAAGCAGGGCAGGGTGATATGCATGGCTGTGCGGCATATCCACGCTGTCCGGGTGGGGCTTTGCGCCCATCAATTCCTCTCACGATTTGTCAGCCGAATAACTAGATTGAGCCAGTCATGGACATGACCCCGCACCTTCCTATTTACCTTGACTACGGCGCAACCACGCCAGTGGATCCCCGTGTGGTGGATGCCATGATTCCGTGGTTGCGTGATCAGTTCGGAAATGCGGCTTCTCGTAGCCATGCCTGGGGCTGGGCTGCTGAAGAAGCGATTGAAAAAGCCCGCCAGCAAGTGGCTGACCTGATCAATGCCGATCCACGCGAAATCGTCTGGACCAGCGGCGCCACCGAGTCTGACAATCTGGCCATCAAAGGTGCTGCCCATTTCTATCAAGGCAAGGGCAAGCACCTGATCACTGTCAAGACCGAGCACAAGGCTGTGCTGGACACCATGCGCGAGCTGGAGCGTCAGGGTTTTGAAGTGACCTATCTGGACGTGAAGGAAGACGGTCTGCTCGATCTGGATGTGTTCAAGGCGGCGATCCGCCCCGACACCATTCTGGTCAGCGTGATGGCCGTGAACAATGAAACCGGTGTGATTCAGGATCTGAACACCATTGGTGCCATTTGCCGCGAAAAAGGCATCATATTCCATGTGGATGCCGCACAGGCCACGGGCAAGATGGTGCTGGATATGCAGGCCATGCCCATCGATCTGATGAGCCTGGCATCGCACAAGAGCTATGGCCCCAAGGGTATCGGTGCTCTGTATGTGCGCCGCAAGCCCCGCGTGCGCCTGGAAGCCCAGATGCACGGTGGCGGACACGAGCGCGGCATGCGTTCGGGCACGTTGCCTACCCACCAGATCGTGGGCATGGGCGAGGCCTACCGCATTGCCAAGGAAGAGTTTTCCAAGGACTACGAGCACGCCAAGCGTCTGCAGCAGCGCCTGCTTGATGGCCTCAAGGACATGGAGCAAGTGTTTGTGAACGGTGATCTGGAGCATCGTGTGCCCCATAACCTGAACATGAGCTTCAACTTCGTCGAAGGCGAATCGTTGATCATGGGCATCAAGGGTCTGGCCGTATCTTCCGGCTCCGCCTGCACATCCGCCAGCCTGGAGCCCAGCTATGTGCTGCGTGCCCTGGGTCGCAGCGATGAGCTGGCCCACAGCAGCCTGCGCATGACCATTGGTCGCTTCACGACCGAAGAAGAGATTGACACCGCCATTGAAGCCATTCGCACCAATGTAGCCAAGCTGCGCGAATTGAGCCCACTGTGGGAGATGTTTAAAGACGGCATCGACCTCAGCACTATTCAATGGGCGGCACACTAAGCAAAGATCAGAAGTTCAAGAGGTAGACACCATGGCTTACTCCGAAAAAGTGGTTGACCACTATGAAAACCCCCGTAACGTGGGCTCGTTCGACAAGGGCGATGACTCCGTAGGCACGGGTATGGTGGGTGCACCTGCCTGCGGCGACGTGATGAAGCTGCAGATCAAGGTCAATCCCGAAACCGGCGTGATCGAAGACGCACGCTTCAAGACTTATGGCTGTGGATCGGCCATCGCTTCCTCTTCCCTGGTGACTGAATGGGTCAAGGGCAAGACGCTGGACGAAGCCGAAGCACTCAAGAACAGCCAGATTGCTGAAGAGCTGGCTTTGCCACCCGTGAAGGTGCATTGTTCCATTCTGGCCGAAGATGCCATCAAGGCCGCTGTGAGCGACTACCGTGCCAAGCGCACGGTGGCTGTGGAAGCCTGAGATCATGGCGATCTCTATGACTGAGGCGGCTGCCCGTCATGTGAGCCGGTATCTTTCCCGCCGTGGCAAGGGTATTGGTGTTCGCCTGGGTGTGAAGACCACAGGTTGCTCCGGCTTGGCTTACAAGCTGGAGTATGTGGATGAGGTGCAGGCTGATGATGTGGTTTTCGAAGATCACGGCATCAAGGTCCTGATTGATCCCAAAAGCTTGGCCTATATCGACGGTACGGAGCTTGACTTCGTGCGCGAGGGGCTGAACGAGGGCTTCAAATTCCATAACCCTAATGAGCGCGATCGTTGCGGCTGCGGCGAGAGCTTCAGAATTTAACTGCCCCTGAGCCGCTTTGCGGCTTCCCCTGGCCGGGCGCCCCCAGGAGGGACGCCCCCTCGCCGCAAGGCGGCGCTTGCTAGGTATCTCTGGCCTTGGTCAGCTCCCTGGTTTTGAATAAAGGAAGCCGCCTCAGCTTTGCTGCAGGCGGCTTTTTAATGCCATGAATCTGCAATCCGACGACTTTGAATTGTTTGCGCTTCAGCGCCAGTTTGCGCAAGAGCGCAGTGTGATTGACGCGCGCTGGAAAGAGCTGCAGCGCGAAGCCCACCCCGATCGCTTTGCCGCACAAGGGGCTGCAGCTCAGCGCGTGGCCATGCAGTGGTCTGTGCGCATCAACGAGGCCTATCAACGTCTGAAGGATCCGCTCAAGCGAGCCGCCTATCTGTGTGAGCTCAATGGCGCACCTGTGCGGGCGGAGGACAACACCGCCATGCCGGCCGCATTCTTGATGCAGCAGATGGAGTGGCGGGAAGCGCTGGAAGAAGCCGATAGCGAAAAGGAGCTGGATGCGCTCGATGCTGAGGTGCTGGCAGCGCGCCGCCGCATGCTGGCCGAGTGCGGCCGTTTGCTCGACGAAGCGCATGACCCGGCTGCGGCCGTGGCTCAAGTGAGAGCCCTCATGTTTGTTGCGCGATTTGCCGAGGACATAGAGCGCCGCCGCGATCAACTGGGACAATAAGACCCAGCAGTTCTCTCTGCGATGTATTCCTGCAGATGCAAAGAGAAAGTCCGATCTTGAAAAGGCCATCCCCGCTGGCCTGTCACCTTCATAAATAGAATTTCCATGGCGCTTTTGCAGATTTCCGAACCCGGTCAATCTCCTGATCCCCACCAACGGCGTATCGCAGTCGGTATCGACCTGGGAACTACCCATTCGTTGGTGGCCGCCGTACGCAACGGTGTAGCCGAGTGCTTGCCTGATGAGCAAGGCCGCGTGCTCCTGCCTTCCGTGGTGCGTTACCTGAGCGGCGGCCGTCGTCAGATCGGCTTTGATGCCAAAGAATCGCAGGCCGCAGATGCAGTCAACACCATCAGCTCGGCCAAGCGTTTCATGGGTCGCAGTCTCAAGGACATCGAGTCGCCCGAGAAACTGCCTTACCAGTTCGGTGCAGACAGCCTGAGCAGCGGTGTGATCGCTATCGAGACCGTGGACGGCGCCAAGACGCCCGTGGAAATCAGCGCTGAAATTCTCGCCACGCTGCGCTTTCGCGCCGAAGACACTTTTGATGATGAGCTGTATGGCGCCGTCATCACCGTGCCCGCTTACTTTGACGATGCCCAGCGTCAGGCGACCAAGGATGCGGCCAAGCTCGCCGGCATCAACCTGCTGCGCCTGATCAATGAGCCCACGGCTGCGGCGATTGCCTATGGCCTGGACAACGCGGCGGAGGGTGTTTACGCCGTTTACGACCTGGGCGGCGGCACTTTCGATATCTCCGTGCTGCGCCTGTCCCAAGGCGTGTTTGAAGTGATTGCCACGGGCGGTGATTCGGCCCTGGGCGGTGATGATTACGACGATGCGCTGGCCGCTTTTGTGGCTGATAAAACCGGCGTGCAGCTGCAAAACGCAGCCGATAAGACGGGTTGGCGCATTGCCGCACGCAACTGCAAGCAGGCGTTGACAGATGCAGAAACTGTAGCATTTACCGCTGATCTGTCTTCGGGTTCAGTACGTTTTGATGTCAAACGTGAGGATTTCAGCGCGGCGACTGCTCACCTTACTGCTAAAAGCCTGTCTGCCGTGCGTCGTGCACTTAAGGATGCCGCCTTGACCCGCGATGAGGTGCAAGGCGTTGTCATGGTTGGCGGCTCCACGCGCATGCCGCAGGTGCGCCAGGCCGTGGCCGATTTCTTTGGCAGCCAGCCGCTGACCAATCTCAACCCCGACGAAGTCGTGGCCCTGGGCGCCTCCATCCAGGCCAATCAGCTGGCGGGCAACAACACGGCAGGCGATTTGCTGCTGCTCGATGTCATTCCGTTGTCTCTGGGCGTGGAAACCATGGGTGGGCTGGCTGAGCGGATCATCACCCGCAACGAAACCATTCCTACGGCACGTGCTCAGGATTTCACCACCTACAAGGACGGGCAGACCGCTTTGGCCATTCATGTGGTGCAGGGCGAGCGCGATCTGGTGGCCGATTGCCGCAGCCTGGCCCGCTTCGAGCTGCGCGGCATTCCACCCATGGCTGCTGGTGCGGCACGCATTCGCGTGACCTTTACCGTGGACGCCGATGGTCTGCTGGCGGTGAGCGCCAAAGAGCAGATCAGCGGAGTGGAGGCGAGCATCAACGTTAAGCCTTCCTATGGCCTGTCGGACGATGAAATCGCCCGCATGCTGCAAGACGGTTTTGCCACTGCCCAGCAAGACATGAAGGCTCGTGCCTTGGTGGAAGCCCGTGTGGACGCCGATCGCATGCTGCTGGCCACGCAAAGCGCTTTGCAAGCCGATGGTGATGTGCTCAGCAGCGAGCAGCGTGAGCTGATTGATGGGCTGCTGTCCGCCCTGCGTGTCAGCGTGGGCAGCGATGATCCTGCCGTTGTTGAGCACGCCACACAGGCTCTGGCCAAGGGCACGGAAGCCTTCGCCGCCGAGCGCATGAACCGCAGCATCCAGCAGGCTCTGGCCGGCAAGAACGTGCAGTCCCTTTAATTCGATCCGCAGACATTAGCAGTCAGTCATGCCCATTATCAAAATCCTTCCCCACGCCGAGTATTGCCCGAACGGAGTCGAAATCGAGGCGCCTGTCGGCACGTCGATCTGTGAAGCCATGCTGGACAATGGCGTCAACATCGAACATGCCTGCGATATGAGCTGTGCCTGCACCACATGCCATGTCATCGTCAGAGAAGGCCTGAACTCGCTCAATGAAGCTGAGGAAGAAGAAGAAGACCTGCTTGACCGTGCCTGGGGCCTGCAGCCTCAGTCCCGCCTGTCGTGCCAAGCCATTCTGGCGCGTGAAAATGTGACGGTGGAGATTCCCAAGTACTCCATCAATCACGCCAAAGAAAACCACTGAGCACAGCAAAGAAAAGGGCAGGCATGTCGCGCCAAATTATTCTGGATACGGAAACAACGGGTTTGTCGGCGGTCGATGGTGATCGACTGATTGAGCTGGGCTGTGTGGAGATGGTCAACCGCAAGCTCACCGGCAATAACTTGCACCTGTATTTCAATGCCGGGCGCGACAGCCACCCCGATGCCTTGCGTGTGCACGGCATCACCACGGAATTTTTGGCCGACAAGCCGCGTTTCGAAACCAAGATCGACGAGATCTGGGAGTATCTGCAAGGTGCGGAACTCATCATTCACAACGCACCTTTCGATTTGGGCTTTCTGAACAACGAGCTCAAGCTGGCCAAGCGTCCGCCCCTCACACAATGCATCTCTGGCGTGATCGACACCTTGGTCATGGCCAAGGAGATGTACCCGGGCAAGCGCAACTCGCTGGACTCGCTGTGTGATCGACTCGGAGTCGACAACTCCGGCCGCACGCTGCACGGCGCCTTGCTGGATGCCGAGTTGCTGGCAGATGTTTATATCAACCTCACGCGTGGCCAGGACGCGCTCATTGTTGCTGAGGAGCCTTCGGAGGCCGAGGCCGCAGGTGCCATCACCATTCCTTCGGTGGACCTGAGCACTTTCAAGCTGCAAGTTGTTCGAGCCAACGAGCAGGAGTTGCAGGCACATGCCGATGTGCTGACGCAGCTGGACAAATCCAGCGGCGGAAAAACCGTTTGGCGCCAGCTCGAGGCCTGAACTGAAGTAGCAGCTTGCCGGTTTGCCAGAGTCGGACTATCGGCGGCTGCCCGAATTTTTGTGTGACCTGTCGGACTTCGGCTGCTGTAGATGCGGTTTTCGCACTCAGCGCGAAATGGAGCAATGCGGCGGGGATGCGGACAAAAACTTGGACTACCAGGAGGTAGTTCATGTACTCATACGCAGACAGGATTCGTGCAGTTGAGCTTTATATCAAGCTTGGCTTGCGTGTCAGAGCCACGATTCGCCA